>JAUWBH010000132.1 GCA_030605085.1 Promethearchaeota archaeon | reverse complement strand
TCCAGCAAGTAATTAATCAACTCATTATAAGTTATGGCACTCCCTCTTTCTTCTTCTAACTTTAATTTAATTTGAAAGAGTTTTTTTTTTACTTCGTCATCAATTTGAATTATATTTGTCATTTTTTACTTAGTTTAATTTAATTTCTATATCTCGATTTTTATTTCTATTGTATTTGAAAGAGACATGAAGAATTTAAAAAAAAATTTGAAAAATATAAACATTATCCGCTTTTTTCTTATATATTATTGATTGAGCTCATTATCTAACTCTTTAGAGTCCTCTTGAGATATTTTATCCTTCTCTTCCTTTAATTCGTCGTAAAGGTGTAAAAATTCTGAAGGTACGCTAATAGGCGATTTAATTAGCTCAGATTTTATAAATTCATATTCGCTCTCATCAGTGTGTATCAATTATTTTGATACACTAGCTCATTTTAGGATTTAATATTATTAAAAATATGGATTTACTACCTTGCTTGCTTGCAATATTTAACAGAGATTTTTAATGCTAAAATTAAAAGATAATGAACTAAAATTACTTTACTCGTTTCTTAATTGTGCTTTCAACCGATCTATTTCCTTGTCTTTCACGTCCAATTCCCTGTCTTTCTCGTCCAATTCAGCTTCCAGCACGCTGACTTTCCGTTCCAGATCTACAACTTTAAGCATATTTTCAACGCCTAAGAGCTCCTCTTTATTATCATCAATTCCGCTCTCTTTTTTTAATTTTTTCGTGAAATCTTCAGCGCCCAATTTTATATCATCCACCAAATCATTTATAGGAATTAATCGTGTCTTACTTGAAAGTATTATTATGACTAAGTAATAAATGCAAGTTTTAGTTTTTAAAACTTTGCCCTTCTCTTTCAAGCTAAGCTGTAAAAAATAGGAAAAATAAAGGTGGTCGCTTTTAGAAAAAGTCTTTTCCCTTTTATTTAATTCACGCCTTAAGTATTTTAATTCGCTCGTGTGAATCCGTAATTCCACGACCTCAAAACGCTTTTCTGGCGCCTTTAAAAATATTTTCAAGTCCGGATATGTTTTTCCTTGCTCCCTAAATTCCCTGTTAAATTCACCCTCACCTTGAAAAATATTATCGTTTATAAACTTCAATGTTATATCGTGTTGCGTTGCGTAACTCTTACCGTGAACGCTATTAATTTCATTAATTAAATCGCTGACTTTTTTCGACCAAAAAGCGTATATTTTAAAATTTTCGTAATCATTAAATAATTCCATTATAATTGATATTAGGAATTAAGATATATAAACTATTTAAGAGAGCCATTATAGATGTACATCTATTTATTTAATTATCAAAATGAAAATTGAATTTTGCTAGCTTATCTTAATAATATTGAAAAAAACTTACTAATTTAATATCTATTTTACTAGTTAAACTTTACTAATTAATGAAGAGATCTCTACATTCTTCATATAATTTCAATCATAAATATTTATTCAAATAAATAAATTGAATTTGTTAGAATGTTAAAGATTTTAATATTACTAAATTGATTTCAATGTCCATACATTTAAGGAACGGATTTTTACATTACCGTTTTTTGAGAAAAGGTCGATTCCAGAAGCATCAACTGGTTCGGAATAAATCCTCTAGCTTTTTCGAGGCTATCCAATGCTGCTTGAAGGTTGTCCATATTAAGAAATTAGATTTTAAATTATTTAAAAAGTTTAGTCTCAAAAAAGTTGGATGTACAAATTATATAATTGCGAATTGTAAGCATTATTTATTAAGAAAAAGGGGTAATTAAAGGGATTTTATATTTCTATTCTGCTGAGATTTCTAACAACCTAATATTTAATAAAGCATTTTATCTTATTATAAACTGAGATTGAATGAAAAAATTGAAGATATATTTAGATACTTCGGTTTATAGCGCATTATATGACGAAAGGGATTTAAATCGTCAAAAACAGACTAAAGAATTTTGGGAGAATATAAAGAATTATGAACTTTATTACTCAGATATAAACCTTGAAGAAATAAATGCTGTAACCGATCAAAATTTGAGAAATAAACTAAAAATCGCTCTTAATAATGGAAAAGAAATTAAAATCTCATCAGAAGTTAGACAATTATCAAAAATCTACATTACGGAAGGATTTATTCCTGAAAAATATGAAAGCGATGCTATGCATATAGCATTTACTACAGTATATTCGTTAGATATTTT
Organism: Promethearchaeota archaeon; assembly: GCA_030605085.1. Next base: position 15,059 of record JAUWBH010000132.1, on the reverse strand, counting down.
AGTTAGTTGGAATTTTAAACATTTAGTAAAAAGAAAAACTCGAATTGAAGTTAACTTAATTAATTTAAAAGAAGGTTATAAATCTATAGAAATTCTTGCTCCACCGGAATTATAGAGGTTAAAATATGTTATATGATATTAAGAATCTTTTGAAAGATTTGGATTTAAGTAATAAAGAAAAAGAGAAACTAGTTAAAGAAGTGAGAAAAGAGTTCCCTCACGATGATATGCTTTTTGAATTACATCTTTTTCGAGCAGTTAAGTTTTTAAAAAGTCGGAAAACGGTTTCAAAATAATTATCTATGTAACTTGTGTAATTGCTAATGCTTTTTTCTACGAAAAAAATATTTAATTGAATAGGTATTAAAATTATTAGAAAATGAATTTTGAAAAACTTAAGGTTGCATTTCACCAAATATTCTCGGAAAAAAACGAGATAATTGCATCTTATCTCTACGGTTCTTTTTTATCAAGCGAATTTTATGAAGATATTGACATTGGATTGTTAATTAGAAACGATTTTAAGCCAGGTGTTTTGTACGAAGCAAAATTATCTGGACAATTAGAAAAACTTTTAAAAAAAACATTCAATACTTTTAAGCCCGTCGATGTACGAATATTAAATGGAAAACCTTTAAGATTTCTTTTTTCTGTTCTTAAAAATTCAAAACTTATCTATTCAAAAGACGACCATAAAAGAGTTCAGTTTGAAGCAAAGATTATGAAAGAATATTTGGATATCAAACCACATTTTGAATATTACGATAAGATGCGAAGGTTGAGATATGCGAATAGATAAAGATTTAATTCAAGGAAAAATTGATATCATCGTAAGAAATTTGAATTTCTTAAGCGATTATAAAGATTGAGTTTCAATATAATGATAAGTGAGAATAATGAAGCAGTCTTATTAGAAAAAGCTTAGGCTGAAGAAAAAGTTTATAACTGGGTCGAAGCAGCAAAGCTGTACGAGCGTGTTGTAAAATCTCTTTTAGATAAAAAAATGGTGGCGAAAGCTGCAGAATTTTATAAAAAACTCGGGGAGATTTATCTTTTGGCTGGCGAGACTGCAGAAACGGCGGAGGCGTATGTAGTACAAAACAAAAATGCTATTAGTGCTTATAATGAGGCTGTGAATCTTTTTAATCAGAAAAAAAATAAGGCTAAGGAATTGGAATGCAGGGCAAGCACATTTTTAGGTAAAGGATATATTGGTGGGTCTTTATTCGAAGTGAAAAAGGCATTTAGCGATTCTTGGGAACTCTTTATCGAATCGAGTGAATTTTATTCAAAAGATGACGATCAAGAGAGTATGGCAAGAACATTGAGTCGAGCAGCACTAGTTTTATCTTTTCTCGGAATGTATTCCTCAGAAAAATCGGAAATTGATCGCATCTATCAGAAAGGTATAAAAATAGTCGCTGAAGCTGTTAGAATTTCAAAAGATATTGGAAATATTCAACTTTTTTCCGAGTCTTTAATTGCTGAAGCGACGTTAAATATTTCTCAAGTTTTTTTTAAAGATTTTAAGCGAGATAAGGTCATAAAGAAAAATTTCAATGATAGTCTTTCAAGAGCGGAAGAAGCTTTAAAATTTATTAAGGAATGTGAAGATCCAAGAGCCCTTGGAATGATTCATTTTATAGCTGGGAATTGGTATTGCATATTTGCGTCTCATTTTATTGAGAACGAAGCAGAACAAAGGAAGTGGAATGACAAAGGATTAATGCTATTCGAAAAGGCTTTAACTTACTTAAGGAAAGCAAATTTTAAATCACTGGTAATTCTATCTTTGCATTCCTTAAACTGGTGGGCTTTGTTCGGTCGAAAATTTAAATATGTCCAAAAAAGAATTTTAAACGATGTTAAAGAAATCCTGGAGTTAGGAAAAATTTACTCAGGAGTATATTCCTATGCGAGATTCTATGCGAACCTTTTGCCTATTTTCTATTATGCAAATATGGCCCAAAGGAGTTTTTTCAAAACGAACCAGAGGATATCTTACGCCAAACAAGGGATAAAACACGCAAAAGATTCTTTGAAGGTTTTTTCGTCTCATCCAATATCTGTGTGGTATTGTCAGATGTTAACATATTCCTACTCGCAATTAACGGCTCTTTCAACCTCGAAGGACGAACGGAATAAATACGCAGAAAAAATGGCTCACTACGCTCAACAGGCAGAAGAAATGGCTGAGAATTTCGAAGGAGGTTTAGTACGAGCTGTCGGTTACTCTTCCTTATATATTGCCCATAAAACTCTTGCTGACCTCTCCGAGAATAAGGAAGATAAAATCAAAATGCTGTCGGTTGCCGCAGATGCTTCTAAGAAATATATTGAACATACACCAGAATCTAAGACGGGAATTCTTATTGGAAAGATTAGATTAGGACTTCTTTACGAAGAGATTAGTATTATTAAGGGGGATACGAAGCCATTAATACAAGCTAAAGAATTATTTCTCGATGTTATCAGAGAAAGCATTGAAAGTGGATATCCATCATATGTAGCTTCGACCTACGAATACATGACTCGTATAGAAGATCGATTGGGTAATCATATGAACTCAGCAGAACTTTATCAAAAAGCTCGAGAAGCTTACTTTGATTCGCTGAATAATATCGAATATAAACCTTTAAAAAATAGAACTCAAGAGAAGGTTTCGTATGCGTCTGCATGGAATTTAATCGAAATGGCTAAAACATATCATAAGAGGGAAAATCACTTAAAAGCTCAAGAAAGTTATGAGGAAGCGAGTGAAATGTTGGGAAAAGTGTCTAGATACAGCTATGAAGCCTCCTATTACGCTTCTTGGGCGTTTTTAGAAGAAGCAGAGCAACTCAGTAAACAAGAATATCAAGAAAAAGCCATTGAAAAATACGAAATGACACAAGAATCATTCGAAAACGCTATTAAAACACTTAAACAAGCCTCTAAAAGTGTTAAGGAAAAACGGGAAAATGAACGGATTGAGAAACTCGAAAAAGTAGCTAAAATAAGAATGAATTACTGCTCTGCCAGGATAGATCTTGAAGAAGCAAGAATTTTAGGAAAACAAGGTCAACACCTTGCGGCTGCTGAGAAGTTTGCAATCGCGGCTTCCCAATTTAGGCATGTTTGTACAGTATTTAAAATTGAGCGAGAACGAAGAGAATTAGAGGCTATATATTACCTATGTAGAGCCTGGGAAAGCATGGAACTTGCTAGTAAATACGAAGATTCTGTTCGATTCGCAGGAGCGGCAAATCTATTTAAAAAGGCTAGCAATCTCTTCACAGAAGCGAAATTAAAGTTATTAGCTTCAGGTAATTCCGCTTTCTGCCAAGCTCTAGAATACGGATGTAAATTTGATGAGTCTATTGAAAAACAGATTAAAACACAACTATATCAGAAAATCAAAATAATGCTCAGAAAAGCAGCTTCCTCATACGATAAAGCTGGCTTTGAAAGTGGCGCAGATTGGGCTCTGGCTACATCAACTTATTTTGACGCGGCATGGCATCTAATTAGAGCAGACGAAGCGTTAGAGCTTGACGAAAGGCAAAAATTATTAGGAATCGGATTTAGATACTTGACATCAGCGGCAGAGTTATTCAGCAAAGCAGGTTATAAAGAGAAGGAAGAGGAAATCCAAAAAAGATTGAATAGATTGAAAAAGGAAGAAAAAATTCTGGTTTCAGCTTTAAACACTATCAAAGAACCTTCCATTTCTAAAAGCACTGTAGGCATAGTTGCCCCTTCATGTCCCATAGAAATCGGTCATTCTACAAGATTAAGCGAAGTACGAGAGATCCAAGAAGAAGAAAGGCGAGTTATAGAAGAAAGAGTGGCAAAAAGAAAATACGAGCTCGTCTATAGAGATTTATCGAAACAATACCCAAAAGTTCAAAAAAGTGAATTTAGGGTTGGTATTGCCCAGATAGGCGTGTCTACTACAGGCGACATCCTTAACGAGTTTTACGAGATGAGGACTTCAGGTCTTTTAGGTCTTCGAGAAGATAAGGTTGAAATAGTGAGATCTAACATTAAAAAAATGGTTGAAAACGCAAATAAAAATGGTGTTAACATATTGCTCTTTCCAGAAATGACAGTTGATTTTAATTATAGCGAATTCTTGGAAGAGATATCAGACTTAGCAAAATTGTATGAGATGTATATCGTTCCAGGATCGTACCACGACCAAAAGACTAAGCGAAACCTGAGTATGGTAATAGGTCCTGATGGGATCCTATGGGAACAAGAAAAACACATCCCAGCCTTAATACACATTGAGGGAAAAAGGTTCAAAGAAGGAATAGAAACAGGAACAATTCCTAGAAAAACTATTGTCTGTAACACGGAATATGGAAGGATCGCAGTTGCCATATGCCGAGACTTTCTTGACATGGATCTAAGGGTAGAATTAAAAAATTTTGAACCTCCCGTTGATATAATATTAAATCCTGCATTCACTCCGGTAACAGCTGACTTTAGAGCCGCCCATTTCGATGCCCGCAGATCCATCTACGCATATTGTTTTTTCGCTAATGTTGCGGAATTCGGTGATTCTCTTATATATACACCAGAAAAAGAACGAATCGAACGAACTATACCCCCAAAAGAGGAAGATTTAATCTATAAAGATGTGGACCTCTTTAAATTGCGTTCGGAGCGCAAAAAATGGGAAAGAGAACAGAAAAAGGAAAAACCATTTATCCAAAGTACGAGATAATATTCCCTGATTAAAGTCCATAGATATCATTATCTTCCGGATTATCAAATTTTATTAAAGGTTTGTATGGTATCTCGCTTAATTTATCTCTTTCTTCAATTATTCTTTTGGCTTTTTCAGGGTTTAATAATGGTACTTCCGAAGCTAATTGCACTAATTTTTCAAAATCTTGGTTTGCTAACATCACGCAATAATCAAGCGTTTCTTGTTGTGTGGGTTTTCTACCTAATCTGAGAGTTAATTTAGCTTGAAGTTGTTCAAGTGCTTTTTTATTTTTAATTTTTACGATGGACATATTAGTTTACCTTTGTATATTTGTATAATATGTATATAAAAGTAAAATCTTAAAAAGTATACTTTCTACCATGATCTCGGATTCAAATCCCAAAAATCTTTAAATTGAGAATCATTTGTGTAAATAATTTTAGTTTTATATTTATGGCAAGTCATTGCGATAATTTCATCATGCAATTCGTAGCTTTCTTTAATTTCAATCATTTTATCTAAAATTTCTACATTAAAACTATCAATTATAATATTTGGGGCTTTTTTCCATTTTGAATAAGCTATCTTGAATTTTTCTAAGCTCGCTTGACCTTCTTTTCGTTTTTTCCATAATATTTCTGAGATTGCTCCCGTAGGAATAATAGCAGTAAGTTTTCCGTCAATAATGTCTTGTCGCAAATCTTTTAGAATTTTGGGAGGATTACTTATTTGTAAATAGAATAATGCTACAGCATCTAATACTACATATTTTTTTTGCGGCATCTAACTTCTCCAAAGACTTTTTTTAGCCTCTTCATGATCTTCCTCTGTAAATTTTGATCCATCAAAAAGACCTATACAATCTTCTAATGGATGTTTCTTTTTTTTTAGTTTTATGATTTCATCATTATATTCTAACTCAATAATAGATCCATCAGTTAAATTCATTTTTTCCCTCCATTTCTTAGGTATTACTATTCTACCATTAGAGGATACTTTTTGTTCAACTTTTTCTTCCATATGTCATCATTATTTTCTTTTTGTCATTTAATTATATGACAGATTGTTAATTTAAATTTTATTAAAATATTAAAAAATATTTAAAAATAAGCATGGTAATAGGTACTGATGGATAATATTCGATTATATTTTCGATTCTATATATTATACATCAGAAAAAGAACGATTTTTATAGAAATTTCCAAATTTTATAAATAATTGTAAGGTTATAAGCTTAAAATAATTTTATTTTGAGCTTTTAGCATATCTTCCATTATTAATTCAAACGCGTCTTTTATATCTGGAACATTGTCTGGAAGACTTCTTTTTGCGTTTACACTCGCCATTAACACTTCGTTTAATCCCCTAAGGATCATATCTGGTGAATACCACGGTCTTTTTGAAGCCCACCATTGTTGACACGAATGAATCCCGCGATCAAGAAAATTTCGGGCATTATCGAAAATTGATTTCTTTTCATCGCTCGTGCAATCTCGATATTTAGCAGAAAGATGTATCAGAGTAAGCGCGTACATAAAAAATCGGTGTTGTTCAATGTGAATTGGATTATTAGGGTCGAACCAGAGGGGGAACGGAACATCGTGAAGTAAATCAGAGTGCATGGTGGACCAACTGGAAGCACGAGGGAGTTGAGCATCGCTTAATGGAAATTTATCAATGATCTCTGATATGTTACAAATTTTTACATCGTCTCTATGTGGGAGAGCGTCAAATAAAGGGATTAAAAAGTTATTAATTGCGTGTTTTACGTGATGCCCAAAAGTTTCACCGTCAAGAGCTAAAATTACGTAGTAATCATCGTTTGTATTTTTATATTTTAATCTATTTATAAAAGTCTCAACATTGTTAATCTTATCGAAAGCGCAATCGTTAGAGATGTAATCGTCTCGAAAAATTAATTTTAGACCGTTAAGGTGCTGAGATATAAAATTTGTAGGAAATTCCGGTAATACATTGGCTATTCCACTCATAATTATCCAATCAAATCCCATCTCTTTAACAACGGAAATAACTTCCTCCGAAATTGCCATTTCTGGAGGGAAAAAACCTCGTGGTTTGTATTCGTTTCCAAAAAATTTAAGATTCGTTTCATTATTTAGCTCAATTTGGCGTCTAATTTCAGGGGCAGGAATAAGTGGTAATATTGGATGATATTTTCCTGAACTAGTAAATTCTATTTGCCCTCTTGACGCTATATTTGCAATGCCCTCGATTAAATCTACATATCCGAAATCGTTTAATTGTTCGGTTAAAGTGCCATTAATATTTAGAGTTATTTTAGCTTCTGGATGGTCTCGCAGTGCGTTAATAATTGGACGATAAGATTCGTTAACAATTTGTTTTATTACGGGTGGGATTTGTACTGGTGGTTGATAAATATGAAACAAGAACGAGAAATATATCACCATGGTATGATATATTGATTTTATTGTTTTTTAATCTTCTTATTAACTATAGGATTAATGAAATAATCAAGGGTCATTAGTAGTAGTAATTGACGAATAACAAGTTAACGATTATTTACGTGAAATTACCGAAAAAGTAAAATATTATTAATTGAGCTGATTGATTATTATTCATATGAGAGTGCGGCTATTTCTTTTTTGAAGAAATTATTCTAGAAAAGGTTGCGGAATCCTTTTCAAACATTCATAAAATTTTGTTGGAAATGTAAGTATGAAAAAGTATAAATGTCGTGTAATACTTTTAATATTGAGAATTAATGATAATTAAAAGAAAAGTTGGTCCAAAAGGGCAAGTAGTTATACCAAAGGATGCGCGAGAATTGCTTAATATTAAGCCTGGAAGTGAAATTTTGATTGAAATCGGTGAAAATGAGATAATAATACGTCTAGCAATAAAAAACCAAGATTTTCTGGAAAAATTTATTGAAACACCGCGTAAATTAACGAAAAAAGTAGATTTTAAAAAAATTTACGATGATCAATACAATCGGGTCTAAAAAATGGCAAAGGTCTATATAGATAGTAATATATTTCTCAATCCTGTGTTATATGATATTAAACAAAATGAAGAAGCAAAAAGGGCGTATGACTATTTACAAAAAGTAATTTCCAATCTGATTTCGGCGATCACATCGGTTTTAGCATGGGACGAATTTGTTTGGATTGTTAAGCAAATATTAGGACGAGATGTTGCCATAGAAAAAGGTAGCGAATTACTTCTATTTCCCAATATCTCTTTTGAAAGTATAACATTGAATACGATTAAAAAAGCACAAGAATTAATTTCTAAATATGATATTCGTCCAAGAGATGCCATTCACGCGGCAAGCGCATTGGAACATAATGTTAAGATTATTATTAGTTTTGATGATGATTTTGACAAGATTAAGGAAATGAAAAGAAAAGAACCGTTATAAATATCAAATTAGATTGCCACTAAATTAGTGCTGACATTTCCTTACAATTCTGTGCGATCCTTATCATATCTTTAATTTTATCCTTATCCTCGTATTCTAGCTTGTTTATTAACGATTTTCCTTCTGCCACAATTTTATCTTTTTTTAACCACGCGTTATGTGCTAATTCCAAATTTTTTTTCAGGTATGCGTCCATCACTTCGTTAAAATATTGGTGAACTTCGTCGAAATAATCTTTAACATTTTCATTGATACGTAAATCCCTTAAAATTGTGCCAATTTCTTCGATTTTTTCGCAAAACATTCGGTAATCCATCGCCTCTAAGGGCGTAAAATCGTTATCTTCCGTTACATATATTCCAGTTCTAAGATAAGTTCTAATATGAGTAACTAATATGAAGTAAAATTTCCGTAATTGTTCAAAACTATAATTCAACTCTTCGATCGATTCTTCTTTTAGGTTATCAAACATGTCAGCTATTAAGTATAACTGGCGTTGTATTAATTTTTTCGTGGGAATTTTCTTATACCCAAAATTCTGAATTACAATTCTCTGTCGTTGCTCTTCGATTATTTCTGTATTGGGAAGTCCATTAACGAACCACCTTATTTCATTTTTAAGATCCTTATCTATTTCTTTATCTGACATTATGACTAAGTTTGTCTGCCCTGATAAGCAATTTTTTACGATTTCTCTCGCCACATACGGGCTCGCCTGAAGTGTTAATTCGTCTTTTAACTCACCTTCAGTTTGCTTTAGTTTCGGTGAGATAGTTAAAGTTCCATCGCTACGAATTTCAATCGATATTGGCTTATTTTTTTCCAAATTGAAATTTTCAACCCACTTCTTTGGTAAACTCACGAAAAAAGAACCACTAATTTGCTGTAGCTTTCTATAAATTTTATCCATAACGAATCCTAAAATTATTATTTATTTAAACTTTTTTATTTACTTTAAACAACCTTCAATTATTTATACATAACCTTAATTAAATCTTTAATAAATCTTTAGATTAGAACAAAATAAAAAATTAATGGAGGTAGTGGTGAATAATGTGCGCAAATAAAGCAAAAGAAATGTCATATGATATAAGTATGGACTATACTAAACTCTTAAAAGAATCAGGAAAAAAGAAAAAAACCAAGAAAAAAACGACGAAGAAAGTATTATTCAATAAAATTGATCCACCTCATAAACATTTGTCGCCTTATTTGTCTTTGTTCTGGTTCACTTTCGAATATTAAATCGTCCTTTTTTTTCTTTTATTAATTAAGTTAAGTTCTACTTAGAAAAAATAAAAATTTATGGAGTTGGTAAATAATGTGTACAAATAAATCAAAAAAAATGCAATATGGTGGCGTTATGGACAAAATTCAATACTTAAAAGAATTAGCAAGTGAGAAAAAATCCAAGAAAAAAACGAAAATGGATGTAATATTCAATAGGTTCGATCCAGCTTTCTATTTTTGGCTTTGGCCCATTGGTTAAAATTTAATTCTTTTTTTTTTAACTCATATAGATTTAGATTAATATATGATCTATATCTTAACATTTAATTTTCGCAATTCTTCCTGTAAATCTGTGTTTGGACGAAATAAGATTGTTTTCATACCTAATTGTTTGGCGGGAGTTAAAAAATTTAAATGATCGTCTATAAAAACGCATTCTTCAGGGAGAAGTTTATAACGATTAAGTAGAATATCGTAAACTTCCTTTTCTGGTTTAATCATCTTTTCTTCGAACGAAATGACTTTTCCATCAAAAAGAGATAAAAAATCGTGTTTATTTGTAATGAAATCGAACGCTTCTCGAATGAAATTAGATAAAACGAAAAGTTTGTACCCATTTTGTTTTAATTTTATTAAAATCTCAACAGAACTCTTAATTGGAGCCAACATTTCCATCCAATGGTCGAAAAATGGGATTAATAACTCTTTCTCCTCGGGATAACGAGCGATTAGAAAATTTTTAACATTATCAACGATCTCTATTCCCCGGTCTAACTTCAACCATGTATCGCTACTAGTAACTTTTAAAACAAAACTATCTATGTGTTTTAAGTCGTCGGTGTATTGCAATAAGAATTCCTTAGGCTTGAAATTAAGCAAGACATTTCCCAAGTCGAAAATGACATTTTTTATCATATTTTTTTCTCTTTTTCGTACCAAAAGATAAACCAAAAGATAAAATAGATAGATATGAATTATTTTTAAAAATTTAGGGTTTTAAGGAAAATTGAAATGCCTTATTCTTTAATTATTGGTAAAGAAAAATAAAAAGTTGATCCCTTGTTCCTCCCTTCTGACTCCGCCCAGATTTTTCCACCGTGTAGTTCTACAATCTTTTTTGAAATATACAATCCTAATCCCGTACCTTCGATTCCAAGATCTAACCCTTGGCCATAACGTTCAATTTTTCCGAATTGTTTAAATAGTTGATTTTTCTCTTCATTTGTCAATCCAATTCCATTATCCTTAACCGAAACTATGTAACGGTTATTTTTAACTTCAGATTGGATTTCAATAACTCCATTTGGGGGGGTATTTTTTATGGCGTTCGATAACAAATTACTAATAACTTCGTAAATTTTCTCTTTCTCGAAATGAGTAATTAAGTTATCTTGAATATTCAAAATGATTTTTTGATTTCTTGTTTCCGCCAGTATTTTTAGCTCTTTTACGCAAAAATTAATTAAAAAGGATAAATCTTCTTTAGTTGGTTTTAATTGTATTTGATAAGATTCTAATTTAGAGCTTTCTAAAATATCGCCAATGAGATTTTCTAAACGTAAACATCCTTGTTTGATTTCCTTTACAATCGAAATCGTGTCAGGATTGAATTCGTCTCTATATAAGTTTAATAAGAGATCAGAAAATCCTTTTATTGAAACGAGGGGTGTTTTTAATTCGTGAGAGGTTCTCCTAAGAAATTCTGTTTTCAATTCATTAATTTTCCTAAGTTCTTCCTCCGCTTTCTTACGTTCCGTAATATCTCTTCCTATTAACTGAGCTTTTTTTTCACCGTTTTTATCCACAAACGACTTGCCTTTACATTCAAACCATATCCAACTACCATCTTTATGTTTAATTCTCAATTCTAAGATTGCTTCACCAACTTTAGCGCCTGTTCTAATAGTTTTAATCGCTCGATTTAAATCGTCTGGATGAACAAATTTGAGAACTGATTTTCCAATTATATCCTCATTTCGATATCCTAATATTTTATACATAGTTTTTTCGTTTACATACTCAACATATAATTTGGTATCCAAAATAGCAATAAAATCGTTTAGATTTTCAATTATCCGTCGATGTTTTATTTCCGATTCCTTTAATTTTTGTTCTGCCTCTTTCCTTTTCATAATATCTCGAATAAGACCAGAAAATCCAATTTTTTTACCTTCGGAATCGTATTTTAAACTAATTAATCCCTCTAGAAAGAAGTGCTTTCCTTTTCTTGAATACCCTGGGTATTCTATAATAGCAGGAATGGGATTATCTTCTTTATAAATTTGATTATACAATTTATACAAATATGCAGCTGTTTTATCAGTATAAAATTGACTATAATTCTTTCCTAACATTTCTTCCTTTGAATAATCTATCATTTCTGAAAAACAATCGTTAAGAAAAGTATAATTCCCTTTAAGGTCGTTTTCAAAATATCCTTCGCTCATATTTTCGAGAATCCCCCTATATTTTGCTTCCGAATCTTTTAATTTCTCCTCCATTTGTTTACGTTCAGTGATATCTCTTGATATGATAAGCCCCTTAATTTCTCCAATCTTATCTGTAAAAACAGTTCCTCTAACTTCAAACCAAAAATACTCCCCTTTTTTATTTCGAACTCTAACTTGACCAATACCATCGCCTTTAATAATACTATCTTGTAGTGTTTTAACGGCATAATTAAGATCATCGGGATGGATAATATTTAGTGCAGTTTTTCCAATTAAATCTTCGTTTGAATAGCCTAACGTTCTTTTGTAAACCTGTTCGTTTATATATTCGATTTCGTATTTATCGTTTATAACGGAAATTAAATCGTTAGCATTTTCGGAAATGAGTCTATATTTTTCCTCGGATTCTCGCAAAAATTTTTCTATTTGCATTTTTTCAATTAAAGTTCCGATCTCTCGTCCTATTGATTTAAGTACGTCTTTTTCTTCGTTAGTAAAGGAGTATCGACTTGTTGAGGCAATGTTTAAAGCTCCAATAATTTTATCTTTGGTAAATATTGGAATACTCGCTATTGATAATAAACCCCATTTTACTGAAATTTCAGTTTCAATTTCTTGATAATTTTCGGCAAAGATGGGTTCACCCATAATAAAAATAATACTGTAAGGTTTTTCATCGATTTTTCTAAATCGCACTTCTTTAATAAATTCTAAAGGGAATCCCTTGTGAGATACAATTTCAGCGATTCTTGTTGTACGATTAACTAAATATATTGCCCCACCATCAAAATTCATTAAATCAAGGATAAAATCTAAGATATCTTCCAATAATATAGATAAATTCTTCGCTTTATTTCCTGACGTTATAATCTGATTTAAAATGTCTGTTTTTTTATACTGTTCTTTTAATTTTTCCTCCATTTGCTTGTGTTTTGTGATATCTCTCGAAATTACAAGTCCTTTTCCTTTCATATCCTTACCATATAACGAAGTCCCTTTAACTTCGAACCAGATATAATTTCCTTCCTTATTTTTAAATCTTAGTTCTATCATTTCTTCGCCTTTAATTAATCCTTTTTTCCATGATTTAATGGCTTTATCGAGATCCAGTGGATGAATAAGATCCATACAAGATTTACCAATTAGATCTTTTTTAGAATATCCTAAGATTTTCTCGTAAGGTTTCTCGTTGATATATTCGTATTCATATCTCTCATTTAGGATTGCTATAAGATCGTTCGCGTTCTCTGCTATGAGCTTATATCTATTCGCCATATCAATTTGCTCTTCCTTTTCTACATCATTCCTTATTTTCCTCAACCCAATGATAAAGACATCCCCAAATAAATTAGTATAATTTCAAATTTAAATATTGAAACTATAGAGTAATTAAATATTTAATACTTCAATCCAAATTTAAATTTATTTCTATGCATTTTTTCTACGGAATAGATCGTGTGTTAACTAATATGAAAAACTTTTTAAACGATCTACTGATGTAAACATGTTCTTTCCTCCCATTCTAAGAAAATTTATTGTGGGACAACTAAGGGGAAAAATGAATGTATTTTTGCAATTTTATTGCAATTTAGTGAAATCTTTGACGAGGATCAGAATATTGAAGGTCATGGTGGTAACGCATACGGTATTCGTTTACATAGTAAATCTCCAAGTAAAATAAGTTAAGATAATTTTAAACTGTAATATTTTATATAATAAATAATAATTAATAATAATATTTAATCAAAGATTTCTAAGAGTTTTTTAATATTAAGAAATCAGTTTATATTATTTAGTTATATGTTTTAAGAATACTACTAATTTATTCAGGCAACCTTAAATGGAAGAAGAAAAGGAAAAAAGATCAGTCTCTAAGAAGATCTTCATCAGTTACGGGCGTAAAGACGCGCAAAAATTAGCATTTCGTCTTGAAGAGGATTTAAAGAAACACAAACACAAGGTGTGGCTAGATAAACATGATATGGAGGCAGGTAAAAATTGGACGCATCAGATTGAAGAAGCAATATTAGATGCTGAAATTTTCATTGCATTACTTTCTCCTCATGCGGTACACCCGGACGGAATTTGTCGAGACGAAATTTGCATAGCTCGCTATGAAGGGTGTAATATCATTCCCGTGATGGTATTAAAGTGTCGACCTCCTTTAGTAATTTATAGTCTGGATTGGATAGACTTCCAAAATTGGGAAATCTCTAATCAATATAACCAATCATTCGAACGCTTGTTGAATACTATTAATCGCAAGAATGTGGTTGAGGGGATCCACACCCGTATCTTTTCAGAACTTGAGCCCTTGGATTTTGGAGCGGAAATAGCGCGTCTCACACTCGACTTCACGGGGAGGGAATGGCTACTGAAGGAATTAGATGAGTGGATTGAAAAAGAAGACAGTCGTGTGTTCTTCATAACGGGAGATCCAGGGATTGGAAAGTCAGCAATAACGGCTCGTTTAGCTGACAAACATCCACAGGTTGTTGCTTATCATTTTTGCGTTAGTAGTTATCCGGACTCACTTAATCCTAATAAATTTATCAAGGCTATAGCTGCTCAATTAGCAACACAATTGGATAACTACCGTGGAGCCTTAGAAAAGGTTGATTTAAAAAGAATCATCGGTTCCAGTGACCCTAAGATTTTAATGAGACGTATCGTTATCGACCCCCTTAATGCTGAACGGCTCGATAAACCAGTAATTATTGTAGTTGATGGATTGGACGAGGGTTTTGTTCATCCCCCTCCCAATATTGTCACAATCCTATGTGATCAATTAGTTAATCTTCCAGCATGGGTGAGATTGGTCCTAACCTCTAGAAAAGAACCTAAAATTCTCGACTATTTTAGTAAGTTTAGACCGCACGAAATAGAAGCTTCTCGCCCTGAAAACTTCCAAGATGTAAAGGATTACCTTAAAGAGAAATTAAAAAAGCCAAAAATTTCTCAAAAATTATCAAAGAGCGGCGCAAATACAGAGAACGTAGCTAAAATCATTTCCCGGATAGGTGCGGGGAATTTTCTGTATGTTAAAGAAGCCATTGAGGCCATTAAGGACGGATTCAGTTCACGACGCTCCCCGAGTCCATAGGAAACCTAACATCATTGCAAAAACTATATTTGCATAAGAATCAGTTCACGACGCGTATACGTCTTAATCCAGACCAACCATATGTAGGAACAAATGATGGCGTTGTTTTAACAATGTCATACGATAAATCTACTGATTCTTTTAAAGGGACCGTCTATAATCCAACATTTCAGACTT
>JAUWBH010000040.1 GCA_030605085.1 Promethearchaeota archaeon | reverse complement strand
TGATCTATGGAAAGTTGAGGAAAAGAAGAAACGTATTGAAAATGCAACAACACTATTGAAAACCTTTGAAATAAACTTGCAGGAAATTACAAAGAAAAACACATTTTTTACTAGCGAAGATTTAGTAAAATCAAAAGTGTTTGAAAATGCTGTAGCTCCTATTGAATCGCACTTTAATTATTTGAAAGAAGAAGGAAAAAAATTATTAGATGTAGTGGATTCGTTAAATCAAAAATTCAATGATTTAAAAAATCAAGCTAATGCTATTGATTCTGAAGCCGCAACAAAATTAGGTGAAGTTGAAGCCGCTTTAAATAAACAGCTGGAAGATCGTAATAAACAATTATCTGAATTTGAGAGAGAAAAAGAAGAGAATGCTTCAAATTTAAAAGCATTACAAAGTCAAATTGAAAGCTCGTTTAATAAAATTCAAGAACTCATTCAAACTAAAGCTGAAAATTGCGAAAAGGAGGCAGAACAATTAGTAGCATGGTCAATAAACGATTCAAAATCTCATACTTTATTCAGTATGCCAATACAATGGTTCTTTATGCCTTTATATGTGATGTTCGTAGAAAATGAGGATTTAATGGAGGAGCGTATGAATGTGGTCTTTCCGGGTTATACTATTAAAGATACAACATCTCCATACGAAGATCTTTCAGAATCATTTATAAAATTAAGAGAGATTTTGAAAGATAAGATTGAAAATGACATAAAAATTCGTTCAAATTTTGAATTCTCATGTGAATCTAAAAATCTTATCGAAGACCCAAATTTAAAAGAAAAAATCGAATTAGGTATGTCAAAGTTAAGAAGGGACTCTGTGTTTAGTGTGGAAGCTGAATCTAAAGTCAAAGCAAATCTTAATTTACTTTCTTAAATTTATTTTGATCAGTAATGTCACTTTCTAAATTAGACCTTAAAAAGAAAAGAATTAGAGAATTTTTTTCTACTTTTAACTTCAAATCGGAGAATAAATGTAAAGAGGTTGATGAAGCCCGAGATGAATTCCTAAGAGAGGGATTAACTTATATTCAAATGCGAATGCCAGTAGAAAAGATCACTAAAGAATTTGAGGAGGCTTTAAAAACTAAAATAGAACATAATATAATCCACGCAAATATTCGAGAAGTGGACAAACATGAAGCTACGAGACGAGATCTCGTGAGCGTTATGGACATGTACAATCACGCTTGGCTTACGAGCAACACTCCTTTTAGGCCTATTACAGTAGAATCTTTAAAACTCCTTTTTAACGACCCTGACATCGAAATTTTAATTGCAAAAGTATATGGAACTGATGTCGCTTTTGTTATTTTAGATTATGAAAGAGAAAATAAAGAATATGGAATCATTGCTGGACTTGGTGTAGTTCCAAGATATCAGCGTCGTGGTATAGGGCTAATAATCGGTATGGCTGCGTGGAATCACTTTAAAGAAAAAGGTGTCAAAGAACTCAGATGTGAAGTTTATAAAGATAATCAAGTCTCTTATTCATTTATTAAAAGTTTAGGTTTCGAAGAATTCGGAAGTAAAACATATAGGAAAGATGATTTTTTAGAAGATGATATTGAATAAATTATTACAATTTGTTAATAATCGCTAATATTTGAATTTGTTAATTTATTAATTTTTTCAATTATCGTATTAAAATTGTTCTCATCTTGTAATTCTTGATAATAATCTCTTGCTTTTTGTAAATTAGATAGCGCAAGGTCAATAATTCCATTATTAACATAAATGTCCCCTAATTGCTGAAGAATATCGGCAGACTCTTTTAAATAATTTAGATCCTCGTAAATTTCTAATGCTTCTTCGAAATATTTAATAGCCTCTGATTCTAAATTAATAAAATCTAAATATATTTGAGCTACATTGTATTTTAATTCCGCGCATTTAGAGTCATCCCCGTATTTGAAAAAAACCTCGTAAGATAAATTATAATAATCAACTGCTCCTTTATATTCACCTCTAATCTCATAATACTTCGCTAAGGTCTTTAAAACAAGACCTTCTTTAATACTTTCTCCAATTTCGAAAGTTCGAATAGCTTCAAGGCTTTCTAACAAAAAGACCTCTGCCATGTTAGAATCATCGTTCCATAAATTCAATTTGCCTAAATAAAGGAAGCATTCCCATTTTAATTGTGCTTTAACAAATACTGAGGCTTGATCTCCTAGCTTTGTAATAAGATCTAAAGCGTCTTTTAAATTTTGATAAGATTGCTCGTAATTATTAGGGCCTAAAAAATAAAATAATTTTCCAGTTTTTATGAGCGTAATTATAGTTCCATAAATATCTGTGTGATGTTTGAAATATTCAAGATTTCGCATCAAGATTCTTTTGATTTCGTTATAATCCTTCAACAAAAATAAAACCTCTACTAAATTGCTTGAGGTTTTTATTGCCGTTGAAGAAAGATTTTCTCTCTCAGCCATTTGTAGAGCGTTATTATAATATTCGTAACTATGCTCTAAATCGTTTAGTAAATAATATACATTTGCCAGATTATTATAAACATTTATTAATTTTGGAGCATCATTGACTTGTTTAAGAATATCAATAGCTTGATCAAAATTATAAATCGCCTCGTCAAAAAATCCAAGTTCTTCGTGAATTATTCCTATTTCATTATGAGAAATTGCTACATTTAATAAGTCTTTTTCTTCTATAAAACTATTGAGAGCATTTTCTAAAATTTTTAACGCCGTACTTAAATCTCGTTTTTGATAGTAAAAACTAGATTTCTCTAACAATAGAGGCCCTAAAGGTTCTCCATAATAGTTTTTTTGTTCTATAATTTTATTAATATTGTGTATTTTAAGTTCGATTTCCTCATCTCTAATATCATTAATATCGAACAATTCCTCTTCTGTATGCACGATAGAATGAAAGCTCATCGAGTCATCATAAAAAAAGGGCTCATCATTTAAGGTTTGATTAATTGATCTGTTAGGATTGTTGTATAAATTTGCAATTAGGGGTTTATTACAATGATGACAATAAGACCAATAATCCTCTACGGGTTTTTCACAATATGGGCAATAATTCATAAATTCTCATAAAAAAAGTTTTTTTAAGAAATATCTAAGTAAAAAATGAAATTTGAGTTATATAAAATTATTGAGATTTATAGTAGTGCAAGTAGGAAAAAAAGAATTAGAAAAAAAGTATTTACTCTTCAAATTTCGGAAAAATTTCGGAAAATAAATAGTGTTAAATTCCCTATGGAAAATCTATTATATAATTTCCCTTATATCTAAAAGAGATTTCCTTATTATATGGGATTGTATAATAGCTTAAAGAATTAAAATTATCAAATCCTTATGATCGCATTTATATATGTAAAAATGAATAATTATAGATATCTTATTGTAAAAATGAAATAAAAATTCAAAATGATTAAAATGTCTGATCCTGATTTAATTAGTGCTCAAAAATTAAAAGAAATTCTTGATAAAGTTCAAAATGATATTAATCAGTTTGTTGATAGTAAAACATTCTTAGATACATTAGAACAAACAAGAGAACCAGCAGTAATGAGTTTGATTCAAAATGAATCAAATATTACAATGAATAAATTATTTGAATTATTAAATGCAAGTGAAGATATCCGAAAAGCTATCTTAAAACGTCAGTTTTTAATTGACTTTGATTTTATATACTCTTTATTTGAGGCTATTAAGGAACTAATTCTTATTTTAGAAGGGAAATTCACAGATGGGAGTCTTAATTTATTAAAGGACAATATTGAATTCTGGAAAAAATTAGGGTATTTTTATAAATGAATGAAGAACCAATAATACCCTTATTTCCCAAACTGTCACCGTGACTCACTCTTCCGTCAATCATATATGTTATTGTTTCAATCCCTCGATGCGGGTGCCACGGAAAACCAGCAAGATAATCGTTCAAAGAAGGAGTAACTATGGAGGATCATAAATCAAAATATCATATGTATTCACTTGTAAAAATGTGTGCAATAACTTGCAATTATAATGGTAATTTGCTTTGATATTTTTTCTTATATCGTTTGTTTCTACAGCAAACTTTGAGACGTCCCGCTCATGCCACATCAACATCTTAGAGCAAGTAGTATCCAGAACTTTAGATTTAACATTACGATTATCTTTATTGGGATTATAATAATTCAAAATCCATGAAAATGCTTCTTTTAATGGAATTTTTCTGCCGTCAATTACAGAAAGCGGGTGACTTATTCTGATTATTCTCTGCTTAATCATTTCATTTAATACCTGAAATTTTTATTTTTCTTACCTCTTTTAATTGATTTTAGTTCTGTTCTCAACAACAAATTATATTGGTGAGATTTAAGATGATGATAAAGATCTTAAATGTTAATATAGGGGCTTATGATGAGAGTAAAGAGATAATTTATAATTTTTGGATTACAGGACAACTCAAAAGTGGATTTCTAATTAAGATTTTTGATAGCAATCGATTTAATTTACGAGAATTTATAAATTATAAAAATTATCATGCATTGCATGATAACGCAATGAATATAACATTGGTAAATCTCAATATTTATTAAAGAAATTTTATGATGATCGGAAATCAAAAAATAATAAAATATATCTTTCTTGATACAAATGTATTTTATCATTGCAAATTTTTTACAGAAATAGACTGGAATTCTCTATTTCAAGAGAAAGTGGATAAAATCATTATTAAAGTTCCATTTATGGTCCTAAAAGAAATAGACGAAGGTAAATATAAAATAAATAGAGCTAGACAGGTCTTATCAAGTTTCAAAATATTTGAAAACAGGGAATTTAAAGAGGGGATTGAACTACAATTAACATTTAAATCTCCTAAATGGGATTTTTTAGAGACAGATCTACTAGAATTTTTAGATAAAAATGAAAATGATCATCATATCATTGTGGAGATCTTAAATTTCTCAAAAGACCATCCTAAAGATGATATTTTGTTTATAACTGGTGATTTTATTCCTTCAAAAATATCATTGCAAAAGGGGATTAATACCATTTTTTGGTTGGATGAAAAATACGCCGAAATATTTCAAATTCCAAAAGGTATTAAGAAAAAAAAACCAGAGTTGGAAATTTTTTTAATGCATAATAATATAACCAATAAAAAAGTTGAAATATCAGTAAAAATACCCCCCCCTGAACAAATAAAAACTGAAGAACCCATAGATTTACCTTCTGATTCAGCTTCCAACGATATTTTAACAAGAGTATTTAGAGGTGATAAAAGCGAAGAACGGTATCAAAAAGAAGTAGCTAATTATAATGAAGAAATTTTAAATTTTTATCGTTATCGCAAAATAACATTTATTCTAATTAACAATGGAAATGTACCCTATACGAATATTGACATTTATATAAAAACCACACTCGAAAAAGAATTTAATATTGAGTATAAGACACTTTTAAAAAAACCTACTATACCAACAAGAGACGGAAGCCCTCTTTTCGATTATTCAGATCCGTTAATATGGTTTGATAAATCAATACCAAATGTGAGATACTATGAAATTCAAAAAGATGAATATGAAAAAAATAATGAGTTTAGCATTGGATATAATATACAAAAGATTAAGCACGGCGAAATCATAAAGCTATATTCTATATTAATATGGATTTCTGAGAATCCTCGTACTGACAAAATTATTTTTGACTGCGAATTTACTCAAGACCAACCAGGTAAGATAAAAAAGCAAATCTTATGTATCCAATTAAAGAAATGAAAATTCTAATCTTAATTACAAAAGATCAAATTAAGAAAAATTAAGAACTTATTAAATTATTTGTTATTATTTGTTATAATTGTATTTAGATTAAAAGTTTTTTTAAGAAATATCTAAGTAAAAAATGAAATTTGAGTTATATAAAATTATTGAGATACAAATTATAACTCCAATTTATTTTGTTCGTACAGAAATATAGGGCTAATAATTTCATTGGTGTTTGGAACTTTATATTATATTTTTATTTTTTTATCTTTTTAGTTTAAATTTTTTATTAACCTAATAAATCAGAAAAGCATTTTGAATATTTTTTATTATTTTCTAATTGAACTAATAAAGTGTCGTAAATATTAACCCATTTCGTTATATAATCTCTAAAACTCTTATTTCTATTAGTAGTTAAATAAGAGATATATGATTCAATTATTATCATTAATTTTTGATAAAGAATCGGTATTATCTTTCGAAGTTCTATTATATCATAGAATCCTGAGTGAAAATATTGATTTCTATAGCCGTAAATAGTTAATATTAGTTTTAAATTCAGCTTATTTTTTTTTTTTATTCTTTGAAAATGTGAAATAGGAGTTTTTTCTGAAAATGCCTTCATTTTTTGTTTCATATAATTATTTTCTAACGCGTCATATAAAAGTTCAAGGCTATCAATAAATTCATTAGGTAAAAAATCTTTTGGAAAATTTTCTAATTTCGTTAGAGATAAATAATTTTCCTTGAAATTATCCCAATTATTTTGGATAATTGGAAAAAATGTCATATAGAATCCCTGTATTATCTGGATCTCATCAATTATAGTGAAAATCTTAGCAAAATCTTTTTTATATGATTTATTATCTTTTAATGCTTCTATAATTATCCAGAGAAAAGTAAATTGATCAGTAATATCAAATGTATTTTCAATCTTTACTAATAATTCTGTTAGAGTATTAAGTCTTGAAAATTCCATCTTTTCCAGAGTATTTTCTAATGTGATTAAAAAATCTCTCAGATCTACACCCTTAGTATGATCTAATTTTTTTATTCTATAAAGCCTTCTTTCTTCAATGCTATGAGAAGTATTAATCCGTTGATTGTTTTTATAAATTATATAGTTCTTTCGATTTTCTTTAAAATGCAGATTCTTAAGAATCCCGAAGCTACGATATTTTCTCAGAATATTTTCTGAGAGGAATAAAGCATGTCTTGTTCCGCAAGCTTTAACAGTAATCCTTACCCATTTTTTTTCTTCAGTAAATTCCCCCCCTAATTCTTTATTATAAGTGTCATCAATCTTTCTATCAAAAAAATGGATTTCTTGAAAGGGAGGGATTTTTGATATGATATTAATATTTCTAATCGCATAAAATATGTTATATTCTTCTAAATTTGGGTTTGACCATTCAGTTAATTTCCCTTTTAAAAATTTTTTTATATTATCTATATTATTTAACTCAAAATCTCTATTAGAGATAAACTTAAATAATGAAGTAGGTACATCAACATTTTTATTTTTTAATTTTAAGTAAATTAGGTCTGATAAAAAATCTAGCTTTCTTAAACCTGCAGTAGCCCTTTTATCCAATTCAGCATATAATAAATCTATAATTTGTTCAAGAGGGAATTCTTTCTTGAAAAATTCTTCTAAATAATAAATAATTCTCCATAAAACTCCTTTTTTTCCTTTGATATCATTTTTAGCAGAATTTAAGCTTTTAACTGAAGATTTTAATCTATTTTTTTTATTATCTTTTAATAAATTCGTGAAATTTATTATTTTTTCTATTTCTTTTGTTAATAGTTCTATATCTATGTATACTAAATCTCTATAGGTTTTATATTCAAAACTAGCTAATGAATCTTTTATCTCAGCTAAGATATTTATAATATTTTGATAAAGAAGTTCTTTATTATACTCATTCCACCTATAAAACCAATAATTCCATCTCTCAGGTAAAGTAAATCCAATATTTAAATAATTGATCTTTTCATTATAATTTCTTATTTTTAGAATAGAATACCCGTTTGAAAAAAAGTATTTATCTTCAAATTCAATTCCATAAGTTTCTAAAATTTCAATTATTATATCTCTGGCTCCGCAAATATTAAGGTTATTAACATCAGCTTCAAAATATAAATATATTAAAAAACAGATTTTCTGTGATTTATCTAATGATTCATTATTTTTTATTTTTTCTACAATCTCAATGAATCTCTGCTCTGATGAATAGAATTCATAAATATTAAGATTCAATAATTCAGATATGTTTATTGGAATAATCTCAATATCGATAGGTGAGATAGATTTAACTTTTCCTTTCAATTTTGATAAAACAGAATTAACTTTTTCAAAGATTTCAATAATTAATCACTTAATGGTTTTTTAATCTTCTTTTTCTTAAATTATTAAATTGATTTTAGTATTTTAAACTATTTCATAAAAAAGACAGAAAAATGAAGTATAATTGTCTTTTGGTTAGTATATTTCGATGCACTCTAATTTTGCCCTACTAACCCTATATATTTTATGACCTTATATTAGGTCTTGTTGGTAGGAGGCTCCCTTTCTTTTTTAATAGAAAGAAAGAGAAAGTTTTAAGAGAAATCAATTTAAATTGAGAAAATCTTCATAAATTAGAAAATGAATAAAAAAAAGAATAGTTTAAATAGAAAAATATTTTAAATCATTAATGGGAAAGTAAAATTTTAGCAACAATTAGAGAAATTAAATTCCCTATGGAAAACCTATTATATTACTTCCCTTATACTTTATTTAACCTTTTTATAGTAGTTAATGTAATTATTAAATCGGGATAAATAAGGAAATTATGGGATTCCTTTTTTGAAATTTTAATTCCTTATTTTTCTATTTTATATAAATGCAAAATCCATTAATCTTAAATATCGATTAGATTTCTTAATTAAAATTGAAATTAAGATGAGTAATAAAATAATCCTCAAATTTTCTTAACAATTTATTTTCTAATGATTCGATTTTTTCATTTAACAATTGTTCCTTCAAGTATCCAAATAAATCTGGTATTAAATAATCATCATTTTGAGCCATTGGATTCGAATTATTCCAACTTTCTTGTAAAGCAAAAAATTCATCAATTCTTTTAAAACCACGCCAAATTCCCATAATACGAAATAATTTATTGAATTTATGCCCAAAAATTTTATCCATTAATTCTACATTTGGACTGAGATTCTCAAATTGTTTGTTTTTTATTTCTGAATATTTTATTTCTTCTTCTAAAAAATAAAATAATAGATTAACTTTCTTCATTAAGACATCCCTGAATCGAGATTGATTTGACAGTTTCTTAACGACTTTATATTCCGCAAAAAATTCGCTTAATTCTGCTTTTAGATTATATTTTAAATTCCCTTTTAGACTAATATTATCTCCTTTTTTATCTTTTTCTTGATGGAATTTTATAAAATCAAACAGATCGCTAAAATGGTATAATTCATGAAAAACGGTAGTTATAGTTTCATTAAAATCACGCTCATAACCACAATAACAGATTTTTTTATTTCTGTATTTTTTTTTTAGTTCATTCGGTAATAATGCTTTTCCTTTTAATAGATCATCAATTTTATCTATTGTATCTTCTCGAATTCTTTTATCCTCACTCATTTCCTTTTTGATTAAACCTACTTTAAAAATATTTACCTCAATATCTTTATCAAAATCTTTACAATCATTTACTATATCATATAATTCAATTCTTTGTTCTGGTGTAGTTTCTAAAAAATTGCAATCTCTATCCATCTTTCCATATCTAATATAATGTATATCTGCCAGTTAAGACACCATATAATAATGTTAAAATTTCGAAACTCTATTGTCTTTATTACAGTTTGTTTTTTGGTTTTTTTTTTTTAAAAAAAAAAATTTTTTAAATCAATCTATTTCGTTTTTCTTTTTCAGTTTGAATAATATTATTAACACTAAATAACCTTATTAAAGATTCTAATCCATCTTTAGTAATTATTAATAGACTAAGAAAAAGGTGGATAATGATTATATTAATCATTATCTAACCCTCTCCTATAAAAAAGATAAAAATTAACAATTTGTATGTTCAAAAAATCACAGAAATAATATTTGAGGTTAAATTATTTATAACGACATAAGTATTTTCGTAAAACTGCAATGAGATTTAATTTCTATCGAGGATAAATTAAATTTTCTTATAAATTGATTTTAATTTGGGTATAAAAATTTTTTTAAATCAGATAATAGCTTTCGCCTTTTATTTTTATATAAAGCATTATTTTTTCGTTAATTTCATTGCGTAATTTATCAATTTTAAAAGACAAATAGCAGGATGATGAGATAATCAGTATTAAGGGTAATAGGTAATAGGTAATACTAGTATAAAAATTAGTATTTAGTCATCTATTAATAAAATGAGATTAGAATCTAATTTATTGATAAATTCTAAAACTTATCTAATTAATTATTATTCAAAATTCTTAAAACATTTAGGAATTTTATTTTGAAAGAAAGGAAATACCTCTTCAACATTCTTATAATCCTCGCAAAAATATCGTAAAAGCTCATGAAAAATATCTAATAATATTTCATTAAATTTATTATTATCTTCTAAATCAAAACAATATATTACCCTATCAATCTCAATTATATCTTGGATGGATTCAAACTTGACTCCTACTATTTGTAAGATGAACTTTGAAATTGATCCTATTCTTAAAATCAATTTGAATTTCTCTCTAAATTTAATCTGATCATATACTAATTTTATTAATTTCAAGTATTGAATAAAGAGGTAAATAATAAATAAGGGATCTTTAATAACAACTCTTTCAATTTCATAGGAATCTGAATCAATTGTATTAAATTCATTTATAATATATCCATATATATTTCCATCTTCATAAATTCTTAAACTTGTTTTACCAAAAACATTCTTACCTTCAATTTTACTTTCGTAATAATGCCCCATAAATCTAAATCTCTTAATAAAAGCACTTAATCTATATTCAATATAAATTTGGGAATATTTATGGAATAATCCTGATAAATGATTTAAAAATGTTTCAAATTCTTTATTTTTCATATCTACAAGAGTAAAATCTTTTGTATACGGGATTACGATGATACCAAACAATAGTGCACCCGTTTTATTTGAATAATATTCTCCTATCGATTCTATCACATCATCTTGAAGTTTAATTTCATTTTCTACATTTCTTTTCATTCGTTCTAAATAATTTTCCTTATAAAACAATTTTTTTAATATCGAATAGTCAGCAGGTTCAATTTTATCATTAATCCTTATGAACCATTTATTACTATCAGAATCATTTTTACTATAATACATAATTGGTTCTAATGCCTCATATACTTTAATTACAACAACTACTTTATTAGAATCTGTTGGAAAGGCTATTTGATTTATAGAAGGGACAATTTTAGGTTGTGAATGAGAGAGTATAATGTTAGTAATTTTACTCATATGATCTGCCTTTTCAATTCCAACAATTTTTTTTGGAATACCAGTATTTTTATTATTTAGTTTTTCTTCCTCTACACCAATAATAATATAACCTCCTGTAGCATTAGCCAATGCGATTATTAATTTAGGCAGTTTATTCCCTTTTGGATATTCTAATTTATAATCTAGATTGTAAGATTCAGGTATTTTATCAATCTCTACTAATTTTTGTAAATCTGAATAAGAGATATTTTCTACTTCTTTTTCAAAAAAAGACAATTCCATATTTAAATTTCCTTTCAAGAAATAATTATTATTAGTCTATTCTTTTTATTTTTAATATTTTTATTAAAATTTAGGGTATAACACCTTTTAGGTGATCATCGAATTTAAGTTTTTACTCGTAGCCGCTTAGAACGGTTTGAACGAGAATTCGCTTGCCTTCAGGGATTCTATACCCTACCTTTTTCTTTTTATTATCTTTCATTAAATATTTGTACAAAGGGCGCCCTGCCAGATTAGTAAATGGGATATACCACAATGAAGATTTAAATGTTAGTTATGATATTGAAGTACCAAATTCATTATCAGAAGGATATGGAGTATTTTTAGCAAATTTGCCAGATGAAATTAAGCAAATAATCAAAAATAATGAAAAAAAATTCCATAATTTATTCTTAGAGATTACACCCTATTTAATATTGCGAAAGTTTGCTTATTTATTCCAAACCTCATGGAATGTAGAAATAGAAAAAACGAATAAAAAGATAAAAGATCGGATAAAATTTTTGGAAAATTACAATAGTAAAAAGATTTCAGTGCATGAAATTCCAAAGTTAGATTCAAATTCTTATTTAAACACATTAGGACTTGATATAATCTTATATCTTGATAGAATATCGTTTCCAAATCTTTTTATTCCAGCTGAATTAAGAATTTCGATACAATATGAATATGGAATAAAAATATCATTAATTCTTTCCCATCCTGAGTTTGAATTAAAAATGGATTTCCTTAGTGCCACAAGTGGACTATATTTAGTCCAAAATGAACCTCAATTTACATACAAATTAAAAGAATTTTTAAACTTAAACTTTCAAGAAATAAAGTGTGATCTTCAAGCAAAATTTATATTTCCTGAGAGTGATTTCAATACTTTAATGATTATATAAAATATACAAAAAATATTAGACATTTAATAGAAGAGGAATGGTCTCATGAAACATTTCTAAGAAGACAACCAAATAAAGCTCAATATATGACTTTAAAAAAACTTGATGAGATTATCTCAAAGTTAAATAAATGAATTCAATATTGTCTTAAAATTATTAAAACTACTTTATTATTATATTTATATACATTTAAATTATAGAATTTAATAATGAATTCTAAAAGTATTAAATTTAAAGAATTTATCAAAAGAGATGATTTAACTTTTTTGGTAGGCGCGGGGTGTTCTCATGACTCTCCATCAAATATACCATTAGCAAGTGAAATGATGGAATGTATTATTCGATATATATGTGATAAATCTGAAACTAAAAAAATTCTAAAACTAAAAAAACTGAGGTTTGAGCAACTTATAGAAATCATGCAAAATCTTTTTGACAATAATTTAAACATACTGAATTACATTGAATTATGCGATAGACCTAATTTACACCATTTTTTTCTCGCTAAAATGATTGAAAAAGGGAATTTCGTAATGACCACCAATTTTGATTTCTTAATCGAATATGCTTTACTTAAATTAAATATTCCGAAAAATCAATTGAAAATTATTATAACCAAAGAAGATTTTGAATTGAATAATAATCCTGCATTGTTGTTTCAACAAGGAATAAAAACTCTTTATAAAATTCATGGATCATCAAAAAATATTATTTCTAATGAAGATACTAGAAAATCTTTAATTGCAACAATCAGGGCTTTAGGAAGAAATAAACAAGGATTAAATATTTTTCAAATTGAACCTTTTAAGCGCCAACTTTTTAATAATATCTCAAAAAATCGTTCAATAATAATATTAGGGTATTCTGGTACTGATGATTTTGATATTATCCCAACATTAAAACAACTTAAAAATATTAAGAATTTCCTTTGGGTAAATCATATTGAAGATGATGAAACATATGAGATAATAAATGAAATCGAAATAATAAAGATAAGAGAGGAGAATGAATTTAATCAACTCGATAGACTCCTTATGGATATTAAGAGAATGACAAATGTCAAAAAAGTTTATCGCATAGATGCAAACACCACAAGATTGATTTCGAATATTATAGATGAAAGAAATATTGTTAAGTCAAAAGATTTTTCTATAGAGTTTTATTCTTGGCTTAAGAAAAATCTTAATATAACCAATAAAGTAATAAAACTTTTTTTTGCACATGAAATTTATTTTACATTTGATCTCCATGATGATGCGCTTAGATGTGCGAAGAAGATATATCGTCTTACTGAAAAATCCAAAAATAAATGGAATCTACTAGCTTTAAATAATATTGGATTAATTAATTATTACAAAGGAAATTACCCTGAAGCCTTAAAATATTATAAAGAGGCTATTAATAAAAATGAATATTATAATGATCCCATATTGAAAGCTGATTTATTGAATAATATAGGGATGGTATATAAAATGCAAAGTAATTATCATGATGCTTTAAAATGCTTTAATAAAGCAGAGAAAATTTTTTCACATATGAATTCAGCTAAAATAGCAGTAATACAAATCAATATTGCCTCAATTTATGAAATACAAGGTGATTTTTCTAAAGCAACCAAATATTTTCAGAATGCATTATCTATGTCAGAACAGACAGGAGAGCTCTTAGTAAAAGCAATAATTTTGAATGATATTGCAAACATATACAAGGAACAAGGTAATTATCAAGATGCATTAAAACTTTATAATGAAGCAAAAAAAATCTTTACAGAACTAGGAGCAATAGGGAAAAAATTAACTATTTTGAATAATATGGGAATAATTTATGGTTATGAAGGAGATTATGATAAAGGTTTAAAAAGTTATAATAAAGCTTTAAAAATTGCTGAAAAACAAGGAGACCTTTCCGGTAAAGCATCCGTATTTAATAATATCGGAAATCATTTTCAGGATCTAGGAGATCTGAAAAAAGCATTCAAATATTATAATAAAGCATTATTTATTGATGGGAAATTAAATAATCTAGCAGGAAAAGCTACTCGTTTAAATAATATCGCTGATGTTTACAGAGAAGAGGGTAATTTATCTAACGCATTTAATTATTATATGAAAGCTTTAAAACTCAATGAAAAATTGGGGAGATTAATGAATAAGGCATTCTGTATAAATAATATTGGGTTAATTCATTTAGCTAAAGCTGAATATCATAAAGCTCTTAAATTTTTTCAGAATGCATTAAATCTTTTAAATGAATTAGGATTAAGCGAATCTAAAAATGCATCTAATATCAAAAAAAACATTGAGATAGCTATAAATTCTATAAATTCTTTGTAATTTTTAGAAAGATTTACAGTTTTCCAATTTTCGGATGATTTAATTTTCGATTTCGTTTAATTTCTTTTAGGATTTATATATTTTCTGAGTATTTTATATCTTACAGAATTTTCTTTACTTATTTCATTGATTATCGAAGTAATTGTAAAATGACTCCTACCAAACCCTGGATTTTTGTCTTTTGGTTAGTGTATTTCGATACACTCTAATTTTGCCCTCCTCCCCCTATTTAATTTCTGACCTTGTATTGAGGTCTTGTTGGCAGGAGTCTCCTTTTCTCTTTTAGTAAATAGAAAAAAAAAATAGATGGGGAAATTAAAAACAATGTCGTAATAGATTTATTAATATAGGCAGATTTATTTATTCAATATAACAACTATTTAATTTTTAGTTGGAGGAGGTGTTTCTAAATTAGAATAAATATGAAAAAATATAAAGAAATCAGAAAAAAAATTCAAAATTTCGGTAGTGTGATGTGCGGATGTTTATATGAGCTAAAAAATATCGATGAAGGTATACCTGAAACAATAGAGAAGAGAATCAGATTTATAAAAGAACTTACTGAAGACATTAATAAAGATGTGTCCAAAATTTTAAATCCAAGATATTATAAAGAGAGTATGTTTATTGACTGGGACAAACTGGATGATATGGACTATAAAAACATTTCAGAAGCTTACATGAAGTTTTGTTCTTATGCATATCAAAAATTCGAGAAAAGAGAATTGAGAAAATTATTAAATCACATAAAGAGTTTTGATTTTGGGGACATTGAAATTTCTTATGGCTCGTTTAAGCCAACGAAAAAAAGCGATTATTCATTTAAACATAATGTCCTTATAAAAGAAGTAAACCCTGTTAACCAATTCAAATACAGGATATATTTTCAATTTGAATTAATTATGGAACCCGATATTGGAATCATTAAAACTAATGGTGCAATTCTAGTTGAAGATTATAAATATGATATTATATCGAGAGGACAATTCCCTGGATTTATAAAAGGCTACTTCAGACAAATGATAACCGAAAAAACCATGGAAAAAATAAATACTGCCGAAGAGATAAAAACATTACAATTTTTACCTCCCATCAAAAAAATAATCCATAATTTAACTCAAGAAGAGCCAAATGATTATAAAGAGATGAAATCTGTTGGAGATATTTTTATATACTTTAAATTATTGATGCTGTTAAAAGAACATACATTATTCAGAGACTGGTTAAAGAATTATCATAGTTTGGATATGAATCCAAAATTTGATAAATCGATCTTTAAAGGCTTTCATTATCTAATTCTTTCCACTTGGAAAGCACTAATTAATGAGTTTGATCAAGCTGAATTACTTGATATGAAAGAAGATGAGATCTATTTTCGAGGATATTATTATCAAGATATACATTCCAATGTAATTCCTATTAGTTGTGAAAAAACATCATTTATTAAATGTATTATTAATTTAGGAAAATCTCTTAGAAATGCAAAAAATTGGACTGGAATTTCTCTTTTTTTTAAACAAGCAGAAAATTTCTTAAATCTTTTACAAAAAATTTATGAAAGTAATGTTAAATCATATATGTCGGAAAAAAAGGATGCTTTGAAGTCAGGAATTATTTTTGTTTTATATGATAAATATCATGATATTCATAGAGGTAAACCTAGAATCTGGATTAATATTTTTTATCAATCTAATGAAAAACCAAAATTTTTGATAGATGCGTTTAGGGGATATATTTATACTCTACAGTATATTTGGTATAAGATTTTAGATGAGGATACATTTAAAAAGTCTATTGTCAGTAATTTGCATGAAATAATTCCTGAGCTTGACAATATTCAAAAATACTTTGAGGAATTTTTAATTTATAATTTTTCTAAAACATTTAATAAAGAATTGAAACGAGATGCAAAACCTATTTATTCTTCTCCTATGTTTATTGATAGTGAACTATCTTTTAATGAATTCATAAAAAGGCGTACTGAGTTTTTTAAAGATTGTTATAATATAATAAAAAAAAATAAAGATAAATTAAAAATTGGTATTCAATTAGTAAATCATTTGAAATCACAAAAATATTCCGATGAAAAGAGAAAGCTCTTAATTGATATAAAGTTAAATCTGTGGGAAAAAAAGATTTTGTTAATAAATAATTTCTTTTCTAGTAAAGGAGTTGAAAAACTCTTTTCTATAAAAATTTGGGATAGCTTTAATTTATATAGATATAAAATTCATCTGTTAACACAGAAGTATCCACGTTCTACTTATTTTAAAAGAGATAAGGGAGAAGTACAGTTTTTTATCACAGGTTATATTGATAAAGACCAATTTAAAGATTTTTTTCTGAAGATCGACAATGAAATATTTATTGAGAAGAATTTTAAAAATTCTAAAATTGGTATTAAAAATTTAGAAGCAAGGATGTTATATTATGATGTAGAAATTCTAAATTCTCGTCTTGGGATTTTTAGCGGAGTTCAAACGTTTATATCGTCATTAGTTGGTGACATTAAAATAAGAAAAAATTATGGGAATAAGGAAAAAATTAAGGTTAAGTTATTTAAGCACCCGAGTATAAATAATCAAGGAGATATATCTCTAGGATTATTAATTATCTATACAACTCAAACATCCGACTATTCTGGATGGTTAATATTTTATAATTGTGGAAAATATGGTTATGTAGGAACTGGTCCTTCAAATTATGAATTGGCAATTCATTATATAAATAAGTATAGAGAGTATATCAATTTTGAAGAGATAATAATATCTCATAAGACATTTAGAAGATATTTGAAGTTTAATCGTGTATCTGATGTTTTTCATGTGTTAAACGGGGATGAAAAAATAAAGATTTATCTTGCTGATGCAAAGGGAAAATTATTTGAATCCTTTGTATATAAATGGGTTAATGAAAAAGGAAAATATGATAAAGTGAAATGGAATTTAACTTATTCAAAACAGGAAATAGATGTGATTGGCTTTTCCGATAATAATAAAAAAATTGATATTTATGAATGTAAAATCGCTATTCACAAAAATGATATGGAAAAAATATTAGAGAATATTAATAAAAAGAGTGAAGCTGTTGGATTAAAATTTACCGATTCAAATATACAAAAAATTCTTATTGTATATAGCAAAATAGATCAAAAAACGATAAAATACTATAATAACTCTAATATAAAAGTCATTGAAAATTTTAAAAATACGATTCTTTCATTAAATCAAATTTTTCCTAAGATCAATAAATATATAAAACTATTTGAGAGTAATATAAAATATCCAATTAAATCTAATAGAAATAATTTTATTTAACTTCATTTTATTTTTAATAGTTTCCCATATATGAAACATATTCACCGCAAGGAATTATCTTTTTATTAGGAAATATATATATATTTTTAATAATTTGGCTTATTTCATTGCCAATATCAAAATATCAAAAGCAATTAAAATTATAATAGTCGTATTATATTAAAAAAATTTTTAGAAATAATTTAAAGGTAAAATTGGACTTCTAAAAACTTCCATTAAAAAATAAAGATTTAGCGATTTCACTACTAATTTCTGTATATATTATTATAGCAAAAGATGTCACCAGTAATCAAAAAATGTCACAAAATCAGTAATGAAAGTGACATTAAATAATTACTGCTAACTAATCATCAGTAATCAAAAGTGACACAAAAATCTGCATTTTTTGACCTCTTTTTTCTTCTTCATTTTTGACAACTGGCGTATGTCATCAGTACTTAAAAATGATATTTTTAAAATGAGGGAAACTTAAGAATTCATTCTATTAATGCTTATTTAACACCCGTTTAGCAAATTCATTTAAAAATTAAATTAAATTCATTAATTCATGCTAAATTATTACATAGGAGGTGTATTCATGATTGGCATGAAGAATAAAAAAAAGAAGGAATTATATGAGTTAGTGTGGGAAAAGTATCATAATGAGGAACAATCAATAGAAGATCTTGCAAAAGAACATAAGAAATCAAAAAGAACGATTTATCGATGGTTAAATAAAGCAAAAGCAAGATTTTCACATGTTCTCCACAAATTGAAAAAGAAGTAGACGAGACCGAAGAAGTATCCTAAAGAGATTTTTGATCGAATTGTAGAATTAAAGGAAGAAGTTCCGCAAAGGAGTGCGCCAATGATTCATAGAATATTGAAAAAAGAGAATCCCAAGAGCTGCCCTTCTATCTCTTTGATTCGTAAATTTATTCGAGACCAAGGGCTTACCTACGAAGGGAAAGAATATAAGAAGGGCTATAAAAGATTTCAGAGGAAATACCCTAATGATCTGTGGCAAATTGACATCGCAGGAATTCAAACCGTGGGTCATTTGAAACAACTTTTTTTAATAGGTTTAATTGATGACTGCTCAAGGTTTATCGTTTCAGCGGAATATTTCAGGACCCAGGAAGGAAAGAATGTGCTAAAAGATATTCGAGATGCGGTGATAAATTATGGAAGACCAAATCAAATCCTTTCAGATAATGGAAGGCAATTTAGAAGCGTACTGGAAGAGTTAGGCACGAGATATAGGCAATTACTTAAATCAATGGGTGTTAAACCCATTTTTTCCAAACCTGATCATCCTCAAACGAAGGGAAAAATCGAAAGATGGTTTGGAGTGGTGAAGAAAATGTTTTTACCTGAAGCTCGATATTACGTCAAAAATCATCCTGATTGTTCCTTATCGGATTTTAATCAAGAATTAAAAAAATGGGTTGAATGGTATAATTTTGAGAAACCACATGAAAGTTTACCGAATAAAAGTCCACCCGCTAAGATCTATTTTGAAACAGAGGATCGTATATTTAGACCGCTTCACGTACAAATCAATTGGGATAAGTGGCTTCACGAATTAAACAGAAGGAAAGTCTCAACTTATAATTCAATCTCATATAAAGGGCAAAACTTTGATGTCCCTTCAGGATATTCTCGGTTATTTATTGATGTTGTGGAATATGAGGAGAAACTTGAGCTTTATCATAAAGAGAAATTATTGATAACTCATCCATATAAAGTATTGATTAACCCAAAGAAAACGGCGAAAATCACCCGAAAAATACGAAAAAACGGCACAATTTCCTATAAAGGAAAGTGGTATTCTATAGATTATAAACTCGCAGGAAAAACTGTAGAGGTTCAAGAGACGAACGATGGGCGAACTCTCTTGGTATACCTTAACGGAGTCTTACTCTGTGAGTTAGACCTATAAAACATTACCATCAAATATAATATTTTTTTTTAATTAAATTCAATTATTAATCCCATAATAAGAATAAAAAGACTAGTTTTAATGACATTTTGTGACATAAATTAATTGCTGATCTAATGTCAAAAATATATTACTGATAACAACTAACAACAAAAGACAATAAAAAAAATAAAATAAAATTATGAAAAAAATTATTTTTATTTTTTAATTTCCGCTAGAACCTCTTTTAAACCACCATTACCGAAAATTTCTTTCATTTAATTAATTTGAGAGTATCTCATAAAAAGCTCATTTCGTAGTAGTCTTTTTTATTTTTACCTTATCCAAGAAAGGTTTGAGCTTCATGTCCATGTAGCTTTCTATTTTCTGGATAATCTTCACTTCTAACTCCTTATTTTCTATGGCAGATTTTTTACTACTCGCCATTTTCCCAAAAAAGCAGAAAGAAAGTCTATATATAAATCAAAATCATTACAAATTTCTAATTTCCATGATAATACACAGATATCACCTTACTAAAAACTATATACTTAATATTTGGATTATAATTGTATTTTTAATCAAAAATATTTTCATGTTCAACATCATCTTTCCAATAATTAAATTTCTCTGATAAGAATCTCTTTATCTCTTCAATTTCTAATGATTTACCTTCTAATGAAAAACCATATGTTCCTAAGGTTGCAGACATACTTTGTTCTAAAGATTTAGTCATATTATGTTCTGTGAATTCACTTAAGGGAACTTGAATGCTTCCTTCTCTTTCTTCTTGATACAAAAAGTTTTCGGTAAACTCAACCATTTCATTAATATTGTTTAAAATTCCCAATTCTCGCATTCTATAATTCAAAACTAAATTAAAAAATGCTAGTAATATATGCCAATCCTTCCATCCAGATAACCTAAAACTTTTCTTAAGTTGTTGGAATTCTTCTGTTGGGACAATTCTCTTAAGAGTCAATCGAATTGGAGGAATAGAATTTTTGTAACGGTTTTTTATCATTTTTTCTGATATTTTTTTATTATAAAATTTACTCAACTTACTCATTGCTATCACTATTAATTAAATTATAAAAATAAAATAAGTCAGAAGGAACTAAAGATTTATATATTTCATTATAAAAATTTGAGAAATATCCTACTTCAAATAAAGGTTTGACTTCTTTCATAACCTGATCCCTTGATATTATCATTTTATCCATAATAATAGTAAAAATTATTGCAAAAAGACGATGAAAGTAGTCTGAATCTTTCTCATTCGGAATTTGAATTTCAAAATTTCCGTTTATTTTTTGGAGATCAAGCTTACTCGATGGAATTACTCTAAGCTCTATATCAGTAGGAGAGATTATATCAATATCTTTTAGGGTAGATAAATAGATTTGTAAATATGCAATAAATTCTTCTGATAAGGAAGTGTCAATAAAAATATTATCCCATTTAACTGTCCAATTTATATCTAATTGAAGCCAACTATATTTTCTCAATTTTTCAGCATCCTTGAAAAAACCCCCAGTTTTTTCATCAATTTTTTTAATCTTTTCTTGACTATAACTGAATTTCAATCTTTCAATCCCTTCCTCTATAAAATCTAATAAATCAAGGGATTGATAAAATTCTTTAATTATTTCTTTTAATCTTTCAGATTTTTGCATAGAATAGGAAAAAGAGTTCAAAGCATTTTTAATTAAAATATAAGCATTTTTATTTTTATCCATTGATAACTCATAACCTTCTAAAGAAAAAAACTCTCTTAGAATTATGGATATAGAAGTAAAATAGATTGCTTCAATATCATTATTTAAATTATAATCAATCATAGCTATTCTATCTGTTCCACAATTATAGGTAAGCTGTTTTGTGTTATATTCTACATCCATTTCATTAGCTAAATGAAATACAACCATAAAATAATATTTGGATGCATAATGGAACCCCAATTTATTATAACATTCACCTAAATAGTAAATTGAAAAAATACAAGTGTATAATTTATCTGGATTAAAGCTTAAATTCTTAATTTTATTAAATCGTTTAATTGCTTGAAAATATTTTTCATCATCGTATAATTCAATCCCTCTTCTCATCAGATCCGTAATAGTAGAATTATTTCCTTCATATTTACTCTTAAGATTTGAAATTTTACTAAAAATATCGTCAAATTCTTTATGTTCTCTAATAATTGGGACTATTTCTGAAAATTTTTTGAAAGTATTAAAGAATTCATTAAAGTCAAAAAATTTAACATTTTCAAGAATCCCCAATAATCGCTTTAAACCTTTAAAATATCTATTTACCCATAATTCATCCAGATTCTCATCATTACTCAAGATTAATTTATATTCTTCAGGAGTGTATCCTGATTCAACTATAAATTTAGAATATTCCAAATTAGCAATTCTCATTTCTGTTTGAGAATTCTCTATCTTTTCAGATAAATTATTTAGCAAATATTCTCTTATCTCAAAAACAGTTTCAATACTAGAATTAATTCTCTCTCTTTGAAATTCTCCATAAAAGATACCGAATAATATAGAGGATTGATTTAATGTTTCCAAGTTATTTTCCTTTTTCATTGATTTAAAATATTCTAACAATTCAATTTCAATAGGTTTCCAGCTTTTATTAGCTTTTAACATTGCATATGCTTTCTCATAGAATAGATTATTTTTTATTTTATTATCTTTTACTTTTGATAAAAATTCATCAAGCAAATTAATCCAGAATTCGATATCTTCTATTTTATAAGAATGAGAATATCTAACTGCGCTTTTAATCTCAAAGGATTCTCCAAAATTATAAAATCTTATACCAACTGATTTATATTTGTCAAAAATATCATTGTATTTTTCTAAATCTTCAATATCCTTTAATTCATCATAATTAATTTTCAAACCCTCTAAAATTAATGTTTTAATATTGATATCTCCATTTTTAACAGCATTTAAAATATTAATAATCTTTCTTGTTTTTCTCCCATCCAATTGTTTTTTAGATTCATCCCTTAATTTTTCTATCTTAGGTTTCAATTGCTTTGCTTTTATTAAAGCTCTTACAATAAATCCTTTATATGCATCATCTTTGTCATATAATCCCTTATCGCTTTTCATTTTATTAAATTCTCTTGTAGAGGGACAGAGATTTTCGATACCTTGAATATGAAAATCATCTTCTAAATTGAATTTCTCTTTCCACTTTGCAAATTCATTTGGCTCTTTTGGATTTATTAATACTCTTTCTGGAATTATATGATCAATTTCCATTTCCAGAAATGTTATTGGAACTCCCTCATAACCACTTTTCTTATTATAAGCAAACCAAATTGCTTTTTTTAGATAAAGAGGAATAATCTGTTTTGACATTATTTATCAGTTTTGTTTCATTTGATTTAAATTTATTTTTAAAAGAAATAATTTTAAAAAGCATTTAATTAAAGCAGTTATGATTAATTTAGAAAATTACTAAAATTGTTCCCATAATGTTCAATAAATTCTTCCAAATTATGAACTTTGTGTCTATGATCCTGTGGATTTGATCCATCTTCAAACCATCTTATTGAACTGTATTTATCACCACTATCTTTTTTATTAATTGTAAATTTATAGACATTCATTTCATTTAAGAAATCAAATCGTATTTCAAAATAATGGCAAATCTCTCCACTTTCTAATAATTTAATCTATGAATTCTATTAATTATATTTTTTAATCTTTCAGTGATTATGTAATTATTAAATATTAATGTTGGGTTCATTTCATACTTCTCATTTGAAAGATTTTTGAAGATTCTTAAGATTTCGTATTTTCCTTTTTTCTTTTCTAAAAAGATTATGTATTTCTTTATAATTCGATTTGAAAATAAAAGACCAATGATTGCTTTCAAGAACTTAAAGTTATGCAATAGTTCATCAGAGAGGTCATCGAGTGAAGGTAAACTGGACATCGATTCCTTAGCGAGAACATAAAAATGTGCTGATTTATCATATTTACACGAAAAAAAGTCCTCAATTTTTATTTCTCTTAAATCCACATTTACCATTTTCTCATCCAGAATAAAAATAAAGTTTTTAGTCTCAAAAGGATAGTTAAATTTTAAACCTGAATATTTAATGCATATAAACTTCATTTTTCACTCTCTCTCAATTCATATATTTATTTTCTTAAGATTATTTAATTTTAATAGAATTAATTTTTTTGACCAATTTTCTAAATCTATTTCTTTTAAATCAATTATTAAAGTTAGATAATAAAGAATAGTAAGGATAGTTTTCCACATATCAGCTTAAATTAAATCCAGTAAAATTAACACTAAATAACCTTATTAAAGATTCTAATTCATCTTTAGTAATTATTAATAGACTAAGAAAAAGGTATTATATTAATCATTATCTAACCCTCTCCTATAAAAAAGATAAAAATTAACAATTCGTATGTTCAAAAAATCACAGAAATAATATTTGAGTTTAAATCAAAATTAAAATAAATGTTTATAAGCACAAGAAAATAATATAGTACAAGTTTCTTTAGTT
Organism: Promethearchaeota archaeon; assembly: GCA_030605085.1. Next base: position 13,050 of record JAUWBH010000040.1, on the reverse strand, counting down.
TGAGTTCATACAAAGAACGAATTATAAGTAAAAAAAGATAAGTTACTATAAATTTACTTTAAATTGTTGTTTTTAGTAATTTGGTCAGACTTTTATGACTAAAAAAGATGTGTATTGTTCTGGTAAGAAGTACTGTATAGAAGGTTTTAAAAGACCTTTTTCTGAGCGTTCAGAGATTTCCAATTCTAAAAATCTGCTAAAAAAGGGTTTTTTTACTGTTTCTGGTATTGATCTTAAATTCAAGAAGGATATTCTGTCATTTTTTGCCCCCTTAAATGAAGAGTTGGGACTAAGTACAAATAACTTTTTTATTGATAGTTTTGCCGATACTATCGAGAATTTTCGGTGTTTTGGCTCGAACTCAGATGTCTATTGTCAATCAGCGGGTTTTACTGGTGATCCTTCTTTTAAAATACATCTCATAAGACCTCAGCGGAGTTCTTTTCCCTCCAAAATTGTAAGCAAAAACGACAAAGAGATCTGGGATGGAACTGCTTCTATTCAGCGTATTCGGGTTCCCTATTCAAAAGAGCTTTCGAGAATTTGCTATCTTTCTAATCGGCTATACAATTTTGCAAATTGGCTGGTGCGAATGCGGTATTTCTTTTTATTAAAACCTGACAACTTGAAATGGTTAAAAGGGAAAAAGATCGAGTTATTTAAAGAACACGCAAAAAAGAAATTCTCCTCAATGGCGGCTCTCGTGAGAGAGTTTAAAGAAATACAACATAGAGCAATAGAAAAATATCATCAGCCTTCAGGTAAAGGCGATTATTATAAGATTGGTGTTTTAATGTTCTACAATGAGTTATATTCTATGGTGAAATTTACCGACCAATACAAAAGTTTACCCGCACAAGTTGCTCAGCGAACTCTCAAAATTCTCGAAACTAATTGGTTGATCTACTTTAGAAATAAGGAAGATTATTTTAAAGATCCAGAAAAGTATCAAGGGATTCCAAGTATTCCAGCATTTCGAAAAGGCAAAAAAAGAGGAAGAAATTACGAGTTTGTAGCGATATTTCCTAGTCAACTATTTCATAATCCATATCAAAAGGATCGTTTTTTAAAGACCACACGACTCAAGAAATCGAAAACAACAGCAGAACTTTTGTTTCCGAAGAACGCTAATATTTCTAAACCTGTTGAAATCCGCATTGACATTCCTAATTTGCCTATAAAACCATCTTTGAAAATAAAAAACAGCGGTCAAAAGATTTACCCTCTCTCAAATTTAAAAGAGGTTCGAATTGTTCCAAGGAGATCTCATTACATTATTGAGGTGATTTCTCAATTACCTTTTAAAGACTTAAAATTGGACAAGAATAGAGTCGCTACCGTTGACATAGGTCAGAAAGTTCTTATGGCAATTGCGACCAATATTGGCACGAATCCGATTCTTATTAGAGGCAGTAAGGTTAACCACGCAAACTGGGTAATGAACAGAGAAGTCGCAAAGTTGCAGTCGCAGTTGGCGAAATCGAGGAGCAATGCTCAAAGCCAACGGATAAAATTAGAAATTGATCGAGTTAGAGCGAGGCGGTATTACCGCGTTCAAGACCAACTTCACAAAGCATCTCGTTACCTCATCGATTATTGTATAAAGAATAACATTGGAACCATAGTTGTTGGGTATAACGAGGAATGGAAGCAAAAAGTTAATTTGGGTAGAGTCACGAATCAAACCTTCGTATTCGTACCCCACAGAAATCTTTTAGACAAAATTAAATATAAAGCACAATTAGTCGGTATTAAGTTTATTAAAGGGGACGAAGGTTACACTTCCAAATGTTCCGCACTTGATAACGAACCTATCCAAAAGAAAGTTCGATATGATGGCATACGAGCCCCTACAATGAAGGGTCGAACTAAGAGTTATCAAGCGAGAGGTCTGTACAAGACGCGTTCTGGGAAGTATATTCATTCAGATGTGAACGGTGCGTTTAATATCGGTAGGAAAGCTTTACCAAACGCCTTCAGAAGAGTTAGTCAAAAAGATATGTTATTATCTCCAATTGGAGTAGTAGTTTAACAAAAAAAATGCGACCAATAGCCTACAGGTTTGCGGTTGAAAAAGCTGTGTCCTAAAGACATTGAGATTTTTTCCTACTTCTATTATGTTCTATTAACTCATTTTCAATGTCTTCCTCGCTTAAACCAAAAGATTTTAACAAAATTTTTATTTGAACAATAGCATTATTAGCATCCATGCTTTTAGCAAGGGCCAACGCTTTAATATATTCGTTTTTTGCCTCTTTAATCTTGCCTTGGTAAAATAACACTTCCCCTATATAGCTTAAACCTTTAATTATTAACTCCGCAAAATTAGAATCAATAGCTACATTAGTTCCCTTTTTGAAGTATTTCAGCGCATTATCTATTTTGTCATGTTTCTTTTGTAAAATCCCCAGATTAAAATAAGAAACAATTACCCCTTTCATATCGTTCAGTACTTTAAATGCTTTTAATGATTTTTTATATAATTCAAAAACTATATCCCATTTTTCTAGCGTTTCGTGAATGTAAATTAAATTTCCCAGGCAATCTAATAAATTGTACATATTGTTATTTTCTGAACAAATGAAACTACAATCTAAAAAAGTTTCGCAAGCCTCATCCAATTGGTTTAATTTAATGTAGTTGTTGCCAATTCTCTTTAAACAAGTTATTTCTTCTTCGATCTGATTCAAATCTTTGTAGATCTCGCAAGTTTTTTGATAATTTTCGGTAGATTTTTTATATTCGCCTTTCTTAAAGTATAATGTACCGAGAATACCTAAAACTGCAGCTTGACCTAATCTATCTCGTAATTTTTCAAAATAATTTAAACAAATTAAAAAATTTCTTTCCGCTTCAACATATTGTTCAATTTCCAATTGCAAAAATGCAGTGTCGCTTAATTCTTTAATGTATTTTGAATCTTTTCCTAATTTTTCCAATTCTTTTAAATTTTTTAATTTGTCTCCTAATACCTTCTCAATTTCTTCTTTAGTTAGATCAATTTCTTTTCTGATATAAATAGAAAAACCTCAATTTAGTTATTTTTTACAATCAAAATTCTTTTAATAGCTGCTCGAGAATTTCCGCTGAATCTTGTACAAATTTGGGGCAAATAATTCTAAAAATATCTTTTTTCATTGCCAAATCTCTTCCTTCAGGAGTGCTGATGTCGCATTTAATCAGATCTTTACATTTAATTGTCCCATTTCTATTTTTGAATTTTTTAACAAATTCTCTTACGAGTTCATAAGTTTTTTCCTTAGCTCTAACCTGACTAACATTTACACCGGCAAATTTTAACCCTAAAACCATAAGAGCACCGGTCACAGCACCACAAGTTTCACCCATACGCGCGAATCCCCCTCCAAAAGGTAGGGCGATCTTTAAGGCAGTATTACGATCCAATCCAAATTTTGTACCATATGTTGTAAGAATCGCTTGTGAGCATAGATAACCTTGCATATAGCAAGATACAGCTTTCTCCACATCACTCATTTTCTGGTTCACTTATAAATACTCGATTTATATAAATATATATATAAAAATTTTAAAAAAGCTTATCTTTTATATATTAAGTAAATTCAAACACTTAAACATAAAAAAGGCTATTAAGTTTTGAAGGTTAAAGCAAGATTATGGGAAAAACTTGGTGATCAAAAGGTAAAATGTCATGTGTGCGCCAATGAATGCATAATAATGCCAGGAAAGGTCGGAATTTGTAGAACTCGTAAAAATTTTGACGGTGAATTGTTTACTTTAATATATGGTTCTCTTATATCATCAGGTACTTTAGACCCTATTGAAAAAAAACCCCTCTATAATTTCTGGCCTGGTGCAGCGGCTTATTCCATTGCTTCAATTGGGTGCTCGTTCCGCTGTCAAAATTGCCAGAATTGGTCAATCAGTCAAGCTAATCCAACAGATGATGGGAAAAACGGATTTTACGATTTAGAGGATTTTAAAAATCGTAGAATGTCATTAGTTGAGATGACTCCTGAAAAATTGGTTAAGAAAGTTTTAAAAAGTGGGGCTAAAACATTGGCTTATACTTACAATGAACCATTAATTTGGCACGAATGGATATTAGACACGGCTAGACTTCTTAAAAAAGAAAATATTAAAACGATCTTAGTTACAAACGGTTATTCTACTCCTGAGGCTTCAAAAGAATTAATAGAAGTCGGAATTGACGCAGCTAACATCGACGTTAAGGCAATGTCCGACGATTTTTATAAAAAAATATGTGGCGTTCCGACTGTACAACCCGTCTTAGACACAGCTAAGCGATTCAAATCTAACGGAATTCATGTTGAAATAACTAACCTAATAATACCTGATCTTAACGATAGTAAAGAAGATATTGAAAAATTGTGCTCTTGGATTGTGGAGAATTTGGGAAAAAATACCCCCACTCATTTTTCTGCTTATCATCCTGATTTTAAGATCCCTTCTGGAAAAAGGACATCGTTTGAAACGTTAAACACGGCATATAAAATCGCAAAAGAATCTGGACTTTATTTCCCATATATCGGAAATATAAGACATGAAATTGGAAGTAATACTTACTGCCCAAACTGTGACCACCTAATTTTTGGACGATCAGGCTACAGTTTTACTAAAATTGATATTACCGCTGAGAATAAATGTCCGAATTGTAGTTATGACCTAAAAAAGGATCTAATTGGAGAAAACCTTAAAGAAATCTAAAAATTCTCTGATTAAATAAAAGGTGAAGAAAAATGGTTTATAAGGGTATAAAGCATTAAAGCATTAAAAAAAAAGAGAAAAATAAAAATAAAGGAAAAGAAAGAGAAAAACAATTAACAAATTTTTCCGATTCCTTTAGCTATATGTTTTAAAAAAAGACTTTAAGACGATGGGATAAATCCAATAAATTAAACCCCGATTTTCGAACTTTGGGGAATCATAGAAGGTATAGAAGACAATCCGCGTTAATTCTTTCGAGAAAAAGCGAGACAATTTCCGAGAAAACTAAACATAGCCCCGGTTTCGAAAATGCCAAACAAAGGGCGGTTATTTACGGGCGCGTGTCCTCGTCAAGGCAGAGAGATTCTGGGGAATTAGCGAGGCAGCTTGGAGTATTAAGGAAGCATTGCAAGGCGAATGGATATGTGGTAAGGAAATCGTATTCGGATGTTGGTTCGGGATTAAACGACGCTCGTTGCGGGTTATTAAGGTTATTGAACGACGTCTCAAAAGGGTGCTACGATGTAGTAGTGGTAACGTACAACGATCGTCTTGCGAGGTTCGGACTTAACGTAATTCGGGAATATTTAAGGAGTTGGTGAGTGCGACTGGAAGTAATGAAGCCGACTATAGTAGAGAATTCCCCTCACGCCGAGTTAATTACGGATTTAACTGCGATTTTGTACTCGTTTATGGGGAAATTGTATCGATTACGCCAAGAATCGAAGTTTTCCTGCTCTTGATTCGTTAATTTAAAACTCTAATTGCAGAAAAGTGACTTTTTGGGAGTAAAGCAATTCTAAATACGCGAATTTCCTAAAATCCGCTGCACGTTAAGTTCTAAAGTCTTAGTTTCTTTTCAATAGGTTATCTACGCCGAGGAATTACGGGTTGAAGTCGTAATTTTTCTTTAAATATAAAGAGTCGATCTGATTTTTAATCACAAAATTCGTGAGAAAAAAGATCGTCATTTTCGAATGATCGCTAATAAAGAACAAATATCGACGCTTTTTCGAGAATTTTACGCGTTTTTGGAAAACGCGGGATTGCTCTACCTTAAGGACGGAAAGGAGGTAGAAAAGCGGTATAATATCCTAAGTGATGCGTTTAAAGATAAGATCCGAAGGTGCGAACTCGAAAACGGAGGTTTGCTTCCCGACCAAATTGCAGAACAAGTCTACATTTTTGAAGTGCTTACGGAGATCGTTAAAAATTATTTCTGTATAGAGCCTTACCTAAAATTTAATCCTTACGTGTTGGAGAGCGAAGAAGAGATCGTTGAGTTAGCGTTAGAAAAGTATCAGGAGCGCAACCAAAGGACCGCTTATTACACCGCTCCGGATTTAGTCCTGCTGTTAGTGGATTCGTTTATCGATTACGTCGATTGCGCCGAGGACATACCGTTCGAAACGATCAAAAACGAATATAGGCAAACAATCCTTCCCAGACTCGCGAAAGAAAAGTTAGGGTATGATTATCCGGGGGAGCTTTTAACGGACATTTTTGGAGTTTTATACGAGCGATTTAAAGATTTCTGTTCTCACGATATAAACGAGCGTCAATTCATTGAAGGCGTGGTAAGCGACCTATGCGAGCGGGGGCTTGTACACCTGAAATTCGTCTACGAAATCATAGCGAATCTCACCTACAAATTTCTCCATTTTCTCGAAAAGAATGGATACCTTAAATACATGCAAGGCGTCGCTTCTAAAACGCACCTACCGTTTAAAAACGCCGTGGAAGCGTTTAGGACTTATGTTGGCGCGAACGGTAAGGGACAATCTTCGCAAGATATGGTGTCGTATTTTGAAACCGTAGCGGACTTAGTTAACTCGTCGCTTGAAAACGGTACCATTGTACCCCAAGAGATTATAAACAACGCTTACTATAGCGTTTACTCGCAAATTAGAAATTCGTCAGCTTGGTCTGATTTAAATACTGAAGAAAACCTTAGTGACTTAAAAAGAACTAATATAACCGTGCAGTCTGCTCAAGAAACCGAAATATTGAGGACATATAAGGTAGGACTACGAGCTCCTAATAGCCTTTTGGACGACTTTAACGACTTCGTGCGGCGTTGCGAAGTGCTTGCGTTTTTTAAGAAGTTTTTCGACCCAAAACTTCGAGAGAAGCTAGTTAGACGCGGCGTAAAGCGTAAAGATTTTAAGGGGTTTAAGAATTACAAGAATTTAACGAACGCCAGCAACTCCAAAGCAATAAAAGCTTATAAGGAGTTGTTTGACCAATACGCCGGCATAAAATCAGATTTGAGGGCAGTTCTCAACGCTTATAACGAAGTTATGTTCAAGATAAAGCTAAGGCAACGCGTAAAAGACCATTTGGGCGTGGTAGGCGAGTTTTTTAGCATTAACATAAGAACGATGAGAAAAAAATTAGGCAAAAAAACTCCTAAGTATAATTTTACAGAATTTAAAGCGTTCTACAACTTAGAGAACGGGAGCAACGAGCTATTTAAGAAGTACAAAAGTGTTTTCGAGCCCTACAAAGGTCTCGGCCTTAAAAGACGCCGTAAAGAACTATTAGAATTGTACGAGGAAATTTTCAAAAAATACGTCGCTTTAGGGAGAAACAAAGCAAAAAGGTTGTTAAGCTCCGACTTTCCGCACATACAGAACACAGAACGACCGTTACCTTTTGAAATCTCGCTCGGCGAGTACCAATACAGAGCGAATAGAAGTTTTAAAATGGCGTGTGCGCACTTTAATACGATTGCGGAAGAAAACATTGAAAGCGTTCCCGAAGAAAAAGAAGAGCTTTTAGATCAAGCGGTGTTCTCTAAAGGAGTAAACGAAAATGATCTGCTCAACGGGCTAAAAAAGATTAAAGGGGTACTTGACGAGATCGATTCGAACGACGGCGAGGAGCTCAAAAATCCCAAGAATGATCGTTCGCCTACTAATAGATTGTGCGACTTTATACTTAACGCATCGAAAAATCGCAAAGAAAAAACGAGAGTTATTACTAAAAAAGTTAGGAAAATTATTAGAGACTTCGAATCGTGTGATATTCTTAAAGCGCAAAGTAGGGTCGAGAAGGGAGATGCCGAATCGTTTTCGCTTCGTGGGAAGTTCCTAAAATTTTTAGTTCGGGAGGCAAAAGAACAGCAGCGTAGAAACTTTCGAAACTTTCCCGAGCGCGCTATTTCGAGCGTTCTCGGGTTTTCGGGAAACTACGACTTAATTGCGTTCAAACATATGGCGTCTGCGATGGATGCTTATCGGGATACGAGGGAGAAAGTTCAGCGGGCGCGTAAATTGTTGTTTTTGGGTTCTGACGACGGTCCCGATTTTTCAGACGATAGGTTCGTTTTTATGGCATATTACTCGATCCCGAACCGTTTAAAAAACTATTTAGCGCAGGCGTGGGGCGTGGACGCCGAGTGGGTCAGAAACCAAATGGTCGGGTGGCGCCGAAAAGTGGACTCGATCTTGCCGATTAAATTTCAGGTAGAACCCTTAACCGAGCTGTTTACGCGATTAGCCGACTACTACATAAGGAAGTACGCCAGAGACGACGACGCCGTAAAACGAGCGATCTTTTCGCTACAGGATAAGCATGTTCTCCACTTGCTTTCGGAACCGATTGACCTTAGCGTTCTTCTGGACGGCGAGTTAAAAGACGCGTATACACTGCTCAAACAAATCGTAGAACCCTTGCCGAACGCATTACAACAAGAAGTAGACAAGTATATTACGGAGATCTCGCGCTCAGAATTTATCGAAGCGACTCGAATGCTGGTTCACAATGTCCGAACTACCATTGCTCGCTTGTATGAAGCGTTCGAAGGTGAATCCGAAAGCAGACAACGAAAACTAACAAGAGCAATTAAGAATTGCGAGGCGTTTGGGAGAAAGGTAGAATTACTACGAGAATGCGCGTTAGATTCGCGCACCCCTCTCGCCGTTTTACTTAAAAATTTCCTTGCGGGTAACCGATATACGGGTTCTGCCGTAAATTTAATTAAACACTTACCGATGGTTAAAAAAAGGAGGATAACGCGATTGTTTACCGCATTGCGGGGCGTGGTGGCGCTCGCATTCGCCAAAATCTACGACGAGGCGTCTGCTCAGTTTGAGAGCGCGTTTAATCCCGATAATTGCGTGTCGCTCCCATTCACTTCACCGAATAGGAAAAAGAAATACCTACCGGCGAATTTGCTCGATAAAAAATACATCGCGCTCCATTGTAGTAGACCCCCTCGAACGGGCGAAAAGCCACTCGACAATTGCGTGACCAACCAAGAGGCAACGGAATTCCTAAAACAAGGCGAGCCTACTTGGCTCGGAATTCCTCTCTACAATCCCGAGCAATTAATTGGCGGTAAAATCGTGGGAAATAGAAAAGGGCTTTTTTGGTTTCAATTGATCCCGAGCAGTAAGGTACGGGAATGCCTTAGTAGAGGAGCCGAGTTGAAATCTATCAGACTCAACGTTCCGAGAGGTCCGACCAATAAAATTGAGGTAGACTTAACGCTCTCGTCGTCTAACCGAGAGGCGTTTTTACACAGGGGATATTTTATTGAACAATGGGATTGCGAGTTTGACTCAATCGATTTTCCGCAAAACAAGTACATAGGTTCCGATTTCAATCGAATAGGCAAATATTCAGTTGCTGTAGGAACTCCCAACAGAGAGATCGATTTAACTCGGGATTCAAGCGTAATAAAATCTCACGAAGACGCCTACGAGAAGCTCGAACAATTCCGCACTCATGAAATCCCGGGTATTCAGCGTAAAATCGAAGCGATTCAAAACACGCTCGATTTGGTTATCGATCCGGAAATGAGAAAGAATTTTGAAACAAAGCTTGGAAGATTAAAAACCGGGCTCACGTTATTGCATCGGAAGCGTCAAAATGTGATGGAAGAGAAGAAACGAGAAACACTTATGATCTATTTGTTCGCGGGCTACAAAACGAAGGCGAACTACTTTGCCTGGGACAGCGTGCAAGGAATTTCGACGCGAGGGAAAAAAGATACTTTAGCGAACGCCGTTACGTACATGCCTAAAAGAAAAGAGTTGCTCGCACAATTTACGAGTTGGGCGGAAGACCTCAAGCACCAGGGATTGATGCCGAATTACGAGGCGACCGTATCCGTGTCCCCTTTTCACAGCGACATTTGCGGCGATTGTTTCGCACGGACGGGAGAAAGGCGAAAAACTCGCGATAAAACGAGACCTTACCACGATTTTTGGTGTACAGATTTAGAATGCGGGAAACAGGGGAATAGACATTCGAATTCCGGTCAAGTGAGCGCGTTAGAGTTACAATATTTGATCGAACAGAGTCACATTACTTGATAAGACACATTTCGCGCCGTTTCCGCTATCGACGGCGCCTCTGACAAACTGTCCAAGTTTGTCAAAATTTATAGATAGTGTAGTTACGATTTAAGTGATGATATTATTGGAGATGTTAATCCTTAGCATAGATTTATTTTATTTTAATTTTAAAAATAAAGAAAAAAAAGAAATAATTAAATTTATTAAATTATTGAGATTCCAAAACCCAACAGTAAAAGTCCTTGAACTATACAGAATATAGCAATAATAAACGCTAAAGGAGGCCATGAAATGAATTTAGAGATTCCCATTATGCCAGCGGTAAAAAGTTTAAAAATTCCCGCAACGATAATGAATATAACGATAAACAGTATTATCAATCCTATAGCAATCGTTCTTGAAATAGTAATACCGGTGTACATAAGTGCTCCTACTATGACAACATTTAATATTGTCGCTACAGCTAGTCCTGCAATGCAAGACAGAGGAAGATCGTTTAAAGGTTTTAAAAAAGTAAATAGTCCTAAAACGATTAAGAACACACACGTAAAGATGTTTGCTGAATCACTCCTTTTAACGGAATAAGCAATACTCGGAGGAGCGTCAAGAATAAGTGCTACAGCGCCAACTATAATACTTAAAATACCAACAATAAATCCACAATAAGTTAATAATTTTAGAAAAACTGTTATTTGAAAATCCCAGTCGTCAACTTTTGTCAATTGTCGCCAAGTTTGTCTTCTGTTTGCCTCGTATGCCGCATAAATAAACCACATCACACCCAATAATAACATAAATATACCACCAAGTTGGGCAAAAGTTTCCCAAACGCTACTTGCAGCCGCCAATTGAAATCCCTCTACAATTTAAATTTGTAATTACTTTTTATTTGGTTATCTTTTATTTTATTATAAATATAGAACTAATTTATAAAAATATATACTTATAGTAGTCCAATTCATATAAAAAATTAATTAAAAAAATTATGTAAGAAAAGCTACTGTTTTTTTCACATAATCTATGTAAGATTCAATTTCCTTGTTCTTCTCCACCTCACTCCAAGAATATTCCTTTGCCATGATTTCTGCCACTTTTTTAGCAGCTTCAGGCGCTTTTCTGTGATGTATCCAGAGCGACATTTCTGTTCTTCTACAAAAAACATCAATCAAGTGAGGTGTCATTTCATACCTTAAAGTGTATAAAATCTCTGCTTTGATAAAATCATTTTCTTCAATAATTCGTTCTTTTAGCGATTCATCCTCTTTAACAATATCCAAAATCTTTAATGCTCCTTTACCATATTGTTGATACAAGTGATCAGCGATATCATCATCCAAATCAATACCAGATTTTTTAAATTCATTTATCCAAGATTCTTTATCGAGACTTATTATGAATTTTTGCTTGGAAAAGTTCTCTTCTCGTTTTATATTTAAAAAAATATTTCTTTCTTCAATATGTCTAAATAGATCTTCAGCCATACTCCGCCACGCTGTTAGCTTTCCCCCCGTAATCGTTAATAATCCATCGTCAGAGAAAAAGATAATATGCTTTCGGGAGATATCGCTTTCAGATTTTCCTTTTTGCATGACTAAAGGTCTAATCCCAGCATAAGTTGAAATTATATTTTCATATTCTAATTCCGCAGTTGGGAAATAATACTTTACAGAGGTAATTAAGTAATCTGCATCCTCTTTATTACAAAAAGGATTTGCTAGGTCATCTTTGTAATCCGTGTCCGTTGTACCTATAATTGTAAATTCTTTATCTCTGGGCAAAACGAAGAATCCACGTCCATCTGTAATAGAACTAATGATTGTTGCCATTTGATTCTTTACATGTTTACGTCTATATTATAAATGAACGCCTTTTGTAGGGCGAATTAATGGTTTTGGAATTTCTTCAGGATAGTGTTCAATTAACTCATCAGTCCAGATTCCAGTAGCATTCACAACTAAAGTGCCTTTAATTTCAAATTGTTTATTGTTTTCTAAGTCCTTGCATTTGACTCCAGCAATTTTTCCATTCTCCTTAATATAACCTATAACGTTACAATAATTTACAGCGCCAGCTCCTCTAATTAAAGCTTCTTTTAAAGTCTCGATTGTTAACCTTGCATCATCAACATTAGTATCATAATAGACGGCGCCTCCTTTATTTCCTTCCCTTAAGTATTCGGGCTCTAATTCAAAGACCTCCTCCGGCTTTAACCATTTATGTTCCTTATAAATTTTAAATTCGGTGTCTTTATTCCCTAAGAAATCGTAAATTTTGCACGCATTTACTACATCACGTTTTTTATATTTTCCACCTTCTATTTCTACAAACAGAAATGGAATGGGCCTAACTGTAGGCGCATGTGCCAACATCCAATTTCTTTCCGTAGCGGATTCATGTACAAGGTCCAAATCTCCAAGTGCAAGATAACGAATCCCTCCATGACCTAGTTTTGAGCTTCGGGAGGATGTCCCACCAGCAAAATCTTGCATATCTACAAGTGCTACTTTTAGTTTACGCATCGAAGCTTCTCTCGCAACTCCCGCTCCAGTAATACCACCCCCTATAATTATTATATCGTAAGCATTCTCTTGTAATCTATTTATAATCTCATCTCTATTCTTATAATTCCAAGATTCGTCAAATAATTTATTTTCTAGATCGTTCATTTTTATCACATTTTTTAAATGAAAATAACAATTTTAGCTTTATTGAATAAAGTTAAACCATTTATTTAAAGAATTAAAGGGTAATTATAGAATCCAGTGATGGATTTTAAATTTCTTTATATGTATTTATAAGATGTATAGTAGAATTTAAAAAAAAATTTAAAAAAAAAAAATGAATTTTTGTCCTGGAAGGACTTAGAAGCAACGATGAATGACTTGTGGTCCCATTTCCATATATTCTCGTCTCGTAACCCACATTCGATGGAATGTCTTAAGAGAACTCAAGATCGAGCCACCAATCCATACGGAATACATACGTTCTGGTGGAGCAATGATCTTAACATCCACGGATTCAGGAATCTGTTCTTTAATTT
>JAUWBH010000077.1 GCA_030605085.1 Promethearchaeota archaeon | reverse complement strand
TCAATTTCTTGCTTTTCTTCTTGTTTTATTTCTTGATCCACTTCTTGGTTAATTTCATTGTTCGTTTCTTGATTTAAATCTTCCTTTACTTCTTGTTCAATTTCTTTCCCGTCTTCTTGCTCGATCTCTTGTTTTGTTTCTTCTTGTTTTATTTCTTGATCCACTTCTTGGTTAATTTCATTGTTCGTTTCTTGATTTAAATCTTCCTTTACTTCTTGTTCAATTTTGATAATTTTTGAAATTCAGAGAATTATTTATCAATGAGCGAAAAAAAAGAATATTATTATGAAAGAGAAGGAGTATTAAAACAAAATATAAATTTAAAAGATTTAAATAAATATATGAAAACTTTATATGAAAAATACAAGAATAACAGTTACTTTCAGGGAGCATATGGAAAAGAATGTGTAGATGCTGGATATATTAGTGGATGGGTGGGAATAAAAATGGAAGAAGATATTTTTTTAAGATTTCCTGGTCTTAATATTGCTAATCATTTTTTATTTCTGATGCAAATTGTTTTAGATAAAACCTTGGAACAATATGTTGTTGTTGTTTTAATGACATTTCTTATGTTTCTACTAATTTTATTCAATAATCGATTAATGAATAATTCTACACCTGATCTTTATTATCCTCTATATCATTCTTTAACATTAAACTTTTTCGTTTAATTTCTAATATTGATAATTAAATTATTCTCCTTGTTTTTATCCTATTTTTGTGGTTCATTTTTACTCAGATAATTTCTAATTCTATTGACTCTTTAACAATAAAATAAAAAAATCATATATAGATTTAAAGAAGTAATTTTAATTAAAAATAAGAACATAAAAAATATGAAATGATATTATGAGTATAGAATCTAAATTAGCAGGTATTAATACATATTATTCGACACATATCACTTTTATATTAGAAACTGTGATATCTAGTATGCAATTCTGGGGTTATAATACTACTTTTTTGGGAGATGGTTCAATTAAAGCTATAAAAGATAGATCTAGACCCTATTTATTCCATCCTCAAGAATCTAAACAAGGAAAATTGGTAGGAAATAAATTAGAAAAGTTAAAAATTCAGATAAATCAAAAACCCGAGACTATAAAGGATCATATACTAAAGATGGGACTAATTTATTTTTTTTCTCTATTTGAAGCATTTAATAAAGATTATTTTCAAGAATTATATATTTATAAACCAGATCTTATGAAAAGTAAAGAAAAGAAAGTAGATTTGGAGTATTTACTACACTTCAGAAATATTAAAGATTTACATAAATCTCTATCCCAAAATCTTATTGAAAGATTTGGTTATTTAGATATTGATAAACTTGCGGGATTAATCCTAAAAAAATTTAATATAGATCTAAAGAATAATTTAAAATGTTGGTCAAATCTGCGGGAGAGTTATTATAGAAGAAATATTATCGTCCACAATGATGGGAAAATGTCTGAATTATACTTAAAGAAAATGTCATTAGGAAATGATCAGTTAAATGAAGAACTTAACTGTGATATTGAATATCTTTGGAAATGCCACTACGTTATTCAATCATACATGGATTTTATTAATGATTCAATTAGAAAAAAATTTAATTTGAAGAGTCACTTCAAATCTTTATAAAGATTGTTGTTAATTTCGATTCTATCTATATTTCCCTCCAGTGTCCCACCATAATGACTAAAATTTGGTAATTAGGATGAAAGATGGAAGGAAAATAACAATAAAAAATCCATTGTTAAAAAATTTGAGAAATAATTTAAGAAAAGTATTATATTACGCAGTTAGTATTAAATATACAGAAATTCACGACCAAGTTAATTATTATATGGATAAAGGTAACTCTTTCCAAAAAATACGACAACAGCTTAGAAATGAAAAAGAAAATCTTATGAGAACCCGAACTGCATCAATAATTTCATGTGCTGGAATTGATTGTAAAGGTGTTTCTATGAGAGACATGGTCTTTGATGCATATATATTTCCTGTTTTAGGATGTCTTCTCACCTTTTCTCCAGTAATAGCATCACGATCCCCCCATAATTTTAAAAGAATCTCAACTTGAGTATCATACACAAAATCATTATTTTCAAAATCATAAGGATAATAAGGATTTTAGGGTGATTTTAAATTGCTTTTAAACTTATCATGATATAAACGAGGGCGATTATATCGAGTTGTCAAATGTTGTAGTGAAATTTAACGATTATACGGGAGAAAAAGAGAACGATTTCGTTAAAAATTCCACACTAAAATTGATATAAAGGATTCACATTATAAATTTTATTTATACTTTTACATAGTAATCTTCTAGTTTTTTATTTTCATATCTCCATACTTTTCCACCAGCGACTCGATAACCTAAGACAAAAAATGCTGCAGCTGTGGGGGATGTGAATGACTGATCTTCTAACAAATCATAGTTGTTATTAAAAGGCTTCAATTTCTCATCTTCTAAGAGTTCTTTACGGAGTTCTTGTACTGATCTAAATAATCCTTTATTTTTTTCACTAATCTCTCGGATTAATACAGAATCTTGTAAAACTACAAAATTATTATCACTTTTAACAATCATACGAGCGTTATAATTTTTATACTTTAATACAAATTGAACATCTTCACCTACATCTATTTTTCTAATAGGTATATCAAAGATGTTTAATATTTGTTTATGAATCCTCTCTATTGTCTCTTCGAAGTTATTTTCGTCGAAATATACACCATATATAGATCTTAGAAGAGTGGGGATATCATTTTCGTTTGTAAAAATAGGGATTATTGGTTTATTAATAGCTTTGGCAGCATTCCATTCTGTTTTAACTGGGCCCGACTCTAAGGCATTCGGAGAACAGAATAAAAGCATTATGTCGCATAATTTAATATTCTCGTTCATAAATGTAATCATGTTGTATTTCATATGTTCTTCATAATATAGAACATCTTCTATTTCTGAAAAGTTTGTCAATTTCTTTGATATTTCAGATATTCTAAATTTATTTGAATCCTTATGACTATAACTTACAAAAACAATGACACCCATGTCTTTAACCTTTCAATTATGTAAGTACAATAATGAAATTAGGAACTATATTAAAAAACCCCATTTTTTTTTTAAGTCTTAAATAGCATTTTACTCTTGGGATATCGCTATTAAATTATAAAAATCTTACACTCTAACTCGAAAAGGCTACATAGTAGATTATTGAAAATAATTTTAAATATTTTAGAAAGTTTTGTTTTCCCTTCTCCTTTCTCTTCTTGGTGTTCCGCCGTGGTTTATTAATGGTGTGGCATATAATTGGGATTTTTTTAATCGAATATATACTAATTCTATAGATAGAATATCTAGTATCATACTGGATTAAATGATTCAAATCACTCTTAACTACCTTAGTAGTCTTGGCAAAATCCTGCATTCATTATCATATTTTAAAATCTCCAATTTCAACTAAAAATCCTACTAAATCAAAATATGCAATATTTTCGAGACTACAAATATTGGGAATTTTAAGAGCGTGTGGTTGATTAGGTATTTGTTCTGGATGTTTATTTAGATGTCTCTGAATTTTTTCTTGAGTCACTACAGCTCCTTTATGATAACTGGCTAAAGCTATGATATACGGATCAGCTTGATTTGTTGTTGAGTTTGGATCAATCCACCCTTGATATTTATTAACTAAATAAATCACATAATTTTGAATTTCCTCAACAGACTCAACAATATTATCTTGATATTTATTTAACCATTTACTTAAACCATCAGATTTTCTCTTTAATTCTATTAACACTTCTTTTGAGATTAAAATCTCATAATTATTCATTTTATCTTCAATTATTTCCCATAATTTATTATTTGATTCTCTTGGATAATACTTCTTCATATCAATAAAGACATTTGCATCAAATGAGAAAATCAACTTAACTCTCCCACACTAACTGTTGTTCAATAGTATTGAGTACTTTATAACTTACTTTTAGATATTTCATTGCATCATAATATGTAATCTGATTGGATTCTAATCCTTTAAAAACTAATTGAAGAAAATTATTTGAAGTTTTGCTAAAAAATAATCTATAATAATCCCCTCCGCCTCTACTTTTCTTCTTTTTTGTATCTAATTCGCCTTTTAATTCATTGTATAACTGCCCTGAAATTTTTTTTGATTTTTTTAGACGAATTAAAATAACAGAATAACTTACTTTCCAGATGCTAGTAGCCTTCGCTAAAAATTTCTCTACATCAAGTTTATTATTGAAACTTTTACTTTTAATGACATTATTAAATTCATCTTGAGGAATTAAAGTCTCGCTGGCGACAGAATTACAAAATTGTTCTGTTTTATCTCTTTTATCTGATATAGAATAAAAAGGATCGATTATTCCAGACTCATTTATAATGATATGTGAGATTTCATGTACTAGGGTAAAGACTCTAGCATAAAATGTATCTCTTTGATTAATTGCAAGAGTTGGGTATGGTGTATTAGCAAATACAAATCCTCGCATTATACTCGGATCAATTTCTTGGTATTGAAAAACTAAGATTCCTAATTGCTCGATTTTATTTATCCAGAACTTTAAAACTTCATTGTCTTTAAGTGTTTTTAAATCCTCGGTGTGAATATTAAGTAAAGTTCTAATTTCTTTAGCAGCATACTTTGGATGTACATTTTCTGTAAATAATTCAATGAAATCATATTTATAAGATATATTAAGACTTTTATATAGTTCTTCAGCAACTTTTTTCTTTTCATAAATCTCTCTAATTTTTAATTTAAGTTTACCTGACAATAGTTCTAAACCCTCTTCTTTTCGTCGAGATCGGAAATCGGGTAATTCTAAATCTTGAGGTATCTTTTTTAAGTAAAATATAGGTAGAGGCCTTTTATATAGTGTAGCTAATTTACGTAATTGAGTAACGCTAAGCAATTTTATATGGTTTTCGGCCTTTCGAAGAGTTCTGTAAGCAATACCAGATTTATTTGCAGCTTCCCTAAGAGTATATCCAATAGAATTTCTAGCCCAAATTAAGATATGTGGATTAGCTTTTGCTAATATACTTCTAGCCATTTTCTCTCAATTATTTTATTTTTTTTCAAACAATTCTTAATTTGTCATAATTCTCTATACTGATACAATAAATCATCTTCTAAATTGATAAAACTACCTTGCTTATTTTTAATTTTTTGTGATGTCTTTATAATTTGAATATATCTTTATTTTTTAAATTATATTATTAGTCTTGTCTTATTCTAAAATACACACAACAATTATATATTTGTTTTCCCTAATTACATCGTCTATCACAAATTAATCATGAAACTAGGAGACGCATAGTCGTCCTCCCCACAGCGGATGAAAATCTACTCAACTTGAAGTCAAGCCATTTTTATTCATTTAATATATAATTTGCGACATGATCCAAACTTATATCCTTCGGCACAATCAATATCAATTGGCTGGGGATTATATCTTTCTATCCAACTATCCACTTCGAATTCGATCCAAGGTATTATCAGAATTGATTTTGGAAGAGCATTCGGATTTGATGGGAGATATTTTCGATCAGTACGATAACTAGATGCAATACTTTCTTCTATTTTTTTGATTAATTTTTTGTACGGATAAAAAGCAATAACAGAAGTAAAAGAAGATAAATGTATATTGCTGGGATATTGCATTTCAATTCTTTTTCCGTTTATGTTAATGTATCCATCTTTACAAATCTTTTTTACAAAAGCTTCTCCTAAACCTTCCCTGTATACTTCCGTGTGTCTATCACAAAAATTCCCTTTACCAGCCGAGAGAATACACCCTTTTAATGAGTTATATCTCTCTAATTCATCCAATAGCCATCTAAATCCAAATTCTATTGCTTTTGAACAATGACTTACCGTGTAAGTATAATATCTTTCAATCATAAGTTTACCTTAAATCTGATTAAAATTATTTTAAAATAAAATACAGCAAATAGTTCTTTAAAACATAACACTCTTATGATTTAGTGTTAATAACGTTATATCTATGAATTTTCTTTCTACTCTTATATTTATAGGTTTAAAGCGCTAGATATAAATATATAGAGATACATACTTTTTGGATGATCAAGTATAAGTTTCCCAAATCCCTCAATATTCTTAAGAGTATGTGATTCACCTTCCTTTTTTTCAGCAATTTTTTTTGCTCCTATTCCCAATAAAAAACTTGTAAGTTCTCCTAAAGCGCAACCTAAACCTCCAGCGATTGCAATCCCCATGATTTCGAACCAAAAAGATCCGGTCATCAATATTTGCTCTATTATTAAGCCTCTGTTTGAATATTTTATATAAACTGAATTTGAGAGAGAAAAAAGAATAAACGGAAACGGAACAGGGAAGCCTATAGAAGCGCTTCCTATAAAACATATAATAAGTGCGATTAAAAGAGCCCATAAATAATTATAGCCTTCCGTAATATTTGCTAGATTATGTCTTGATTTTATAATCGCAATTTGGACATCTGGTACTAAAAAAAAAGCTAATAGATAAATAACTACTGCGATATAAAAGAACATAAAAACTAAAGTTAAATTTTTAGCAACAGGCATCAGCAATCTTAATTTACTTTTAATACTTTGGTATTTAATCCATTTCTGGCGTTTTGAACTAAATCGAGATTTTTAGTAATTCTTCCGATCTTATTCACCTTATTTGGCATCTCAAGGCTCTCTAAAACTATAATCAATTCGTCGGTTTTTGGATTATAGACTATTTCTCCTTTTTCGACATCTTTAGTTGATTTTGGGTTTGTACCTTCTCTTAATCCTAAACCTGGGAGAGTCCAATATTTTTTTGAGCCAAAACTGAACCTGCCCTTCATAACAAACGGCATTTTATCAAGAATAGCGTCAGCGCTAATTGGAGCAAAAATTCTATCAATCAACGCTTCTAAAGTAGCTATTTTGAAAAGCTCAATTTTAATGGGAACATCTCCACCAGGCATAACTTATAAATAAAATATATGAAAATATTTATATTTTTTTAATAGGAACATTTAAATATTCATTTTGTTATATTAATTATGGACAATAGTAATCATTGGTTTTAGTTGCGCAAACATCGTTTAAGCAAAAAAGCAATAGCAACCATTTTCTTTATCAGTTCTTTGTTTCCGACAAGATTTTTTTTATTTCATGGGTTCGAAATATCACCTTGATTAAATATCGTATGTCTCAATAATAATTTGCATACAATCCTTTAGTACATCGTACTAAAAATACTTTAAAATAACATTACTTATACATAAAATCGTAAAAATTTATTATAGAACAATCCTCTCGGTATAAAATTGTTTTCATATTTTTCTATAGTTTTACCTGATACAATTAATAATCCACTAACAACTCTGCGAAATCGTACTTTTAAACGGAAGCGTACACTGAAAATCGTATTTAATAAGTTGTAAAAAAGGAGTTAACAAGTACGCTTGAAACATCGAAATATGCTTAATATTTGGCACGCTACAACTATATTCGTCTTATATGTAAATGCTTAATAGAAAGGGACTTTTATTCCGAATGATATGATTGTAAATTCTCAGGAGTTCTTAATTCCGCTGAATCTAAATCTCAGAGAATTAACAAAATTTCGGAGTTTTACTATTGTCCCTTGTTTTTTTCTATATCATTATAATTAATTAAATCTATTTTATAGTCGATATCGTAAAATTCATAGTTCTTATCAATTTTGATGGCAAAAGCCTTTCTATTTTCTTTTATTATAGAGTTAATAATCTCCCTTATCGTATGTACCGAACTTTTTTTCTCAGCTTCTATAATTTCGTTAATAAAATTATAAGAAAAAATAAATAGGGGTATCACTTGCCTTATAAAATTAGGTTTGTGGTGATATTGTAATTCTAATTGCTTAATTTCTTTTAATAATTTTCGCGAACCCGTTTTTTCAACATCTGCGATTGAAATTTTTTTTTTATACTTTAAATTTTCTTTTAAGGCTTCAGTATTTATTTTTCTGTAAAATATAAGGGGGAATTTTTGAATTAGACTTAAATTATTTATTGCTAGAGAAATAACTTGGCTTATAAGGTTAAGTTGAAAAATTGTATCTCCAGGAATTAGAATGTAATTAAATTCGTTTTTAAAAATAGTTTTATTTTTAGTTATTGAAAGAAACGAATATAATGGTCCTAATTTATATTGAGTTCCTGAATCAATTGTTTCAAGTTTATTTTCCAAGTTAGGATCACTTTTCTTAAGAGAGCAAATAAATTCCTCAATTTTTTCTCCCAAATGTCCTTTTACAATAGCAATTCGTTTAATTCCCAGATTAGCTAAATTATTAATAGAATGACCCAGTATAGTATCATTATTTAACGATTCAATTTTTATCAACGGTTTTGGAATAGTCCTGGTAACCTCTTTAAGTCTAATTCCTTCTCCTGCGCATAGGAGGATCGCTGTGATTTTATTTCTTATGTCATTCTCTGGTGGAAACAATTTGATTCTCATTAAAATCAATTACAATAGTATGTTGCTCTTGAAGAACATACTGATTCATAATTTTTTTTTTAGAAATAACTAAGATATTATATTAGTAATAAGCTACTTTAACATACAAATTTTATTTATTTTTAACTATTAATTATTTCAATATAATAATTTTAATAATTGAAAAGAAAATGTCAACAAAAAGTTCGAAACCAAAGAAACTAAGGGGTTTTGCATCCGTTATATCTCATCTTTTAGAGCCGGTCAATAATAAAGAAAGATTTAAAGATAGATTTAAAGATTATAATAATTTCAGACTTCTTTTAAATGCTAAAGATGCTAAGTATGCAGCATTAATAATAGTTGATAAAGCTACTTTAAAGGTAGAAGGTCTACGAAACGACGATAAAGCAGTCTTAAAAAAGCTTAAAAAAGAATGCGATGGTTTTCTGGAAATGTCAACTAATTTATTTCTTGATTTGGCTATGGGAAAACTTTCAAAAGGAGCTATGGCCAAAAAAGCGGCAACTCGCAAAATAAAAGTAAAAGGAATGAAAAATGTTGTGATTTTAAGCAAGCTTTTTTATTATACAACTGATGAAGTAAAATAGACAAACTTTTAAATTCATTCTCTTGTAGTAACTATTGTTTGACCCTCCATATCAATAACCATTGTATGTTCACATTGGGCAACTGGTTCTCCAGTCATTTCAATGAAGATAGGATAGTGATCGAGGATTTTTTTCCCTACGAAAGCGTTAATTGTTCTTTCAATTTTATTTTTTGGGATAAGCTGGTTATTTTCTATAAATCTTGGAGAAAAAGGAAGTCGTTTACAATAACTTTCGATTTTGTTCATATACCCAATTTGCTCGTAAGGCATATTCTTTTTTATTTTTTTTACAAATCTATAGATATACGAATGCGGTCCATTTTTAACCATTCCTCTACCCGAAGCTGATGTCACGAATGGTTCGCAAGCGTAAGCATCTCCTGGTTTCAACACGTTTTTATGCCTTAAATCTTTAAAATTGGGAATAAAAGGACCTGCGTGTAGAACATTTTGTTTTAATTCGTGGCCTCCAAGATTTGTAATTGGTCTTAAACCGCGAGCAAAAATTTTTTCAGCAATTGCCTCACCCAATTCGAATAGTTTAGTGCCAGGTTTAAACAAAGCGATTGCAGCTTCGAGTCCTTCTATAGCTGCTTCTACATAGTTTTGAAGTACGGCGTCATTATCAATATTGATTGTAAAGGCTGAATCTGCAATATAACCATTATGATGGGCTCCAATATCAATTTTTAATAGCCCTTTTTCGGGGACAATAGTTTTATCCTCAATAGGAGGAGAATAATGTGCCGTGATATTATCTAAGCATATATTAACAGGAAAGGCTAATTTACATCCATTATTTATGATCTCTGCTTCACATTTGTTTGCGATTTCTAAAAATAACGTATCAGGTTTGATGAGTCTTTTCGCTAACTTTTTGGCCGCTATTACTGCCTTTCCAGCTTTTACATAATCTTGAATATAATCTTCGCTCATATCTGATTCAAAATAAAAGAATTTTAACTAAATAATTAAGGTGTTAATCGTTCAGGCGTCCTAGGATACATGACGGCCTCTCTGATATCGTCTAATCCGCATAAGAATGTCACCCATCGAGCTATACCTAATCCGACGCCTGCGTGTGGGGGCATTCCAAATTTAAAAATATTTAAATGAGATTCAAACGATGCAGGATTTAAACCTTTAGCTTCTAACGCTGCCTTCAGTTGCTCACTATTGTGAACTCTCGTTCCGCCTGAGGTTAATTCTAACATTCCCATCTGTAAATCAAATGACTCGCTGTATTTCGGATCTTTTGAGGGCATTATATAAAATGGCTTTATTATCATTGGCCAATGGGTGATATAATAATATCCAGTCAATTCTGTGCCTAGCTTACGATACGCTTCTGTTGATATATCTTCCCCCCATTCTATATTTATTCCAAATTTCGTATTAACCATTTCATTAATTTCGTCGTAAGAATATCTAGGGAATGGGATTTCTGGAATTACTGTTTTATTTTCCATTTTAAGGAACTTTAAAGCATCCATTTGATTTTCTCTAATATTTTTTATTGCCTCATGAACTAATTCTTCTAAAATTTTGAGAATATCACTCATGTCAGCAAAAGCCATTTCAATATCTAGAGTAAATATTTCGCATAAATGTCTTTTAGTATGACTCTTCTCTGCTCTAAAACAAGGGCTTATTTCAAAAACTCTTTCGTACACTCCGCTTAATTGTTCCTTATATAATTGCGCTGACTGAGCAAGAAACGCTTCTCTATCAAAATATATTATTGGAAATAATTCAGTACCCCCTTCTGTAGCAGATCCTATAATTTTTGGAGTTGTTATCTCCGTAAAATCGTGAGCAAATAAAAATTTTCTAATAGATCTAAGAACTTCTCCTCGTATACTAAAAATTGCTTGATTTCTTAAGGTCCTAAGGTCTAATGCACGATTATTTAGTCTAAGATCGAGTTCTGAAATAGTTTCGCCTGTCATGTCAATTGGAAGCTTTTCAGGAGTTTTATTTAAAATCTTTATTTCAGAGGGAATAATTTCAATTCCACCTGGAGCTTTTTTAAACGCTTTTACTTTCCCCTTGACCATAATACAATATTGATACCCAACTTTTGCCTTTTCGAAAACATCGTCAGATACAACTCCTTTTTTCATCGTAATTTGTCGTTCCCCATATTTATCTTGAAGATTGATAAATTTTAATCCTCCAAGATCTCTATAATTTCGAACCCAGCCAGCTATGGTAATCTCTTGACCTGCTAATTCTGGGGTTACATCTTTAGTATAATGTGTTTTTCTCCAATCGTCTAATTCCTCTAATTCGTCAATCATAATTACATTGAAGCAGAATAATTTTTCAATTATATTTGATAAAAATTTAAAAAAATTAAATTTTTTGATTAAATAAGTTAGGAAAGTAAATTTTTGCGATTATTTTTAATTTGAAATAAATTGAATTTTAATTCTCACTTGAATTTTAATATTATTAAAGAAGAAATGAAAATATAATAATTGTTAATAATATTAGAAATAAATTGAAAGAACATTTCTGAAATACAATAAGGGAATATTTTATGGTAAATCTAAATTGGAGAGGTAAAAGGGAAATAAGAAAGGAAGTATCTAAAAATCTAAAATCGCATCCTTTCCGAGCTATAGAAACTTGTAATTATAATCAAGAACAACAAAAAAGAGTAGGAGTTATTGAAAATTGGGAGAATCTCTTAATTTGTGGAGATAATCTTTCAATTATGGCTTCTTTATTAAGTGAGTTCTCAGGAAAAATAAATCTCATCTATATAGATCCCCCTTTTGCTACTGGTGGAGATTTTAATTTTAAAATTTATATAGGCGATGACAGTACATCCAATCAATCAAAACGATGGATAAATAAAAAATCTTATAGTGACACTTGGAAAGAAGGACTTGATTCTTATTTAAACTTCATTTTTGAAAGATTGCTGCTAATGAAGGAATTACTTGCTAAAAATGGCAGTATATACGTACATCTTGATTGGCATGTGAGCCATTATATTAAAATTATTATGGACGAGATATTTGGGAGTGAGACCTTTAGAAATGAGATTATTTGGGCGTATCCAGCTGCATCTGTTCGAACAAGAAGGTTTTACATACGTTCTTTTGATGTAATATTGTTTTATTCAAAATCGAACGATTATATTTTTAACGATGATCCCGAGATCTATATGGAATATTCTGATAGAGTTAAAAACGCTCTTAAAAAAGACGATAAGGGGATATACTATTATAGAGGTGGGAGCCATAATGGAAAAAAATTATCGCGAAAAGTTTATGTGACTCAAAAAGGCATATTTCCGAGAGATGTCTGGAGCGATATCCCTTACATTAGAGCAAATACAATAGAATATCAAGGTTTTTCTACGCAAAAACCAGAACACCTTTTAAAAAGAATTATGTTAGCATCAACTAACAAAAATGATTTAGTAGCTGATTTTTTTTGTGGTTCTGGCACATCATTAATAATTACAAAAAAGCTTAAACGAAGATGGATTGGTTGCGATTCAAATAAGCACGCAATTCACATTATAAGGAAAAGATTGTTGGATATTAGTAATACTTACGACATTTTTAAAAAAACAAAAAAGTATAGTAAAGAAGCTCGACCGTTTAAAATCCTCGCTATTAAAAATCTTGAAGAACCAGTAATATTTGATGAGTTTTTCAGAAATAATTTTAAGAAAGAAGACAAAATATTGGATATTGAAAAACCCGTATTTAAAATTAGAACTACGATTCAAGAAAAGAATGTTGTTATTGAATTAATCTACTATAAGAGTCCTTACGAAGATTTAGTAATTGATAAAATTAAAGATAAAATAGAAACCTGGAAAGACTGGATTGATTATTGGTCAATTGATTTTAACGATAAAAATGGTGTATTTAATAATATATGGGTTTCATATAGAACTCCGAAAAAGAGATCGTTGAAATTTATTTCTGACTCTTTCTGTTATGATAAATCAGGTAAACATAAAATAGCAGTAAAGGTAATAGATATCTTTGGAATTGAAACTATAAAGTTTTATGAAATTAAAATTAATTAATTAAATCTTCAATAAATGTTATCATTCTATTGGTCTTCGCTTTTTACACAGTGCGCGTTTATACCTGTTTCTTTTAATTCCTGTAATTTTTCCTGCATATATAAATCTATAACCTGCTTGATATTTAATTGTTGTTCAGGGGCTTGAAGTATTTTTAAATTTGATGAACTTAATGCTTGAGCCCGTTTGGTCCTAATATTCCAACAATAACAATATTAGCGTTATTCATCCCTACAATTTGCGCTGCATTTACACCCATACTTCCCTTTGCATCAACATTAGGATTAGAAACCGTTTTAACAGCTTTAATCTCATTGTTTTCGATAGTTATAAAAGTAAAACTCGAACATCGTCCAAAGTAAGAGCTCACAATGTCGTTCAATCCCCCGTTTTTACTTGAAACATTTTTTGATTAACAATTTAATTTAATAATTCTCTAAGAAGCAAAGTGGCGTAAGATCCTTTCGGCAGTGAGAACTCAAGTTTTAATTTCTTTTTATCAGGGAAAAGTTCGTCGTCTTTTAGTTCAATAATTTTTAATCCCGTAGGTTTAACCGTCATAGCTCTAAAAGAACCTTTAAATTCATTCTGACGCATTAATTTGCTCTTAAAAAGGGCATCGTCAATACCCTCAAGTTCAATAATTTCTCTGAATAGATCCTTCATAAGAGGAAAATCGTCCAAATTAGTGTTATATCCTATAATTGGAACAACCATTACCGCTCTATTTGACTTAATTGCTTTTTCTAAATATTTGTCGTAGAGCCCTCCATAAATATATTTTATTTTAGTAATATGACCGTTGTCGTCTTCAAGTATGGCTATAACATCCCCTTTAATTGGCTCAAATAGTGGATTTCCCTTTTTAACTCGCAAAGAAATCATTTTATTAAAAATATATGATTGAAATGAACTTACCATTAATGTATTTAAATCAGCAGGTAGAGTGTTAAAAGTTCCCTTATAATCTCCCGGATTATTTATTAAATGTTTAATCATTGATCTTTCGTAATATAAACTTTTAGGGAAAGAATCGTAGGCTTTTTTAAGATCTCCGCTTTTATTAAGATTACTACGAATTTCTTGTAATTCAATACATTCAGTGGAGTAAACTATTGACACATATTCTGCAAATGCCCTTTCATAATCTTCTCCTAAAAGGTATCGCCCTATGTTATGAGAGTTTGAGCGGTATTTTCCAAATCTTTGTAAACCAAAATAATTAGGAAAACCATATTCCACTAAAATCTTGATCTTCGCATCAATAATTTCTTTTAACTTTTTTTTATTTTCTATATCTCTTAAAACGATAGTAAAATTATTCCCCCAATTGCCTCCTAATTTTACGCGTTTTTTAGTAGGTTTGATATCTCTAAAGAATAAATCCCTAATTTTTAACTTTTTTAGTTTACCGATAAAGTCTCCTTTAATTGAAACTTTTTGTACGCTCATGGAACACTTATCTTTTAAACCAGAATAATGGATTAAGCTCGATGGAATTTTTAAAGCTTTTTTAAGATCTCCTATCGCTTCAAAAGTATCCTTGTTAATTTTAACCAAATTGAAAGTAGTGTATTTATCTTTTGATTCTTCTGAAAAAGAATAATTGTAAAAATCTCCTTTTATCTCAAGGATTTTCCCAGTACTCGTTATTTCTTTTACTATAAAATCTTTAAAGTTATGTTTATATATTGCAGGAACACCTTTAATTTCGGAAGTGCTATAAGTCTCTATCCCTACAAACTTCTCTATTTCTTTTTCATCGTTGCCTTTGAAATAATAAGTATTATTCTTTTGTTCTACGGGCAATTTATTTTATCCTTCACTTATAATAATTTTAAGTCTCCCGTGATTTTATCTATTTCCGTTGACAAAACGGGCCCTATCCCTAAAGCTGTTGTTGTACCTGGAGCTAATTGAGTTAACCCAGCATCTTTTACGAGAAAATATATTATTTTTTGATCCTCAAGTTTTTTTAAAATATCTCTTAATTCATCCATCCCACTTACTTTAAGAACGACCTTCTTTTGTCCTGACTGTTTCCAAATCTTCCAAACTTTCTTATCTTTAACTCGAACTAGATCGGAGGCTGAAACACTCGCATGACACGCCTGGGCACATTTTTTTCCAGACCCCATCTTTAAATCTGTCCGAATTAAGATAGTTTGCTTATATTCCTTCAAGAATCCTAACCCAATACAATAAAAAAAATTAGATTTTTAAATTAACTGCTTATTGAATTTCAATGCGAGTAATATTTCCCGTTAGCTCTTTGATTAAATCCTCAAGCTCATCTATAGTAAATAATACATCTTTCATATCTGATCCTCGTATAACTGCTTTAAATTCGACATCTCCAGTTGCTAAAAAGATTTCATTTATGGATAAAACTTTAGCTGGAGCAATTAGGCTCTCAACCACAGGTCTTATTTTATTAGTTCTTTCAATTAAAATAATTTCGTCGATTTCGTATTTTTCTTTTATCCAATCTATCAATTTTTGAGTCATTCTCAACTTATCTTTTTTACCAACTACTATGATTACAACATCTTCGTAGTCAATTGCTTTATAAAATGATATATCTTTCAAAAATCCGTATATATCGTTGTTATTTTCCTCCAGCTCAATTAAATCTCTTGCGAGATCTATTTCAAATTCAGTAATCTCTCCCACATCAAGTTTTTTTTGACAAATATTACACAAGAATCCTGAAACCAAATCGGTTTGGCATACGGGAAGATGTTTCATCAATTAATACCAAATTTTAATATATTTCCTTTGAATTTACAACTCAATAATATCGCATTTTATATTTCTTAATAAGCGTTCGGCAGAAACAGGATCAGTTTTTAACGTATAAAGAATTTTCTTCGTCCTCAGCTTTAGTTTAACAATATCTTTTAAACGCTTAACGCGACAATGATAGGAATACTCTGCTAATTCAAGAAACCTTTCTCCGTCTGTTATTTCTCGCGGCAAATTTACTCAACTAATTTCTTTTTTATTAATAATATATTCAATTATTTACTAAATCAACTACTTATATTCTATTAACGATTAAATTTTAATTTTACTTAAATTGAAAGCCACTTGCTTCTAAAAGTGAAGGATATTCCAAAATTTTATTTTAGATCGTGTCTATTCCAAATTATTCTTAAATTTATTTTTATATAAAAAC
Source organism: Promethearchaeota archaeon (assembly GCA_030605085.1). The sequence continues at coordinate 9,243 of JAUWBH010000077.1, read as the reverse complement.
AACTTTTTAAGTAGAAAAATAGAAAGCTTGAATAAACGATGAGCCCTATTGACGATCCTTATAAGCGGAAAATAGCACGATACCATTTACTCATGAAAAGCGTATGTCGTAGATGTGGAGCACTTAATCCTCTAAATGCTACTAAATGCCGGGTTTGTCGTGGCAAAGATTTACGTCCAAAAAAGAGAGAATTAATAAAATAAAGAAAAATAGCCCAATTTTAATTAAAATTCTTTGTTTTAAGAATAACTTAAAAATTCATTAATCTGGTCTAAATTATTTTATTAATAAATTGCTAAAATTGTAAGGAAAGACTAAAAAACAAGATTTACATTTATTAATATTCATTAGCAAAGTTTAAATTAAAAAAAAAAAAAAATAATTGTGATAATAATGAGGCGATTAATAATAAAGCGATTCAAAAAACCTAAAGCTTCGAACGCTTTCGCCTTTGAAACAAATCGAGATAAATTAACAAGTTTGGTTCTGGAAAAGATTACCTTTTTAGATATATATTTCAACGCAGCTAAATCAAAAGAAGAGAGAGAAAGAATAAAGGGCGCTTTACAAAAGCTTGAAAATTTGTTAAAATTACAATCGCACGTTGATGAAAATTTGTCTGATAATGACTACGAATCTATGAAGAATATTGTGCACCAAACGACTAACAGTGCTATTGCAGATTTAAAATAGATTTGTGAAAAATTATTTTTTTAATATTAATTAATTACTACAAAAGACTCATTAAAACGAGAAGTCTTAGTAGATAAATTTTTTATAATTTATATAATAAGTTCTTAACTTGTTTTTAAAAGAAAAAGGAAAATTTCGTAAACTTTTTTAATTTTATGACTTAGAGATCTATATAAAGAATATAATATTTAACGAATAATAAAATCAATAAATTAAAATAGTGTGATAAGAATATGGCACAACTTGGTGGACAACCAATATTAATAATGAGGGAAGGCACCCAAAGAACTCGTGGTAAAGATGCATTGGAGAATAACATCGCTGCCGCAAAAGTTATCGCTGAAGCTATAAGAACATCCCTTGGTCCGAAAGGTATGGATAAAATGCTGGTCGACCAGTTTGGAGATGTCGTAATTACTAACGATGGCGCTACGATCTTAAAGGAAATCGATGTTCAACATCCTGCCGCTAAGATGATGGTACAAGTCGCAAAAACCCAAGATTCTGAAGTCGGAGATGGAACTACTACATCTGTAATTCTTGCTGGTGAACTTTTAAAACGAGCCGAGAGACTTTTAAAGCAAAAGATTCACCCAACAGTCATTACTGAAGGCTTTCGAAAAGCTGCTGATAAAGCTCTCGAAATTCTCGACAGTATGTCTATAAAAAGTGGGATTGACGATAAAGCCGGGCTTAAAAACGCCGCAATGACGTGTATGTCCTCAAAAATTGTATCTGAATCGAAAGAACAACTAGCGGTGATTTGTATGAACGCAATTGAAGCCGTTGCTGAACAAATTGAAGGAGAATGGGTCGCAGATATCGAAAAAGTACAGATTCAAAAAAAAGAGGGAGAAAGCATCGACGAGACGGGATTGATTAAAGGGATTATCCTAGATAAAGAAGTCGTAAGTCCTGGAATGCCAAAGATTATAAAAGACGCTAAAATTCTGCTAATCCAATCAGCTATAGAAATTGAAAAAACGGAATTTGATGCCAAACTACAAATTACCAGCCCAGAACAAATTCAACTATTCCTAGACGAAGAAGAAAGAATGCTTCGAAATATGGTCGATAAAATTGTTAATTCAGGAGCAAATGTCGTTATTTGCCAGAAGGGAATTGACGATATGGCGCAACATTTCCTTTCGAGAGCGGGTGTTATGGCAATACGCAGAGTGAAAAAGTCAGATATCGAAAAATTGTCTAAAGCGACCGGGGGAGCAATTTATACGGATTTCAACGATATCGCATCGGACAAACTGGGGTACGCTGGCTTAGTAGAGGAACGCAAAATTATGAAAGATAGTTGGATTTTTATCGAAGAATGTAAAGATCCAAAATCCGTTGTAATATTGATTCGTGGTGGTACTGAACTCATCGTTGACGAGGTAGAAAGAGCAATTCACGACGCTCTCTGCGTAATTAGGGACGTCGTAGAAGACCAGAAAATCGTAGGTGGAGGCGGTGCTCCAGAATTGGAGACGGCGATTCAATTAAGAAAATTCTCTTCAACGTTAGGCGGACGAGAACAACTTGCGGTTGAAATTTTTGCTGATAGTATGGACATTGTACCAAAGACTTTAGCTGAAAACGCCGGTTTAGACCAAATAGACATTTTGATGAAACTGAGAGCCATCCATCAACAAGGATATAAATTCGCCGCTTTTGACCTAGATACGGGAGATATCATCAATAACATGATGGAAGTGGGAGTCGTCGAACCTACCGTCGTGAAAGCGCAATCTATCAAAAGCGCCGTGGAAGCCGCATCAATGATTTTGTCTATCGACGACATCATCGCTGGAGCCAAATCTGCAATGCCCCCAATGCCCCCAGGAGGTCCAGGTATGGGCGGCCCTCCAGGTATGGGAGGAATGGGTGGTGGGATGCCGGGTATGGGCGGGATGCCGCCAATGTGAGCATAATTTAGTTTTTTTTTTTTTTCTCTTTTTTATTTCTATTTTAAAATCATTTTTTTATTTAATTTCATCTTTTTCTTTTCTTAAGTTCTCATTAAATTAGCAATGGTTCTTGATGATTGCCATTTAAATACTTATTTTTAAATAGATTTTAAAATGGGTATTCCTTCAGAAATGGTTAAGACTGAAAAAAAACCGTTTGGTTATATTTATTTAGCCACAAACAATGCAACTGGGAAAGTATATGTAGGTAAAACAGAAAAAACAATAAAAGAGAGATGGCAAGTTCATTTAGGTGATGCTAAAGCTTTAAAAAAAGAAAGAGAAGCAAATCCAGAAAAAAAAATAATAGGAAGGCATTTAGATAATTCTATAAATAAATATGATCCTGATGTTTGGGATTTGAAACAAATAGATATTGCTAATAGTAAACCAGAATTAAGTCAAAAAGAAAAGTTTTACGTTAAAGAATATGATTCAATGAATCCTGATAAAGGATATAATATGACAGAAGGTGGAGAAGGTGGAAAAGGACGTCCAGAAGTATTAGAAAATTTAAGTAAAATCGGTAAAGAAAAATGGCAAGAGAAGGAGTATATTGAAAAACAACTCAACGAAAGGAAAGAGAGAGCGAAAGATCCGAAATGGCTGGAAAAAATGACGGAAATAAACAGAGAAAGAGCGAAAGATCCGAAATATCAAGAAAAAATGAGCGAAATAATGAAAAAAGTTCCCAAACTGAAAAGTATCAGTGAGAGAATTTTTCAATTTCAAGTTTTTTGCAACATTAGGGTTCATTCAAATACTATAAAAATAATGTTACATAAGGAGGAGTATGAACCGTATCCAAGTCAAAGCTCGCGGATTCACGTTTGACGCCTGGTCAGATGGGCCGGAAGAGGGACCATTGCTATTGTTACTGCATGGCTTGCCCCGAACGAGCTGGGAGTGGCACCATCAGCTGCCAAAATTAGCTGAGGCTGGGTTCCGAGCTGTTGCGCCTGATCAAAGGGGATACTGCCCGGGTGCGCGACCTGAAGGGGTGGAGGCATATAATGAAAATGAGTTTGTCAAAGATATCTTGGCAATTGCCGATCAGCTTGGATGGGCGGATCGTCCCTTTAATCTTATGGGTACCAGTATCGGATCTGTGATCGCATGGCGTCTTGCCGGAGAGTATCCTCAGCGGGTAGCGACGCTGGCCTGCATCAACATTCCACATCCGATGGCATTTGCCGAGGTGATGGCGACAAATGCGGCGGATAAACAAAAGCACAAGATGAGTTATATAACTTATTCCAGAAAAGAAGGTAATGAATTGAAAATGTTTGAGCTTACCCTTAAACTCATGGACTTGCCTGCCGAAGAGACTGACCCGTATCGTGAGGCGTTCAGCAGCGAAGAGGCGCTTCGGGCCGTTTATAACTGGTATCGGGCACTTGCCCGATGGGGCATTCACTACCAAATTCAACGACTAAAACCGGTTGTCATGCCCACTCTGTACATTTGGCCCCGAAAGGCAGGCAATGTATCCCGGGAGGCGGCTGAAGCCAATGCGCATTATGTTAAGGGGCCCTATCGATTCGAGATCCTCGAAGTTGCGCGCAATTTCGCACTTCAAAAGGAGCCAGAAACGATAACCCGTCTATTGCTTGAACATCTGGCTGAACACGCTCAATAGGACAAATTGGGACGAGTAGGAAGGAGTATGTTCTATGCCTAATTTTTTATTTCCTTTATCTTTCATAAAGGGTAAATTCAGAGTCTGATTTTCTTGAAAAATTTTAAATTTCAAGTTTTTTGTAGCATTAAGGTTCATTCAAATACTATAAAAATGATGTTATATAAAGAGGAATATGAACCGTAAGTTGATAATAGTGAATGCTAAAGAAGTTTTTAAAGGTAAAATTGGGTGTACGGTTAAAGTCTCAGAATTCTGATTAAAAATTACATAATGAAATTGTAGAAAAAATATATTGTTTTGTTAAAACTATTTGATTTTACATGTTATTAGCTAACTCGGGATGCCATTTATAAAGATTCATTTTTTGCCGTAGAAATCCTCGAACACTCCTTGGCAAATAGTTATTTTCATTGCATATCATAGATCTGATTAACCTCAGCCAATTTAGAAGTGTAACAAATTAAAAATAAGATTTAAAAAAAAAAGGATATAAAAAGTTGAGTTATAGCCCCATCTCAATTAGTTTTTTCTTGTTTTCGATGGCAACTTCTTTAGTTATTTTATTATATTTAGAGAAGATGAGGATTGCAATTAGCAGAAGAATCGCGGGGATAACCGATACTTGCATGTTTAGTCCGATTCTTTGTATTAGCGTAGGAGGATTTGCTTGAGTATATTCAATACTAGGATCATATCCAGTTATGGTTGACACAATCAAGAAGATTATACTCCACCAAAAAATTGCAGTAGCAGAAAAAAACCGTAATACCCCTAGATAAGAACCTTCTTCACGGTAACCCGTTTTCACGGTAGCATTATCAATAGCCTCGGAATAAACGGCAGGAAAACTAACATTAACGCCCGCCCATCCAGTAGCAATTAAACCTACAAGTATCAGAGCCGGAATAAGACTCCACGCCAAGAATAGAAAAGCAGGAGCTAAAACAATTATCCATGTAAAGCTTAACATGTATGTTTTTCTTGCACCTAGTTTCTTTGTAAATTTCATCCAAAATGGTATGGAAATGAAAGCTGGGACAAGTTGCGCTATTGCAAACAAAGCAAGTACCTCTATTGGTAATCCCAAGCCATTAACAATATATAAGGTACCTCCAATTGAAACACAAAAATACGCGACTGCGTAGGTAAGAGTGCAAAACACAACAGTTACCCAATTTTTATCCCTAAAAGCTTTTTTTAGTGCTACAATGAAAGAAGCTGATGCACTTTTACCTTCTTGATCTAATTTTGTACGTAATTCTACCATTTCTTCTGGTTCACGTGCAGCTATTAGAAATGGAATTAATAATACTGCAAGCATTACACATACGAAAATCATTGTGAAGATATAAGCAGTTGGAGTTCTAATCCCTCCAAACAATCCAAGTGCTATTGGAATCGATATTCCTTTTATTACCAAAAAAATTCTATTTATCAAGACTTGATAACTCCCATACTTTGCCCGTTGGGGAGTATCTCTAAACCTATCAGTGATTAAACCTTGAAGACTTAATTCAGCCAAAGTCTGAAATTGGTCCCATGCGACTAAAAAACATAAAATCCAGATTACGGCAATAATAGGATTTGGAGTTATTGGCAAAAACATTAATAGGAGCATGGCAATACCTCCTATCATACCGATCACGATAAAAGGATATCGCTTGCCATGTTTAGAGGTAAATTTCTTGGATTTGTCTAGTAAATATCCTGTAAGGGGGTCGTTGACTGCATCCCAAATAACATATATAGCAAAAACTAACACGACAAAGGCAATGGATAATCTGAGCCCCCATATCATGTATAATTGAACCCAACTTCGCATTTCAATCATTGTTGATATGATTGTTCCTCCAAAGACAAAGGCAATCATCTTTTTATTACTAAAAGGTTCATATTTTGTTTCAGTATCTGCATCACTCATTTTAAATCATACTCAATTTCTAATTTTCTGTTTTTATAGATTACTTGGTAATGATCATTACTGTGCTAAATAATAATATATTTTTATTATAAAAAGTATCTAAAGAGTTAAAATTTCAAGTAGGGTCCATTCAAATATTATAAAAATGATGATACATAAGGAGGAATATGAACCGTATCCAAATCAAAGCACGGGGATTCACGTTTGATGCCTTGTCAGATGGACCGGAAGAGGGCCCGTTGCTAATATTACTGCATGGTTTGCCCCGAACGAGCTGGGAGTGGCACCATCAGTTGCCAAAATTAGCTGAGGCTGGATTCCGAACTGTTGCGCCTGATCTGAGGGGTTACTGTCCGGGTGCGCGACCTGAAAGAGCGAATGCATATGTTGTAAGGGAGTTTGTCAAAGATATACTTGCAATTGCCGATGAGCTTGGATGGGCGGATCGTCCCTTTCATCTTATGGGTACCAGTATCGGAGCTGTGATTGCATGGTGTCTTGCCGGAAAGTATCCTAAGCGGGTAGCGACGCTGGCCTGTATCAACCAACCACATCCGGGTGCAATTGTTGAGGTGATGTCAACAAAGGCGGCGGATAAACAACGAAAGGGGTATAGTTATTTTTCTGAATTTAGAAAAGAGGGCAAAGAATTGGAAAATTTTGAGGGTATTCTTGAACGCATAGCATTACCCGCCGAAGAGACCGATCCGTATCGTGAGGCGCTCAGCAGCGAAGAAGCTCTTCGGGCAGTTTTTCACTGGTATCGGGTACTTAGGATTCCAGCACTAAAACCGGTTGTCATGCCCACTCTCTACATTTGGCCTCAAAATGTAGCTAATGTATCGCGGGAGACGGCTGAAGCGAATGCGCATTATGTAAAGGGACCGTACCGATTCGAGATCCTCGAAGTTGCGCTCAATTTCGCACTTCAAATGGAGCCAGAAAAGATAACCCGTCTGTTGCTTGAGCATCTGGCTGAACACGCTCAATAAAACTATGCATAAACCTAAATTAAAACTTAGCTCCATTTTTTTTTTATCGAAACGATAAAACCAATCATTGTATTATAAAACATTCAATGTCTTATACTTAAATACCACAGCTCAATCCAATTAATAGAGGATGATTTAATTGACTACAAAAACTCAATTACTATTAAGAGATCGCGTATTGGACATAATGAAGAATGATGACTCCTTTTTAGAGGCGTGTTTGTTAAAGTTGTTTGAACAACAAACGATTGAAGAGCGACAAATAAAAAATAGCGTATATCGAAACGCAGTTGGATTTAATAGGCCAGATGCCTACTTACTTTCCGATTATTCTATTTGGAAGCTAAATTTCCCAGATAAATCGATTAACGGGAAATTAAAAACTACATTAATTAAAAAACTTGAAAAGTATGCTTTGCAATTATCAACTTATCAAGAAGTTGTAGCCATGTTAGACGGTTTGAAAGATCCGACATTAATTTTCACGCGTATCAAAAATGAGATAGAAGTTGATAAATTAGAACCGACCACTTCACTTGAAAATTATCTAAATTTCAAAAGAGAGAGACGAAGAGTTGCCCAAAGAGAACGCACTAAAAAGAAACGCGAAGAAGAACTGCGTAAAAATTTTAGATTAACTCACGACATCATTAAGGGAACCATCATCGAAATCGAAGCAAAAACTTTAAAGATCAAGACAACTTTAGAAGATTTTGAGGTGGATCTCTGGTTTCCTAAATTTAGCATCATTAAGGGATATAAAGAAGAACTCGATATTTTTACAAGAATTCATGATCAACAAAAGAATCCTTTCTTATAAACTTGAAGAGGCGCTTGGTAAAAAGCGTCACGAAGCGGGCGTTATACCCGGCTAACCTCTCATAAAAATACCTAATTTGCTTTACTTCAAAAAGTTTCAGAATATATATGATGATTTATTTTTTTTTTTAATTAGATATTTCTATTCCTGTATTAATGAAAATTCTGTGCTAATTAATTTTTCGATTTAAATAAGTTTCTAAAGTCCGATAATCTTAAATATAAGAGAATGTTTTCATTACCAATGAAATCTCTCTTGGTTTTGTTTTCATATCATCACAACAATACTGAGAAAATCGCTAACATCTTCGCAAAAGTTCTTGATGCACAGATTAAAAAACCACAGCAAATAAACCCTGAAGAGCTTCAAGAGTATACTCTAATAGGCTTTGGTTCGGGGATATATGGTGCAAAACACCATAAACTTCTGCTTGACTTTGCCGATACCCTCCCCCAAATCACCAACAGGAACGCATTCATTTTTTCAACCAGCGCATTTACAGGAAAAGCCAAAGTCGCCAAAGATCACTCGCTGCTTAGGGAAAAACTGCAATCGAAAGGTTACATGATTGTTGATGAATTTGCTTGTAAAGGTTTTAATACAAATAGCTTCATGAAATATTTTGGGGGAATGAATAAGGGTAGACCGAATGCTGAAGACCTCAAACATGCGGAAGAGTTTGCTCAGAACCTGAAGCAGAAGCTTCAATAGAAGTGAAACTTGAATAAAAGAATTGTCCAATTTATAAATATCGAATGAATCGGTGAATAATTATTATTTTAAATCGGTTAGTAGTGAGTGGTATATTCAGAACTAATTGTTATGTTTTCAGGGATGAAAATACAAAAGAAATTGGTATTATTGATCCTGGGATTGATGCAAACGATATTAAAAGCGTTATCAATAGCGAAGGATACAAACCTGCTTATTTAATAGCTACACATCCACACCATGACCATATTCAATGCGCCAATGATATCATGGATTATTTTAATATTCCATTATTGATCAATAATATTGGGATAGGAAAAGTTGAAAATATAAATTTTATTAAAGAAAATGATGTAATTGAAATAGGAGCAGAGCGTCTTCATGTAATTGAAACACCAGGTCACACCAAAAATGACATAATGCTGATAGATTATAAAAACATGCTGATCTTTACCGGAGATACTCTATTGCGAGGTAGAATCCCAAGACAACTTACAAAT
>JAUWBH010000078.1 GCA_030605085.1 Promethearchaeota archaeon | reverse complement strand
AATAAGTTCTTGATTTTCAAAATTATTTGGCTCAATAATTACGTATTCTCGGCACTTTATACACGCTCTAGCCCTAATTGGAAACACCTTAAAATTTAATTCGCTGTAAAATACAAATAAATACGGTATATATTAATTTTTTTAGTTCGATAATAAAATTATTTACAAAACTTTTTTATGATTTCTACGCTAGATTAGATCCCGTGCGCATTTTTAGAGTTTATATATGTATATTTTAATTCAAAACTATATTTTATAATAAAAGCACTATAACTATATCACCCTAAGTATTTAATTCTTAATGTAACATTGGTATAACAATTTTCTTATAAACAATGAACTAATTTACTTTATTTATTCTCTTGAAAAAAAAATGCCCATCTTCAAATTTAATGATATTGAAATAAATTATATAAAACGAGGTAGAGGCGAACCTCTCGTAATGCTCCAAGGGCTTGGAGCCTCCCTTGAAAGTTGGATATTGCAAATACCATTTTTCAAACGAAGAATGATGGTTATTGCGTTAGATAATCTAGGTGTTGGAAAAAGTTCAAGACCAAATTATCCTTACACGATGGACACATTTGTTGATGAAACTAAAGCCCTGCTTGAATATTTGAATATTAAGGATAAGATCCATCTAATAGGAGTTAGTATGGGAGGAATGATTGCTCAAAATTTTGCTTTAAAATATCCAGATATGGTTAAAACACTGATTCTATTGTCAACTTCAGTGCATATGAACCCTAATTCAATAATTGAAGAAGAAAAACTTATAGAGAAATTGGATATAGAAGAAGCATTTAAAAAAAGGCTTGATTTATTGTTTTCAGAGTCATTTATAAAAGATTTAGAAAAGGACGAAAAATTATTAGATCTTTTAAAAAAGAAATTAGTAACAGAAAAGACAACTCGAATTCAAGACTATATTAATCAAGCAGCCGCTATATCAGCTCACGATACGCGCAATTCATTACATAAAATTAAGCAACCGACATTAATCATGGCAGGAGCTAATGATAAACTTATACTTGTAAAAGATTCTAAATTCTTACACGAAAAAATTCCAAACTCAAGATTACTTAGATTTTAAATTTGCTTTTCCTATTCTTTGTGAACTTGCTTATTATGGGGATAAAACGGCTAAGCACACTTATATCAGCCTTATCCAAAACAAAAATGCCTTAAACAAATTAATAAACACAAGAATTTACCCATGCTTTATAGAGATATATAAAACTTACGTGAATTATTTGGAACATGGAAGATTTGAGCCGGATTCTGTAAAAAACATAAAGTTAGGTGATTTAAAATTATTATATTCTAATTTTCTATTTATGTCAGGAATGAAAAATGAGTTTTATATTTTAATCTGGAAAATCGTTAAACAAAAATTAAATATCCCTCAATCAATCCTAAATGATCAGGCAATAATCATTCCAATTCTTTTTAATTCTATTAATTTTATTTTTAAAGATTATTACATTTTGTTGAGTAGCCCACCATACCCACACTTGCCGCAAAAAAAGTGAACGATTCCAAGATGTTCACTCTATGCTTGCGTGTTTGACATGTGATCGTGGCAAATCATTACACATTTTTTACCGTCTTGTTTCCAGATATTTTTTAAAGTTAAATATTTTAAATTTTTTTGTCTTTGCTTTCATTTTCCCATTTTTCAAATTCATTTTTTGGACCTACTCTTAAATATAAAAGGATTGTATAATCATCATCAAATATTTCCCCTCCTCTTCCATCCACCCCTGAAGGTATTATTCCTATTGCCCAAACACGATCTAAGATTCGTAGTTTACTCTTCAGATTATTTTCTGCTTTGCGAATTTTGTTTTCATTTATCATTGCCAGAGGCAATACCTTATATCTCCAATTTCTCATCGCAGAATAATTATTGATTATATTTTTTATTGAACTTTCTACAAAATCTACCGTTGATTCGTACCGCTCCTGAATTTTTTCGGGCGTTTCGAAACACCTCGTTGCGAAATCTCCGATCAGATCGGGGAAAATTCCTTCGTTAAAATCAATTTCAGAACCGCTCAAAATAGTATCCACAAGAGGCACTAATATGGGAAAGTCAGTGTGGTTGATATAGGCCTATCGACTCAGGGAGAGTCTTTAACTGATTACCATTTAAATCTAGTTCTTCGAGCGAAGAGAGGTCTCCTATCGACAAAATTATTACTAAGGGTTTTTAAATATCATATGATTGAACATCTCGTCTCTTATTTTTTATTGTTCTTTCTATTGCTTTGTTTATGAGATCTTGAATTTTGCAATTTAAAGCACTTCCATATAATAATTCAGTTGATATACGAAGTCCTTTCGATTTAATGTATTTTTTAATTTTGATTGGATTAATAAAATCATGTACGGGAGGATTATAAATCAAAGAGGAATCTATTTGATATTTTAACCAATTTAAATTTGGTCTTGTAGTATTTATATTAAAATTAGTATTAGTATCTAATTTCATTGTCTCAAATTGATTAATTTCAGCAGATATTAAATTAAAACTCGTTATTAATATTTCAGCATTATTGTCTTTATACCCTAAATAATATTTTCCATGAAATCTTGTCTTTGTTGTATATATACTCGAAGTAAGTAATCTTCCGAAATTATGGGCACAAGGATAATAAGGGTCTTCTTCACAGGGAGCCAGATCATCATAACCTTCATCGTAAGATTTAAAACATTGGGTATCAAGATTGACTTTATTAATCCATTTTTTAATCTGTTGTTGGATACTTAATTTATTCCATTCTTGACGATATCGGGTATAGATAGATATTGCTTCAACATTTTCATATGAAGCTTTAAAAGTGCTTAATATTTCTAGAAGCGGGTCCCAACATACATCAATGGACAAATATGGGCAAAAAATCTCTATATTAAAACCTAATATTACCCATCTTTCGAATAAATAATAAATAATTTTTAGAATTTCTGCTCCTTGTAATAAAGCAAAATCAATAGAGAAAACCAATGTTCGTGAATTGAGGGGTATAATATCATCAATAGATTCTAAATATGTCGTATATCTCCCATTTCTTAAATCAGGAGTAGTTGCAAGAAAAAACACATTTAAAGCAATTGAATGAGGGGTTTGGCATGAACAAATTGAATTCGGCAATGTATAATTTACAATCTGTGCAGCACCACCTGAATTAAAGTCTCCATAATATAAATCGGCAGAAGGTGTTGATACGTCATAAAATGTAGAAAAACTATCATCCACAATTCTTTCAATTTCAGATATGTTATCCCATAATATATTATTTATCTGAGTTAGTGAAATTTTATCCCTGCATTTAACACATTTATAATATAAAATATCTGAGTTTATAGAGCCAGTCATTTCTTCAATATTTAAATTTATTAGTTTCCAATTAATTTTTTTATTATATTAATAATCAAGGGTATTATTCATACGGCAATTTAAATCCGTTCCCTTCACAAAATTTAATAAACTCGTCAAAGCGTTCTATACCTTCATCCGATTGGACATCATGATTTCCAGGTATTATTAACCACCGATCTTTCGGGACGGGATTTGATCCTTTAAGAAAAATTTCTTCTAATATTGGTACGAATTCTTTTGATAAATTTTTATATTCTTCTTCAAATTCTGTACTCGCTAAATCTCCAGATATGGTAATTATATCTATAGGCGTTTTTGAATGAATACTATTGAATTCACTTTTTAAGTCTTCTAAAATATCTTTATATTTTTCTTCCCAATCATCGGGAAACTTGTCTTTTAAGTCAGGCTTTATGCCAAGCTCACCATCTTGAATATCAGAAAGATGTAAAATCCGCAAGAGACATCATCTCTTAATTATTGGGGTTTTTCTTATTAAGATTTTAACGTTAACTAAAAAATAACTGCATCAATATTATAATAATTCTTCAAAATAATCTTCAAAAGTGAAAAAATCGTTAACTTCTGCTAAATTTTTGTTATGTTAATTTTATTTAAAATAAAGGATTAAAATTTGCTAAATATTTTAATCCTGTCTCTTTACTTTCTTTCTTCCATCCCTTCTAATAGATTGATATTCTATTATCGAATAAAATAGATTAGTTTAATCAGTAAAGATATTAACTTCATCTCTTTGTATTTTTTCCCATCTGTTTGATTTTATATAAGTTGACCAAATTATATTTCTTTCTTTTAAATTTATATCATATACATTAAATTCGCGATTAATCACATCGGTTCCAGCCATTCTTTCAGATTTTTTTGCCAACAATGCTCCAGTTGATATAAATTTTATTCCATTAATCTTATCAACATATTTTGTAGATTCATGAAAGTCTCCAACTAGAGCCAATAGTACATTCCTATCTCGTAGTTCTTGTAAGCAGTGATCTCTTTTGTTACTGGAAATCTCAATAAGACGGTGATGACATATCAAAATCTTTAATGTATGCAGATCTAAATTATCTTCAAAATGGTAAAAGTAATCTTTAGAAAGTTTTGCTTGATTTCCAGTGTCCTTATCATAAATATCTAGACAACTATTACATAAAAGAAATTCAATTTTAATGTTATTACTTTCATTTGTAACTGAGATTAGGTCAAATATAGAAAAAGGATTATTTAATTCAAATCGTAAATGAAACCCATTTTGTTGGCAAAAACTAATATATTCATTAAATCGATCATCATTTTTGCCCCTATGAACATCATGATTTCCAGGAGCTAATAACCAATTATTCTTAGGGACAGGATTATTCCCCAAAAAGAATACTTCTTCCATTATTGGAATGAATTCTCTTGTTAAGTTTGAATAATCATCTTCAATACCTTTACTTGCTAGGTCTCCGGAGATTACTATTATATCAACTGGTCTTTCTGAATGAATCTTCTTAAATTGATTTTTTAAATCATTAAGTAATAAATTATATTTATTTTGCCAATTCTCAGGATCTTCCTTTTTTAAATCTTCTTTTATTCCAAAATATCCTTCTTGGATATCAGATATATGTAAAACTCGTATATAATCATCAGTTAAATTCATTGACTGTCCAATAAATGGTGATTTTAATAAAAATGGTATTGGAATTTCAATTTTATATTCACAAATATCATTCTCTCTTATATCTAATCTTAAATACTTAAGTCCTTCAATCTGAGGAAAAGAAATTTCAAATTTAAAACAAATTTTTCCTGCTTGTTGAGGTTCTTCTTTTTTTATTTCAATTTGAAAATCTTCTTCATTTTTAGGCATTATGTTGAAATCGTAATATTTGTCTTTTTCAACAAAATTCATTTCAAAGTAATATTGTTCAAAACTATCTGATATTTGAATAGGTTCAAGATTTTTTGTTTTATTATCTTTATCCCATTCAATTAGTACTTTCTCCTTATTTTTATCTAATATACGTTTATTTTGTATGCTTGGAGGAATAGGGCAAAATTTTGTAGGAATTTCACATTTCAGTTGATTAATAGTTCTTGATTCCAAATCAAATTGTAAATTTTTTATATTTTCTAAAAATCTATGAAATTGTGGATTAATTGTTTTCATAAAAAGTAAAGGTTCGATTAAATTTCGCTTGATGATTGAGTTTAGCTCTTCCAAATCATCTTTTTTTAATAAAATTTTGATTCTTGAATAATATATGAAAAAAAAGTTTGATACTTTCTTTAAGATATTAAAAATTTCTTTAGTATCGGGTTTTATTCGCTTTGCTTTTTCTAGCTTTTTATAGAGTTTTAATGCTTCTTTGAAAGCATTTCGACTTATTTTGAAATATTTATCATATAAATAATGAAAACCCTGATATAAATTAAGACGAGCTTTATAACTGTTTAATTTAAAATTATAATTTTGTATTAAGTTTGGATTTGAATTAAAGCGCTTAAAATCTATTTCAATCTCCGTCAACTCATCTATACTCTCAGATATATCAAATTGAGAAGAATTGATAATTCTAGATTCTATTTGTACTAATCGATAATCAATAAAAGAATTTATAGCATAAGGGATTATAACCTCATCTCTTAGAATCTGTTCTATAACCTGCTCTGATAATTTAAATTCTCCTAAAAATGAATAAGCTTCTGCTTTTTTATGGCTTAAAACTTGATCTTTAAGTCGATTCTTAACTTTATCTTGAATTTCTTTATTTTTGCCACTCTTTCTTAGAATTGATTCTAAGACTTTAATAAAATGTTCAGATTGTAAATCATGCTTAGGTTTAAAAGTTATTATTAAATCTAAATAACTTTCCAAATGTCTATAACCAAAAGTAAGTAAAAATTCAATTGATGATAAATTTTTAGTTCCAATTAACTGATTTATAATATCTTCTTGCAACGATTTTTCTAGTTGATTGAAGTCTTTAGCTAATTTAAAATTGTAAATAAAGGAAATATCTTCTTTAAAAATGGATTTGGAAACGAAATATTTATACGCTCTTTCTAATAAACTGATGTTGGACTCGGATTTATGATCATATTCAGGATAATCTCGATAATAAATCCTTAAAAGTCCATCTATTTTGAAGAATAATCCTCTCCCAATTACATCTTCTTTTAATTTAGCGTTGATATATTCTTTAATGATCTTTTTTAATTGATTAATAAGTTCTGGTTGTTTATTGAAAAATATGAGTGTTAGAGCATCAGCTGGTAAATCCTTAAATAATAGTTTTCTAAATATTTTTTCGGGATCTTTAAATTCAAAAGCTTCATAATGCCATCTAAACAAATCAAGAACGAAGAAACCTAATCTATCAAATATAAAATCTTGGGATTTTTTAATTTTATCAGGAAATTGCCCATAATACATTCTAACAGCTTGTATATGTCCAAGCCTTATCAAATCTTCTAAATAACCCTCAAATAATTGACTTTCCTTTGCCCATGCTATATCAAGTAAAATTAAATGCACCCAAGGATGTTCAGTTCTATTTCCATAATGAGAATAGTCAATTTTCAGTTCTATGATTTTTTCTATAATTGCTTTAAGTTCGCTTTTGGAATATAAATCAAATGTATATCTAAAGGTATCTTCTGGATTTCTCTCAAAGGATTCTAAATCTAGTGTTTCTCTTGTATAATTTATAAATCTCTCATAGAATTCTTTTCTCAGTTTTCTACGGTTATCCTCCATTATTTTTATAAGCTCTTTATTTTCTTCTTCCAATAATTCCCTTAGAGAATAATACTGCTTTTCATAGAGTATAATATTCTCTAATATTTGTCTCGTTTCTGAATCGTACTGTTTTATTAATTCATTAAATTTAATGATCAATTCATACCCTAGTCGATATAATCCTTTCGAGACAATTTTCGGAAAAAGTTCAACAATATCTTCTGGTCTTTCCTTATTCAGATATTCTAACAAAAACAAATGGTTTATAAAATCGTCATAATAGTTATGACGAATTCCAACATATAAATTATTAATAAATTTTTCAATTGAAGATATTCTACTTCTCTTATCATTTAAAAATTCTGTAATTTTGGGATACAATATCTCACACAATTCATACTTAAATTCTTCACTAAGAAAGTCTCTTTTAAAATTTAACAGTTCAAAAATTAAGTGAAATATTTTTGTAAATTTGTAATGCACAATTGGAGCTTTGGGATCATCTTGAGAGTTGTTTTCATATATTATTTTTTCTACGGGGAATTCATTTAATTCTTTAGAAACTTTAATTTTTTCCTCAAGAATTAACCTAAAAAAATAGATCTGCTCAGGACATCTCTGTAATATGTGTAATATCTCATCCCAATTCTCATTTTTTATTAGTTTTATTGTCTTTTGATCAATTAATCTCCTTAAATCTGAATAATTCATTTTTATTTTGTCTTTTCTATCTTTTATTGGTTTCTATGAAGAATGGTATGCTCATTTGACTCATTAAACAAAAATTAATGATATTAATTATCATTATACATATTCATATTTCTATGTATTATTAGGACTATTAAGATTATAAACATGATTCTTAATTGATTCTGAAGTTTATTAGAATTCATAAAGATTAAGGTAAATGAAAAACATTACATATTTAAAAAGAGTGTAACTGTTTTTTTTAGCACTATTAATTTATCACACATTTAGCTTATACAACTGAGTGGAAAAAATAATTATGGATTCTGATTACAATAAAAATGGTGTGCAATATCGATATATTGCTGTGGCTCCAGAAAAACCAGATATTAGAGTATTGGGGGATAATGCCATCAATTATGTGATTAGGTTAAAAAAAATTATTGCTAATAAGCATTATAATGGAGATAATCCGCAAAAAAATCAGATGGTAAGTCTTAATGGTTGTATTGAGCGCTTAATAGCATTTCTTTTTCAATCATATAGGATATCTCAATATGCACTCGAGATTTATAAAAGGACCTCTCCTCCTCCTAAGGTAATGAGCGCATTTGTTCACGATAAAGTCCTTTTCGACTTTGAATCTCTATTATATCATGGTCGAGCTTTATTAGATAGGATTACATTTTATTTATCAAAACAAGTTTATAATCAAGATTGTGATGTTTTTAATAAACTTAGCAATGTTTTAAAAAATTTCGAGCATAGAGACTCAAGAATTCCGTATGCTCTCAAATTAATAAATGAATCATTACCTGCATTTCAAGGTTTACTTATTGATGCCAATAACGGTAGGAAATCATTGCGTTCAAGATTGATACACAAATCAACAACAGGCGAGAGTACTACATGTGCCTTTACAATTCATACACTTTCTGATGGGAGTATAATTCGTTTTGATTACGAATTAATGGAATACCCTTTAGTAGCAAATGCTTTTACTCTTACTAAATATGTTTCATATTTTACCTTGAATATTATCGGTAAATATTTAGAATACAATAAAAACTTGAAATTAGAAGATTGTAACCCAACATGGGAAAATCGTTTAATCCATTTTAGTTCATTTGTTGATCCAACGTCTACTGGGCCTAAGTTTTCGATTGTGAAAATGAATCCATCAGGATTTAGTCTAAAAACGAATAATCTTAAGCAAAATATATATGATTTTGTTAAAAAAAAACTCTAAATTAAGAACACATCAAAAACTGGATTTAAGATCCAAAACAACATTTTGGATCATTTTATGTATTAATTTTTTTGATAGAAAAAATGAGTCTTCAGCATTCTTTTTTGTTACTGGTTTAAGATTATGCATAAATTTATTACGAAACGACTTTAATGACATAAATTTCTTAGAATTATAACTCTTAATTATCTTCATTTTCTTTTTCATGCTTTTCAGTTTCTTTTCCAGATTTCTTCTCTAAGAGATCGATGATATCAATCGTTTTATAAACTTGGATTTTCTCCTGCTTATCAAAATGTTTATCATTTGACCATATTCCATCGTTTTTTATTGCTAAGGCTAGACCTATGAACTGAGTATCCTTTTCATCTATTTTTCCTATGATCTCCATTCCTTCATCCATTTTTCCTTCATATTCATCAATTGGAACTAAATGTAGATTTTCGAGAATTATATTTAGAAGATTCTTTATACCTTCTTCGCTTAGTTTCGATTTTTGAATTATATATGGAAGATATTTATTTACCTCCCTCAAAACTATTTCGGGTAAATAAAATTCGAATGATTCATTGAGAAGCAGTTCTCTAGTTGTTGAGTCTTTTAATAAGCTAGAGATTAATACATTGGTATCAATAATAAGCTTCATTTTTTTAATTTTTCAAGATATTCTTTATGCTTTTGCCAGCTTTTCTTAGTAATTTCATTGCTTATGTCTTCGACATCATCTATTGTTAGCTTACTATTTGATGCAATCTTTTCAGTGACTTCAATTCTTTCTATGTAACGTTCTAAAGCTGATTGAGCAATTGAATCCCATTTTATTTCGGGGTATTTTTTCATTTTTTCATATAAAGATACCGGAATTGTAAGTTTTATTTCTGTCATTTCTTATCTACAATATAAATAATATCTTAAATATATAATTTTTTTGATACAACAGATGATGGCACTATTATGGGAGTTCACATTAAAGAATTTTTGGCTTCATCCCGAATCAATACAAATGAAGCACATGAAATGAAAATCTTGAAGAATTTCTTAGAGTTACAATAAAATGTTAAAAAAGTTAAGTATAAATGGTAAAGAAAAATTAGGGTTAAATTCATCAGAACGATCAGCAGGGGTATCGATGGGGTTTCTTTCTAAACTTTTTGAATGAATTTTATCGGTTCTATATCTTTTGTTATTTTGAGACATGATATTATATTTAAAAATGCCGTTTTTTAATTAGTTTTATTTTTTTCTTATATCTACAAAAAATTTCAATAAATGGTAGAAAATCTACTTTCATGAATGTAAATAAATTATGGAGTTTAAGAAGATTATTAGGCAATTAATTCTTTACTCATCTATCTATTTAAAAAATAATTTTCAATAAACATTGTAGACTTAAGGACAATACTCATGAATATTGAAGAAAAGTTAGATTTAATGAAAGTTATGTTTAATCCAAAGAATATTGCTATAATCGGCGCTACGGATAAGATGAGGAAGATTGGTTCGTTTGTGGTAATGAGTGTTTTAAGCTGTGGATTTACGAAGAAAATCTACGCAATAAATCCTAATCCAAAATATGAAAAGAAGAAAATAGTCGGGATTGATGTTTATCCAACCATCGAAAAATGCCCAGAGCAAATTGATCTCGTTGGTATTGTCGTTCCTCCAAATGCAGTCATAGATTCGATAAAACAATCTATTGAATCTGACATTAAAGCAGCAGTTATAATCACAGCGGGATTTGGCGAAGTGAAAACCGAAGAAAGACAAAAACAAAATAAAGAGTTAGTTAAAGTTGCTGAAAAAGGAGGTTTAATTTTTGTAGGTCCAAATTCTATGGGATTGTATACGTCACATGATAAAACATCCCCTTTACATTTAGGATTTGGATTTATGATGTTAAGACCCGGAAATTTGTCAATAGTCTCTCAATCCGGAACTATAGGAAGCATTTTATGTAGTGCTTTAAATAAGGTTAGATATTTTGTATCGAGTGGGAATGAAGCTTCTTTAACCTTAGAAGATTATTTAGAATACTATGCTCAAGACAAAGAAACGAAAGTTATTGCCTTATTTGCGGAGGGTCTACGGGCAGGTTCAAGATTTAAGGAAATTTGCTTAGAAACTACAAAAGTAAAACCGATTGTTTTTCTTAAAGCAGGGCTTACTAAAACTGGTGCCAGAGCAGCGAATAGTCATACTGGTTCAATTGCAGGGTCATTAAATATTTATAAATCCGTTTTTAAACAAACTGGTGTGATATATACTGATTCAATAATGGAATTCATACATTTGATTAAAGGTGCACAATATTTATTACCACTCCCTAACAGCGACCGTTTGCGTGCAGGAATTATTAGTGGCGGAGGTGGTTTCGTTGTTCATCTTACTGATCTTTGTGAAAGGCAGGGTATCAATGTTGTCGATCTGACTACAGAACCAAACGGTCCCAAACTTATTGAAGATATTTCAAATTTACTCCCGTTTTATTGGTCCCACAACAATCCTGTTGATATGGTTGCAACAAATGATGAAACTCTTTATCAAAAGATTACTGAATTAATGTTAAATTCCGGGTGTTTCGATGTATTATTTACAATGACCTCTGCTTCATTTAGTGAAAGAATAAAATCAATGAAACCGTTGAATGAATATGGAAAAAAGTTGAAGGATATGATGTTACCGGTGATTAGTAAAAGAATGAAAGAATCTATAGAAAACGAGATTAATATGTGTCTTAAACACCCTGACAAAAGGATTATTTATATTGCATTTAGTTCAGATTTTACTAATCCCGTTTATGAAGTATATGATGAAAATAAAATTTTAGTAGTCGGAGGACACCTCGAAATAGCGCCAATCGTACTAAAAAAGCTACATAACTATCAAAAATTCATTAATTCTAAATCTACAACAAAAAGCAACGATTAAACTTAAGATACCGGATAATTTTAAATAATTTTCATTCATATAGATGAGTACATTAATTATTGCTGGAGGGGGCAAATTTGGAAAAAAAGCCTTGGATTTTGGGATAAAGAACGGATATAAAATAATTATAATCGACAATAATCCTAAATGTTTTTGTTCTGATTACGCAACCCGAAAATTTGAAAAAGTTGATAACTTTTACTCAAAAATGGAAAAAATTGAAACTGGAGAAGTTTTCCTCCTCATCCATGATATTTCTATAATTAATGAACTTCTTGTAAAAGTTAAGCCTGAATATGTTATTCCTGTTATCCCTATTCATTTGTCAGCTCTGATCATAGAAATCTTTCTACGTGAGGAAGCAAATATTAATTTAAAGTCAGATGAAGATTTAACAATTAAATTTGCCAACAGTGTTAGTGAGGAGTTGTTATTAACACATAGTTTGGAACAAGGAGTAGCTTATTTATCCCACGCCAAAATTGATGAGGTTTGTCCTGATAATTGTTTTGGTCCCGAGAATTATTGCCCAAATTTTAATAGAGAAAAGTCGTTAACGATTACAAGATATTTAAAAAACTACTATAAAGTATACAATAATTTTATAATATTAGAAGAAAATATTCCAAGAATAATTATCATAATTGAGAGTCATCAGTTAAGTCCAGGATTAGGCGGACTTAAAGTTGAAGATATTAATCACATTTTAAAAAACCTCGAAGAAAAATTAGATATAATATCAAATGAAGAATTTAATCTAATTATTGCAACAACATGCAATTGTCATGGAGTAGTGAATTTCTTTAGAAATTTTATCCGATAAATTAAAGAGAAACTGTTTAATGTGGAATAAGTATATATCCCTACTCATTTGTCGAAAAATTGGTAGCATACATTTTTCAATTGGCTTTAAACTTTATATAGTATTGAAAATTTAGATTCTTCCTTAAATTAAAAGAAAAACTTTTTATATTTTAGATGTAAACTTAAATCAACTAGACGAAAACTTCTAGAGGTGAATCTAAGTGATATATCAAATGTTAGGAATCTTAATTGCTCTCTATGTTTTAATAGTAATTTTTGGGATTATTATATTAATATGGTTATTAACCGGCATTAGAATTGTTTTAGAATACGAACGGCTAGTAGTTTTTCGGTTGGGAAGGTATAAGAGAACTGTAGGTCCAGGCGTCTCATATGTGTTACCACTATTCGAGAAATCAAGGGTCATGTCTTTAAGAATCGTAACGGCGGACATCCCTCGTCAAGAGGTAATTACAAAAAATAATATTCCCGTTATCGTGAATACTGTTGTGTATTTTAAGGTAATAAGCCCCGAGGACGCCCTTATAAAAATAGAAAACTACCATTTCGCTGTTCGGCAATACACTCAAGCAGCGCTTAGAGGTGTGTTGAGTAGCATGGAACTTGACAACATCTTAACTGAGAGGGAAAGAATTGCAGAAGACATTAGCAAAATCGTAGATACCGATACGAACGATTGGGGAGTCGACATCACAAGTATTAAAATACAAGAAATTGAACTACCTGATGTAATGAAGAGAGCAATGGCCGCTCAAGCAGAGGCGGAAAGAGAAAAGCGCGCAGCGATTATTAGCGCAGAAGGAGAAGTAGAGGCAGCCATGAACCTACGTGACGCTGCCCGACTTTTAGCAGAATATCCCGGCGCGATTTAGTTAAGAACGCTTCAAACCATTCGTGACATTTCACAAGATCCGTCCCAAAAAATAGTAATTTTCATGCCCAGTGGCGTAGAAAGTGTGTTAAGCAAACTCTTAAAAAGCGATTAAAGTTTTTTCTAACGCATTAAATATTTTTTTTAATAAAAGTATAAAAAAAAGAAGGATGAAATTACTTTCCTGAAAAAAAACTTGTACTTTTAATTATAGTATCGATTTCAGTATCAAAGGCTTTCACACGATCTAAATATACGTTATTTACTTGAAGTAATTGGGTGATTGCTAACGCAGGGGATTTGAGTATTTGCTTTGCCATTTTAATTGCTTCGTCTAAAACTTCGCCAGGCTCTACTAATTTATTAACAATGTTCAGGCGATACGCTTCCTCTGCAGTAATAAATTTATCTCGAGTCGTAGTATTTAATGTAAGCTCAAGCGCTTTGCCTCTTCCAACAAGGGCCATATACGGAAAGAAGAGAGGACACGCTCCAAATCCAATCTCAGGATGGCCAAACATAGCTGTTCTTGAAGCGATACGGAGATGGCAAAGTACAGAAAGATCAAAACCTCCGGCTAAAGCATAACCATTTATAGCCGCAATCATTAACTTTGGAAATTCCAGAATTGTATGATGGAATAGGTTATTCGAATCCACAAATCTTTGTATATCACCTGTCCCTTGGATTACTGCTTGAACTTCGTCTCTATCAAACCCAGCAGTGAATATTTCTTCACCACCATAGAGTATTACGCATTTAATCTTATTATCTTCCTTAAGGTGATTTAAAGCCTTAATAATCTCAGAACGCATATCGAAACTCATAGCATTTTTCTTTTCTGGACGATTTAATCTAAGAATACAAATCTTACCTTTTTTCTTAAGTTCAATAAATTTATAATCATTTTCAGCCAATTTCAACAACTCTTTTTATTATTTTGGATTTGTATAGATTAATTGCTTTTATTTATTTTAGTATGATACTCTTATAATTTAAACTATATAAAAGTTACCCTTCCACTATATTTTTCTATAAACTTTAAATAAAAGTATAAATTAATATAGTTTAAGTGCCATTTTGCTAATTTCATTTATAATTACCTTTAGTAAAAATAAAATGGAAAATTCAGAGAAAATTCTGTTGGATATTAATAAACAATTGAATGAACTAAATAAAAAGTTTACAGGCCTACAAGATATCATTTTAAATATGAAAAATGAGTTTGAAGTATTAAAAAAATGGAAAATTCAAGAGAACTCTTTACTCCATTTAACTAAAAGTTCTGATGAAAATCTGCAATTTTTTTTAGATAACAGAGCTCAAGATTGTAAGGTCTTAAATGAATGTACGACTTTAATTGAGAAATTGATTTTTCGCGTTTTAAGAACTTACGCGGACAAAGGATCAAACTCTGCTCTAGCAAAAATCAATCAATATATGAAAATGTTAGAAACAAATCCAGGCGTAAAATTATGTCCCAATAACGAATGCTTAAAGAACGCAGCTAACATATTTATATTACTAAAGGATTTAATAAATGCTTCAAATGAATTGTCAATAAAATACTCAGAAGAATTAATTGTTTTGGAACAAACATCTAAAACCTTTTTAGAATTTGAAAATGAAGAGGAAATAAATGACTTGTTAAAACCTCTTTCCAACGTTGTAAGATTGAAAATCTTAAAAAATCTAAGTAAAGGTGGGAAATTTTATAGTCAATTAGAGGTAGAAATTGGGATTAAAGCTGGACACTTGCTATTTCATATAGAGAAACTCATCAAAGCAAAATATGTTAAGCAAGAAGATAAAAAATACTTAATTACATTAAACGGACTAAAAGCCTTGAGATTTCTACATGGATTAAAAGAAGAATTGTCAATTTTAATATAGCAAATATGGTCTGAATATTTAATAAGCAAATTAATTGTTAATGGTGATAATTAAAAAATGTCTGAAGAAAGTATGGAAGTTTATCGAGAGTTACAAAAGCATCTCGATAGTATGCCTATTGGATTCCCTGCCACCGAATCGGGCGTAGAATTGAAAGTGTTGAAACATCTTTTCACTCCAGAAGAAGCAAAGCTCGCATTGAGTTTGAATTTTATGCCAGACCCCTTAAAAAAAATTTATCGTAGGGTAAAAAAAAGCGGCATTACAATTGAAGAACTTGAAAATAAGTTGGATGAGATGTACCATAAAGGACTAATTAATCATGGAAAAAGAGGAGAAGAGAAATTTTATGCTGCCGCAGCTTTAGTAATAGGAATGTTTGAATACCAGTTAAATCGTCTTACTAAAGAATTTGTTTTAGACTTTGAGCAATATCTTGAGGAAGCGTTCTTTCAACAAGAATTTAACAGAACTAAAATCCCTCAATTAAGAACAATTCCTATTGAGCAAAGTATTACTCCTGAACAAAGCATCGCCACTTATGATGATTTGAAAAGTATGATCGAGAATATTGGTGAACCTATAGGAGTTCAAGAATGTGTATGCCGACAAGTAACGGATCTCCTTGGAGAACCGTGTAAAAAAACGGATATGCGCGAGATATGTTTTTCGTTCAGAACAGCAGCCTTAACTTTTCATGAAAAGGGCCTTAATCGATTAATATCCAAGGAAAAAGCCCTCGAAATCTTAGAAAAAGCAGAAGAAGCGGATCTAGTTCTACAACCAGGAAATTCTCAACGTCCTTTCTGCATGTGCCTATGTTGTGGATGTTGCTGCGAAGTTTTAACCAATCAGAAAAGGTTGGAAATTCCGGCTCCTTTCTTCGCCACCAACTTTTATGCCGAAGTAGACTCTGATGTCTGTGTAGGCTGTGGTGCATGTGAAGATCGTTGTAATATGGATGCAATATCTATCATTGATGATATATCTACAGTTAATCGAGATCGTTGTATTGGCTGTGGAGTATGTATTCCTACATGTCCTAACGATGCGATATCTCTTAAGAAAAAGGAGGAAGAGACTATTCCTCCCTTAAATACAGCAGCGACATACAAGGCTATTATGGATAAAAAAGCAGAATTGGCTAGAATGGAAAAATCTTAAATAAAAATAAAAAAATAAAAAAATAAAGATTTTAGTTAAGAGGTTAAAAAAAATGGTTGATAAATACGAGAAAATTTCAAAAAAGAGGGGCAGTGTTTGGACGCCAGAAATGGAAAAAATCCTAAAGGCTTTATTCACTCCTGAAGAAGCAGATATACTATTGGTATTCAACGGTCCGTTTATGGATCGGTTCACAGCAAAAAAAATAGCGAGAAAAATCAAGCGACCTGTTGAAGAAATTGAGCCGATGTTAAAGGAGATGGCAAGGACTCAACGATTATTCTCTGCAGAGAAGGATGGAAATAGGACTTATTCATTGTTTCCATTAATTCCTGGTTTGTTTGAAATGTATTTTTCAAATCACGAGAGAGCTTCAGCTGAAGAAAAAGAAAAAATGATGTTGTTTGCTGAGGAATATGAGAAATATTATGATAAAGGTTACATATCGAATACTTTTAAATCTACTTATCCATTTATGAGAGTTTTTGTAGATCAAAAAATTGTGGAGGATACAGTAAATCGAGGAAAAGGAAAATTAGTTGATGTTGCAAAGGAGGTTGAGCTAGTAAAAAATGATATACTCCCATTCGAACAGGCCAAAACAATCATAGAAAGATCACGTAAGATCTCTGTGATGGATTGTGCCTGCCGGACTCATATGAAGATATATAATGATGGAACACCCGTTAATGAATATCCGATTAATGTTTGTATGGCCCTCAATACAACAGCAGAGTATTGTATTGAGCAAGGATTTGGTAGAGAATTATCAAAAGAAGAGGGTCTCAAAACTCTTTCAGCAGCAGCTAAAGCTGGTTTGGTTCACACAACTCAAAACATAACCGATAAGTCCATGTTCATATGCAATTGTGACCGGGACACTTGTATAATGTTGCGAGGTATTCGACAATTTAAAAATCCGTATGTTGTTGCAAGTTCAAATTTTCTCCCAGAGTATGAAAAAGAAAACTGTGGATTTTGCAAACAATGCACTAAACTTTGTCCAATGTATACCATTGAACTTGTTGAAGAGGAATCAGAAGATAAGCGAATTGTTGTTAACTATGATAGATGTATAGGGTGTGGGGTTTGCGCGTTTAATTGTCCGAAAGAAGCCTTAACAATGGTGAAAAAATTTACTAAGGTTCCTGCCGCAGATGCAATGGAGGCAGCCAAAAGGTATATGGAAGGAAGAATTCAATAAAGGTTGAGAAATCTCAAATATGCAAAAAAGAAAAATTTAATAGAGAAGTGTAAAAACATGGATGACAAATTTTGGTATAAAGTAGCAAGGACTATTCAAAAAGCAGGTGGGTATCCTTTTCCGATTAATGATACTCTCATTGAGTTAACTAAAATTTTGGTAACTGAGGAAGAAGGAAATTTTATTCAAAAGGTTTTTAGAAAGCCAAATATGAATATTGATGAGATTAAAAGTAAAGCTGATGTGGACGAGGAACCATTAGATAAGATGCTTGATGCCTTAATGAAAAAAGGTATTATTGCTGGTAATCCAAGCAGACGGACTGGAATTATGGTATATACGCTCATGAGCTTCCTCCCCGGCGTATTTGAATATAGTTTCATGAAAGGAGAAACAGGAGATAAAGAAAAAAAATTAGCCGTTATATACGAAAAATTATTTAACGAAATGACAGAACTTACCCAAAAGAACTACGATAATATCGTTGAGCAATACAAAAAACTCCCTTATATGGATAGAGTTGTTCCAGTGGAAGAACAAGTGGAAGTTCAACCAGAATCAGTATTACCTTATGAAGAAATAAAAAAATTAGTCGAAAATTCTGAGGTTATCGCCGTTTCAAATTGTTATTGTAGGCATCATAAAGATCTCTTGAACGAACACTGTAAAATTGACGCACCAAAACTAAATTGCATACAATTAGGAAAAAGCGCTAATTTTTCTATAGCACATGGTTTTGCTAAATCCGTTTCAAAAGAGGAAGCAATGAAAATTTTAAGAGAAGCAGAAGATGCTGGGCTTGTTCATAAAGCTATTCATGCCAATTTAGATCCAAGAAAGATTGAAGCTGCTATTTGTAATTGCTGCAAATGTTGCTGTGGCACATTCCAGAATTATTATCGTGGAATATCACCAATAAAATCTCTTACTTCATATATCGCAAAAGTGAATGAAGATATTTGTGTGGGTTGTGGAACGTGCGTTAATATGTGCCCTGTCGAAGCACCGGAGCTGGTAGATACTTTAGCAGTTATAAACAATGATAGATGTATTGGCTGTGGGGTATGCGCACATCATTGCCCAGAAGAAGCTATCAATTTAGAAAGAACTGGTCCTAGAAAAGTATTTGTTCCTCCTCTAAGATTAAAACAAAATTAAAAAAAAATATCTTTTTCATTTTTCTATTAAAATAAAATTCTTATTTGGAACGAAATCATTTTAGATTTTTGGTTATTAATAAATATTAGATTAAAATTGCAAATGTAGATGGTATTAGTTGAATTTAAATATTGGCATGATCGGAGCTGGTTCGATTGGATTAGTCCATTTATTAGCTTTGAAAAAAATAAATGAAGATGGTTTGCTCTCTAACGATGGAATAAATATTAAAATAAGGGGAGTTGTTGATATCGATGAAAAAAAACTGAATAATTTGAAAAGGAATAATCCTTATAATGTAGAACATTTCACGACTGATCCAGAGGACATTATTAAAGATAAGACAATTGATATTATATATATAACAACTCCCACAAAATTTCATAAGGATTATTATATTAAAGCTGCTGAGGAAGGTAAAAATATATTTTGTGAAAAGCCCCTTGCATTCTCATTAGAAGATATCAAGGAGATGATGTCTCAAGAAAAAAAGTACGGAATTTTTACACAAGTGGGTCTAGTTTTAAGGCATAGTCCTGTATTTTGGAAGTTAAAACAAATCTTGTTAAATAATAAAGAACAATTTGGAAATAGATTGTCATTTTTATTTCGAGATATCCAGGAATGGCCAGTAGGCTCCCGAATTCATCCCTCTGAATGGAGAAAAAGTCCATCCTTAGCGCATGCTGGATGCTTATTTGAACATAGCATTCATGATGTGGATATGCTCGAATTCCTTTTTGGTGAGGATTTTATAATATCGAAATTATTTGCTAAAATACGATATGTTTCTAAATTAACTCAAGAAAGACTTGAAGATGTAGCTCTTTTAAATTTTGAATATGCAGATGGATTAACAGGTAATTTAACAAGTATTTGGAATAAAGCTAGAATAGATGAGAGACGGATTGAAATTTATCTTGAAAATGGGTTTCTTTATTTGGATGGATATACTGGATTTTCCCTTAATAAATGCGAATATTTGATCAGAAAAAAGAAAACAAGGTTAAAAATGGACGATATTACTGTGGAATATCTAATTGCAAAGAACTATCCTAAAAATGCTATAAGTATAGGAGGTTATTTATTTGAAAACTTAAGCTTTTTAAAATCAATAGCTAATGGAGAAAATCCTTATCCCGGATTGGAAATTGGATATAGAGCACATGAAATTATTGAGCTTGCTTATCAATCTTCAAGGGAAAATAAAATAATTAATTTTGATTAGTTAAAGATTATTTCAATTTTTCTTTTAATTCCCTTATTTTATTTTTGATTTGAAGAGCACCAGTATTTAAAATATTCATTGCTATGAAAGATGGTTCTTCTTTGGCTTTTTGCCTCAAAATTTTGCGTTTCAATTTTAAAGCGTCTAAAAGTATTTCGGGACTTGCTGCATCATTTGCTTTTACTATAACATCAATTACATGAAGTGCTAGCTGAAATTTACTTTCTTCAACGAGTTGTTTAGCGTGTTCAAGAAATCTGTTTTCGTCAGCGAGTTTTAAAAATTCTTTAGCAATGTCATTAGATTTTGATGGGAAGAGGTCAGTCGGATTTCCCGTATCATACCAGCCATGGTAAAGCCTATAAACATCGTGTACGGCAAAACGATAATCACCATATAGAGGTCTTAAATACTTGTGGTTAAACTTCTCTGGAAAAATGTCAAGCATTTCGTGATAAATTTCCTCAAACCATTTTCCCTCGTTCAATCTTTTCACGACCTCATCGTGAATAAAATGCATGGATTCCGATGTAATTGACAAAACTTCTTTTATTTTTTCTCTACCTTTAATTAATTCACCATGACCGGGAAGTAAATATTCTGCATTCTTTTCCATCATCTTTTCATTTGCAAGAGCCCATTGTTTTGCGTACCGTTGCACTCTAAAAGGGCTACCAACGTTCGGAAAGAAACTTACAAACAAATCGCCTGTAAATAAAACTTTCTTTTCGGGAACCCATAACCACAATGAATCATCAGTTTCGCCCTTATCGTGGTAAATCTCAAAAGTATATTTACCCAATTTAAATTCGTAGCTTTCATTACCGCGAATTATAATCGTAGGATCAAGCCTATTGTGCACCGACTCAAAATTAGATTGTTTAACTCCTACTGAAGCAAATTGTTGCCAGTATGTCCACATCTGATGTTTATCTAACATTAGATATTTTTCAAATCTTCTTACAAGATTTTCGTGAGCAATTACTTGGGGCATCTCCCAGCCTTTTCTCTTAATTTCTTTAATGAAAGGCTTATAGCCGAGGCAATGGTCGAAATGACCATGTGAATAAACAATATATTTTATCGGTTTGTCTGAAAATTTTCGAACTGCCCTAAATACATATTGACCGAATAATCTTATAGCTAAATCAAATAAGATTAAACCTTCGTCCGTTTCAACAACACCTACATTACCAAAAGCACCTATATAATGACAAACACCATCTGCAAAGGTTATAATTTTAAACCTCCCACGACCGAAAAAGTTTTCCATTCCTTCCGATACTTCTGCTATTTCGTTCATTTTAATAACAAACTATTTTAGTATTTAATAAGAAAAGGTTTTAATAATTAAAAATTATTTTACTTACAATTCTAGAAAGAATTAGGCTTTACAATGTTAATTTTATTTTGTGTATAAGTTTATTCGCAAATTGTATTGTTTAGGACTATTAGCGCAATTTATTTCGCAACACGCTGGCAGGTAAGAGTATACTTCGAATTTATAAATGGGTACTAACAAATACATTAAAGAATGAATTAACGAACAAGTATTGTTAATTTCCTCTAACGGTCCATCGCATAATGCTATTTTGTGTTCTTTTTTATTCACGAATAAGCATAATCCTTCTTTAGGATAGAAACCAAATAAAAATTGAAATTGAGGGATTTTAGGATATTTTTCGCTCTGTACTTTTCTTTCGTACTCAATATTAATTGAATTAAAGGATAAGGTAAATTCTAAAGCTTTATAAGAATCGTTTTTTTTTTCGTCTTCAGAAATTTTACGTATTATAAAGTCTTGAGAAACAGCTTGATCGATTAAATTTTCTAAACTTATTGAAATCATTTCTAAAAAAAGAGAATTTATTTCTTTTTCTTTTTTGGATCAATCCATTCTGAGTAAATCTCAGTAATTTCTAGCGATTTTCGATGGCATTTGTTACAATCCTCGTCCGTTACCTTTTTAAAAGTAAAATCTCCTGGTTTAAAAGTGCGAGAATATTTAGCATGACAGTTTTGGCATTTAATAACTGTGTGTTTACTTTGGATAAATCTTGCTTTCCGATCAAATCCACCTATCGCTGGTATTGGCGGGAAAACTGGTTCGTCCTGTCTCCTCATCTTTATTCCATTTGTATATGAATTTTTTTAAATTTTTATTCTTATGTTTTTGTGTTAATTCTAACTAATAATCTTTTAGGTTCGTATCGAAACTTATTGTTACAACTGTTCGTTAAAAATTTATAAATAATTATAAAATTCTATAAAAAACCAAAATAATCAGAAGGTTAATTATGGTAAATAAATTTAGCAAATCCTTCTTTTCAATTGCGTTTAAACTTCCTCGTCTTTACTAGATTCCTCTTTGATTTCAGTTTCTTCTGGTTTCTCTTCTTCAGTTTTAACTCCTTCTTTTTCAGGTTCAGGTTCGGGTGGTTTAGGCTTTTTTGAGATTACAACCTTTGCATAACGAAGAACATCTTTATTAAGTTTCCATCCTTCTTGAATTACTTCACAAACCCTATTTTCGTCCAAATCTTCTTTTTCTATTGAAGTTAAGGCCTCGTGTAGATTATAATCGTAGGAATCGTTTAATTTTGTCTGCATAGGTTCTGCTCCATATGATTTCAAAATATTCATAAATTGGTTAAAAAATTGCTTAATAGACTCGCTTTCGGTATCACTTTCCATAGCTTTTTGAAAAGAATCGTAAAGCGGGAGGAAGCTTTTCAAAACATAAGCGTTATATTGGGTTCTTAAATCTTTGCGAGATTTATCCCATCGTTTTTGAGCATTCTCAAATTCAGCTTGAAGATGTATGTATTTAACTTTCCAAGGTTCGTTTTCTAAGGTTTTAATTTTTTCATCCTGTTTTTTTATAGTCTCTTCTAATTCTTTTACTTTTTTAATCAAAACCTCTTTAGAAAAATAATCTAACAGCTTTAGCGTGGCACCTTCTTTTGCTTCAATAAGTTTCACTTCTTCAGAAGTACTATCCTCACTTTTAGTCTGTTCTATACTTTTTGACTCTGCGGATTTCTCGGGAATTTGTGATTTAACAGAAGACTTAGACTGTCCCTGCTCCTTATCTTTATCCTCTTTTTTCTCTTTCTTTTTAGTCATATCGGAATCCTATCTTTAACTTTTAATTCAAAATATAAATTATGCAACACCAATTTTTACGAGGTTATGTATAAAAAAAAATAATAAAATAAAATTTTTTTCGATTCGTAATGATATATAGATCATTATATACATTAAGATTTTCTTCGATATGAATATCATATTATAATTATATAGAGCTTCTACACCTAATTAAAAATGGCGAATTGTTGATTAAATTATAAAGAATTTAGAAATCTTTAAATGTAATTACAATATGGTAACATACAAAATATTTATAATTATAAATTAAACTTATAAAATAACTTGTAATGTGGTTTTTATGAGAAATAAATCGGCAGTAATCTTTTGTATAATTGGTGGGATCCTCATGTTTATTGCAGGGATCGTCGGAAATACAGTAATTTATCAGATGATATTCGTTTATATTACTGCAAGAGTTTCAAGCGACTTGGCACCATTGTTATTAACTCTATTAATTATTTTTGGATGGATAGCTGTAGGTGGGGGAATTTCAGTCATAATTGGATCTATAATCACCTTTAAAAGTCTCGCTACCGGGAAATGGATAATTGGACTCGGAGCGGGAATGGGATTAATAGGCTTTATCGTTTTCATTGCTACTGGAATCTATGCTGGAACTATAGTGGGAACTTGGAGTGAAATAATCATCGGTCTTTTATTAGGACCGATGAGTTATGGGATAATTGGAGTTTTTACCACCATTTTTGCTCGAAGATCAATGAGGAAGGGTAAGAAGGAAGAAGAAGAGTAAAAAATTCAATTTATTTAACTTAACTTTTTTTTAATTATCTTATTAATTATTGAAAAAAAATCCTTCGATATTGTTGTGACTAGTACAACAATCGATCGATTTGGGATACAAATCTAGTCATTTTGAAAAATTAATTTTAAATAGGATAAAATGCGTGAGGCTTTTATTTTTTTCCGATGAATAGAACATGCAGAAAGTATTCTAAATATAGGCGTGGGCTCGAAAGGTTCAAAAGATCGGGATTAATTGGGTGCTCATGAGAAAGTAATTAAAGATGAAAAGTAACCCAAATTAAGTGTTTGTTGTACTAGTTATAAAAAAGTTGGACAAACTTGGACATTTAGTAAACGTTCAAAACTTTATATTTTACATTTGTGTCAATTTTTCTTTTAAATACAAAAAAATTATCCTTAAAATTGTGAGCTTTATAAATACTGAGATAGAATTTTTATTAGAATTTGTATAGTTGTAAAAATAAACAAGAAATATAGATAGGTGATAGACGAAAAAATAGAATAGATGCGAATTAAAAAGAGCGCATTGGAGTGATGGCGTTATATTTTGAGGATTTCCCTCAATTGTGGAAAGAGATTCCCTCTTCGGGAATAAGATTAAGAAGAATAGTCAATGAGGCTGAGTAATAACGATTAAAGCAAAATCGTGATTTTCTAAACGTGATTATATTATAATGATGCCTTAGACCCCGTTTCCGCTATCGACGGGATATAGGATGAAGTGTCCAACTTTGTCCAACTTTGTCCAACTTTATAGATAGTGTTTATTATTATATGATGAGGTTTATTTTATAAATTTAAATGTAGAATTTATGATATATACATCTTTAGACTATTAAAATGAATAAAACGATATTCAAATTATTTCAAATAATATTATCAACGATGTTTTGCTGAATTATTTGCGGCATTAGTCCGAACGCCTCTATCCCGTCATCCGTTGCGGAATTTGGGAATGCTTTTCTACTCCGAAAGGGCGTCGTCCAGAACTGCGCTGGACGGGCTTTCAGTTATGCTCTTCCATT
>JAUWBH010000067.1 GCA_030605085.1 Promethearchaeota archaeon | reverse complement strand
ACTTTTTTAAAAATATTGATAAGTTGGGATTATTTTTTTTTCTTTTTGAAAGCGGTCAGTTTTGGCAAATTCACTGGTTCTATTCGCAAATTCAGGAAACATTTAGGTTAGAACGGCTAACATCTAAATACTCTCAAATTTATTATAAATATATCAAAATTATTTATAATATTATTATTAAGTTATATTTCATATAAGGAATTCAACTAATAATAGTAATTGCTATTATAAAAAGGGTAAAAAATTCATGATAGTACCTCAATGGCACGTAAATGATAAAAAAGTTTGGTTCAATTCAGGATTATGGCAAGAAGGTGTACCTAAACATCCTGAATTTCCCGTTATTAGTCTAGGAGAGTGGTTTGATCAAAAAACTGAGGAAAATGCTAAAAAAAAAGCAATATGGTTTCTCAGAACCTTTATGAATTATCGGGTTCTTAGGAAGTATACAGATTCGTTAGCAACAACCCTTGCGAAACAAGGGATTAAGAAAGGTGATGTTGTCGCTCTTTTACTTCCAAATAGTTTCCAATATACTATTTCATATTTTGCAATTGTAAAATTAGGAGCAATCGTCGCTCCCATGAATCCAACCTATAAACCCAGAGAGATCCTAACCGTACTTAAACAAACCAAACCAAGAGCTCTTATTTGTATGGACGCAATGTACGGATTAATTAAGCCTATTTCCGATGAATACAAGTTTGATTTTATTATTTCTACGAATGTGGCGGAACTTGCTGCGATTCCAGCACAAGTTAAAGAAAAATTAATACAAGAAGGAACAATCCCAAGTGGCGAAGTTCCTGGTGCATTGAATTATTTAGATGTATGTTCCAAAAAAGGACCGGTAGATATCCCAAAGACGGATATTGACCCATTAAACGATACCGCTATTTATTTAATGACCGGAGGAACTACGGGAGTACCAAAAGCAGCGGTAATAACTCATTACAACTGTGTGACTAATGCTAAGCAGACAGTTTCCTGGATGCCTGATGCAACTCATCCAATGGCGTGTATCGGAATATTACCGTTATTCCACGCGTTTGGTCAGACAGTTGTTCAAAATGTAGTTATTGAAGGTGGAGATTATAACATTCTTTTCCCAAGACCTCCTTCTTCGTTAAAAGAAGTCGTAGATACTATTTTAGAAGTTGGACCAGAAGGAGGAACTATTCTTCCAGGTGTTGAAAATCTATTTATTGGGTTAACTAAATATTTAGAGGAAAATCCGGAACCTAAACTCCAAGGAATGTTCCGCTTATGCGTTAGCGGTGCAGGTGCGCTCCATAGACCTGTGAAAGATAAATTTGAAGCTGTTAGTGGTGGTAAACTCGTTGAAGCGTATGGATTAACGGAATGTACTACAGTGGTAAGTTCTGGACCATTTAATGATAAGGACGAACCTGGAAAAATTGGCTTACCGTATCCAGGAACGGACTGGGCAATCTTCGATCAAGATAACTTTGAAAAAGGTCCGATCTGTGATGGTATTACTGAAAAAGGAAATTTTGGGATTGAATATACCGGTGAGATTTGTGTATGTGGTCCACAGGTCATGAAAGAGTATTTAAATAATCCTGAAGCTACAACAGACACTCTTAAAGAATGGAACGGTCGCATTTGGTGTCTTACAGGTGATATTGGCTTTATGGATGAGACTGGTCAGATAACAATTCGAGATCGTAAAAAGCAAATGATAAAATATAAAGGCTATTCTGTTTTTCCCAAGGAAGTAGAAGAATTGATAGGGGATCACCCTGATGTTGTTGAAGTTGCCGTTGCTGGATTACCTGATCGTGAAACCGGTGAATTGGTTAAAGCTTGGGTCGAATTAAAAGAAGGCTCAACTCTTACAATGGAACAATTGCTTGGTTGGTGTAAAGAAAACATCACCCATTATAAAGTCCCTAAACAAATTGAAATAATTCCTGAGGTTCCCAAAAACATCATCGGAAAGGTCCAGCGAAGAGTTTTACAAGAAAGAGACCCGCTTTTTAAACAAAAAAGCACTTAAATCCTTAATTAATCATCTTTTTTTTAAATCTCTTTAGATCTTCTATCGCATCTAATATTTTACTTTTATTCGAAAACCTTATTTGAATCTAAATTGGACGGTTTGAAGGATTGGTACGGTCAATCAGCTCAAAAAGAGTAATAAAAAAAAAATTTTTAATTTATACATAAATTTTATATAAAAAAAAGAGTGTGAAACTATATGATTGGAAATGAATCGCTATCAAATCTTGCTAAGATAAGAAAAGATGTTAAAAGGAAACGAGTCTCGAGTTATGATGTGAAAGGCGGAAATATCGATTTTAAAATTATTGACGCAAATGAAAAGGTGGAACTGTGTAATATTAATGGTGTTGGCATAATAAAGCACATTTGGATGACCCTTGCATCGAGAATTCCTAAATTCTTAAGAAAAGTCCTTATCCGTATGTGGTGGGATGGAGAAGAAAATCCCTCTGTTGAAGTCCCTATTGGCGATTTTTTTGGCGTTGGCCACTCAAAAACGGTAAATTATTGGAGTTTACCGTTATCTATGGGCCCTCAAGATGGAAGGGGATTCAATTGTTGGTTCCCAATGCCTTTCTCTAAAAACGCTCGGATTGAAGTTGAAAATGAAACAGAAGATCAGCTTGGATGTTATTTTTATATAGATTACGAAGAATATCCCGAATTAGATTTAGATTATGGTAGATTCCATGCGTGTTGGCGTCGAGAAAATCCTTGTAAAGGTGATGATTACGAAATATCTAAAGTCATTGAAAGAATGAGAAGATTAAATCCTAATCACGAGAACGATTATTTAGTTTTAGATGCAGAGGGTGAAGGGCATTATGTAGGATGTCATTTGGACATACACAATTTATATGATACTAAGAAATTTGGTCGCAGAAAGATAAGAAGTAATTGGCCTGGCGAAGGGGATGATTATATCGAAATAGACGATGGAGAGATCGTTCTTTATGGAACGGGTACAGAGGATTATTTCTGTACCTCTTGGTCTCCAAGATCTACTCAATATTATTGTTCACCTTATTTTGGAATCATCTTACCGGGAGGTAAAAATTGGAGCGGCAAGATAACATATTATAGGTATCACATTGAGGATCCTATAATTTTTCATAATAACATTAAAGTCAAAATCGAACACGGTCATGCAAATCAAAGATCTGACGATTGGTCTTCTACGGCTTATTGGTATCAAACAGAGCCTCATAAAGAATTCAATCCTATATTATCCTTGGAAGAACGCCTACCTAGAGATGAACCATAAGAAATTAAATAACATAAATCATTAATTTGTTTTTTTCATTTTTTTAATTTATTTAATTATTATTTCTGTTAATTTTATTATCGATTTAATATTGTTAAAAACCTTTCCAAGAGATAATAATTAAATTCATTTGTTAATTAAATGATAAAAGGGATTTTAAATCTTTTAATGCTTATATTCAGGATTAGGAGCGGGTATTTTAGCATTTACACTTTCTCTCCAATCTTCAAGAATTGTCTTGAGTCGAGCGACAATCTCAGGCTCGTCATTAGAAAGATTGTGTTTTTCACTTATATCATCTTTTAAATTATACAATTCAATCCTTTTATCCTCAAAAAATTCTATTAACTTATAATCACCAGCATGTATTGAGGAGCCTGGTGTCCCTCCCTGATTACTATAGTGAGGATAATGCCAGAAAATAGCTTTGCGATTTAGTGTACCATTTGCCTTCAAAAGAGGCATTAAACTTACCCCATCACAATGTTGATCCGGAATTAACTCTAACCCTGCCATTTCCAGCATCGTGGGATAAAAATCAGGACTTGAAACTGAATAGGAGCATAAACTTCCAGGTTTGATCACTCCTGACCATTTGATGATAAGCGGTTCACGAGTTCCACCTTCATAAGTCCAACCTTTTCCTTCGCTGAGGGGAGCGTTACAAGTTGGAGAGCCTTCCGCTGTAGCCAAACCGCCATTATCAGATGTGAAAAATACAACGGTATTTTTAGTCTTACCCATATCATCAATTGCCCGCATTAACCGTCCGATATTCTCGTCAAGTTTTTCGATCATTCCAGCATAAGCGGGATTTGACTGTAATAAACGACGTTTGATACGCCATTTTTTTTTATGTTCACACGGAAAATACGAGCCTTCTTCAAATGTTTTTACTTCATTAAGACCGAGATCCTTCGCCTTTTTCTTATATTTTTCCTTATAAATCTTAGGAACCTGAATAGGAATATGTACCGCATAATAAGAAAGATTTAAAAAAAAAGGAGTATCTCCATTAGATTCTAGCAGTTTTATAGCTTCATTAGTGAGCCGATCAGTCAAATATTCTCCTTTTGGACCGTCTTTAAGTCTTGGGTTACCATAAGGACTGAAATATCCCCTCATCGGTAAGCCCCAATGACAACCTGCGATGTTCACGTCAAAACCGTGATGCTCTGGCCAGTATGGTTCGCTACCTAGGTGCCATTTACCGACATGATATGTTCGATAGCCAGCTTCCTTAAGAGCGCTAGCGATGGTTTTTTCTTCCAACGGAAGGTGATCGATATAAGGAGCAGATAATAGTTTGCCCTTCCCACGACCTCCTATAAAGTTGGTTAGTCCCAGAGTTGCTGGATACTTCCCAGTTAAAATACTCGCTCTTGTAGGAGAACAAACTGAACAAGCTGCGTAAGCATCGGTGAAATGCATTCCTTCTTTAGCTAAATTATCCAAATGGGGAGTTTCATAGAAGGTACTTCCATAGCAGCCAATGTCTCTCCATCCCATATCATCAATTAGTATAAATATAAAATTTGGTTTATTCATCTTTTTACTTATTTTAGTTAATTTTTATCCACGAGTTTAACCTATTTACATTATAATTTTAACTTAATGCTTACCACTGGTCTTTAATACCATTATTAAAAACACGCAATTTTATTATAAAATCCATTTTTTCTATAATTATATTATAATGTTGTACTAACTGTTTTTTCATAAATTTAAAAATGAACGCTCAAGAAAGGATTTTAACAGTTATAAATCATGAAGAACCAGATAAAGTCCCTGCGTTTGAAAGTGCCTTTACAAATAATACTATTATGAAGCATTATGGGATCGATCCAGGTGAAGGTCGTGGATATAAAACAGCTTACGAATTCTTCCGTAAAGCGGGTATAGATCTAGTTTTGAGTTATGTTAGTCTATTTCCAAGAAAATTTCTTAAAGGCAGAAAAGGATTTATTGATGAATATGGAAGAATGATGAAATTTGAATATTATAAAGATGGAACTATGATAATGGCCTACCATGGAGGACATTTTAAAGATTTTGAAGATTATGAGAGTTGGAAACCGCCAGATCCAAATTTAAAAACACGTTTGGACAGTTTTTTAGCAGGTAGGAAAGTCCAAAAAGACATGAACGATGAAATTTTTTCAATACCGGCCACTGGAAGTTTAATGGAATGCACATGGGAA
Organism: Promethearchaeota archaeon; assembly: GCA_030605085.1. The sequence continues at coordinate 22,792 of JAUWBH010000067.1, read as the reverse complement.
GGTTTTGGTATTGAAACTTTTGCAAGAATTTTAGCAAAACCAAAACAAGCAAAGAAAGTATTTGACGATCGAGGCAAATTTACGCTTGAATTGGTAAAAATTTTAGCTGAAAACGACGCAAAAATAGTTCTGTTATGGGACGATTATGGTTTTAAAAATGGTCTATTTATGAGTCCTAGAAATTATAGAAAATATGTATTCCCGTGGATAAAACAAATATGCGATGCGGCTCATAAACTTGATTGTAAAATAATATTGCATTCGGACGGTGATTTGATTGAAATTTTCGAAGATATTATAAAAAGCGGTGTTGATGTTTTAAATCCTATAGAATCAACAACAGCCAATCCTGAGTACAATATTTTCAAGTTAAACCAAAAATATGGCGATAAAATAACTTTTTCTGGCAATTTAAGCCCGGTAATGTTGGCAATGGGAGAGATTTCTGAAATTGAAACCTATGCAAAAAAATTAATTCGAGAGTTAGCACCTGGTGGGGGATACATGTTTGGTTCCGGACACAGTATTAATCCAGCAGTTACAGTAGACCGATTTGAAGCGATGCAAAATATTAGAAGAAAATATGGAAAATATCCTATAAACGTTCCTGATTAAATATGATAATTATTCTTTTTAATTTTTAATAAATTTAGGTTGTTAGTTAAAAATGAATACACAAGAAAGAGTTTTAAAAACCGTAAACCATGAAGAACCGGATAAAGTTCCTGCGTTTGAAAGCACATTCAATAATAATACTATCATGAAACATTATGGAACGACACTCCAACCTTTTCCACGCCAAAAAATATCTGATAAAGTTATGAAGCAGTTAATAGAAAATCCGAAAATTGTAAAAGGATTCTACAAGACTTTTTACGAATTTTATCGCCGAGCTGAATTAGATTTAGTCCCTAGTTTGACAAGTATATTTCCACGTAAAGTTCTGGATATAGGGAAAGCTGTAGATGAATATGGAAGAATAATGCGAACAGAAGTTTATGAAAAAGATGGTACAGAAATCAGTGGATATGTAGGGGGATATTTTAAAAGCTTCGAAGATTATGAGAATTGGGAGCAACCAGATCCCCATTGGGAAGCGCGACTAAACCACTTTTTAGTAGGAAGAGAAATCCAAGAAGAATTAAACAATGAAGTTTTTTCAATTCCTTCAACGGGAAGTTTAATGGAATGTTCATGGGAAGGTTTTGGTCTAGAAACTTTTTCAAGAATATTGGCAAGACCAAAACAAGCGAAAAAAGTATTTGACGATCGAGGTAAATTTACGCTCGAACTTGTAAAGATTTTAGCTGAAAACGATGCCCAAATGATTATTTTGTGGGACGATTATGGCTTCAAAAATGGTCTATTTATGAGTCCACGAAATTATAGAAAGTATGTGTTCCCTTGGATAAAGCAAATATGTTCCGCGGCTCATAAACAAGATTGTAAAATTATGTTACATTCTGATGGTGATTTAATGGAAATTTTCGAGGACATCATAAATTGCGGTGTTGATGTTTTACATCCTATAGAATCTACAACCGCTAATCCCGAGTACGATATCTTTAAGTTAAACCAAAAATATGGTGAAAAAATCACTTTTTCTGGAAATTTAAGCCCGGTAATGTTGGCAATGGGAGAGATTGCAGAAATTGAAGCTTACGCAAAAAGATTGATTCGTGAGTTAGCACCTGGCGGTGGATACATTTTTGGTTCCGGACATAGCATACATCCTGCGGTTACATTAGATCGATATGAAGCGATGCAGAATATTAGGAGAAAATATGGAAAATATCCGATAAATGTTCCTGATTGAAATAATGAAAAAGGAAACTCTCTTCTTTTATAAAAGTTCTTTTTATGTATTTAAAAATTCTAATATTGTTTTACACGCTAAGTTCGGTTCCATTGAAAAAAGTCCATGAGCGCTGTTTTCGAGCAATGTAAGTTTTGCGTCAGGTATTAACTTAGCTAATATCTCTGCGTTTTGAGGAGGAACAAGAATATCTTTCTTACCATGTATCACTAAAGTAGGAGTTTTAATTTTTTTGAGTCTTCCAGATGTGTCAAATTTCATAATTGCATTAAATTGGCGTCGTGAACTGCTTCCTGATATTGGTGTTTTGATATAATTTCTAATTTTTTGTTCTATAAAATCTGGATTATCTTTAATGAAGACTTCAGTAAACTCAACTGGAACATAGATTTCTCTGGCCATTTCTTCGTGAGTTATTCCTTTTCTAGGGTTCGTCAATAAATCCATTACTTTAGAAGAGGGAGGGATCGATTTTTCTCCTCCACAATGCGTTGAACAGAGAACGAGTTTCTCAACCCTCTCAGGATAATTAAGGACCAATTCTTGGGCAATCATACCTCCCATTGAATGCCCTAACACATATGCTCGTTCAATATTTAAAACATCCATTAATCCAGCTGTATCGTCAGCTAGAGTTTTAATTGAAAAATCTATATTAGGGGCCTCTGTGAGTCCCATTCCCCTATTATCAAAATTAATAGTTTTAAAACTTTTTGAGAACTCTTCTATTGTATAGGAATCCCAATAATAAATGTTCTGAATATATCCTTGTATCATTACAAGTGGATATCCTTCTCCACGAATTTCGTAGTAAAAATTTATATCGTTGACTTTAACTTTAGGCAAGCGAATAAACACTCAAATCTGCTTTGAAATTTTAAGAATTTTTCTTTTTAATAATTTCAACACATCGTCTGTCTGGAGTATTCTCGCATACATTAATTCTAGAGCGCGCAAAGATGCTTCGTGGAGGGATGGAGACCATGCAGCGCAAGCATCATCAACTACAATCACTCTAAAATCTAGATCTGAAGCTATTCTTGCAGTATTCTCCACACAAAAGTTTGTTACAACACCTACAACAATAACCGTATCCACGCCTAATTTTCTTAGCTGATGGTCTAGATCAGTTGAAGAGAAAGTTCCACTAGTCGTTTTGAGTATTACTACATCGTTTCCCTTGGGAGCTAATTCTGGGATAATAAAGGCATTTGGGTCGTCTTTATCAGGAAAAATGGGCTCGCCTATTGTTTGCTCTGATAATTCATTAATTTTTCGGATATTTAGCGAATAATCTTTACGATCTGGACGCATTGATGCAAACTTAGTGAGATATACAGGTAAATCATGAGTTCTAAAAAAGTCGAGTAAACGCGCAATATTTGGAATAACAATTTCTTTTACTCTTTCTACAAAATATTGGATCATTCCAGGAACAACTTTTTCAAATAACTTGACTACGGCGGAATCTCCCCTGACTTGATATTCCTGCATATCGATTACGAGAAGGGCACATGTACGAGGATCAAGTGAAGCCTTGAAACCGCGTCTGATCTTTAAAAAATCTTCAATTTTACTTTCTACATCCAAATAAGATCACGAGGTAATATTATTTTTTTAAAATAATTAATCTAGATTAATCTAAATAAAATTTAAAATGTTTCTTTCATATAAAAATCTAAATGGGATTTATAAATTCTGAAGGAAATTTCACGACAATTCCTATCTTTAAAAATAATAAAAATAAAGAAATTTAAAAAAAATTAATTTTTTTTTGGTTTCACAGTCTTAGTTATTTATTTATTTTGTTATAGGAACAATAATTTTCTGTTTCTCATTTAATTCATCTTTAATTCCAGCAATCTTTTTAACTATTTCTTTTCTGGATTCAATATCGTATTGTGTTGTGATGGCGATTTGCTCCATTACGGGGGAACCCCCGCCATGGTAGGATCCAAAGAGATGGATTCCACCTGTTGCAGAACAAAGCATATCTCCAACAAATCGCCAGAATTGTGCAGCATTCTCAGGTGAAATATTGGGATTTCTAGTAATATATTTATAAAGATGATCTTTAAGTTCAGGAGCAAGGAAATCTTTTTCGTAAGGGAAAGTAGCTGGAATACCACCTGAAAGATCACATATTATTTCTGCTTCGCGAAATACATTTTCTCCAGTTAAACATCTTCCTACATTACAATAAATTGAATTCGGAATATAACTTCCAGGACCGTACGGTATGAGTCCTACGCCCGGAACATATACTTCAGGTTTCCCTAAATCTGAAGCCGTGTATCCTGCGGCATAACCAAGCTCTGTAACCATGATAAGTTCCGCCAATTTACCCCTTACATGAGAAGCTTTATGAATATTATTATATTCTGCTGCTAAAGCGGCTGTACCTACTATTAAATCTCCTATGGCTGGCTTACATCCCGAGTAACTATGACGATGAAATAGACCAAATAATAAGGCAAGAACACCACCGTGTTGATATTCGCCACACAAAAAGACCCTTTCCCATGGAACAAATACATCATCAAAAATAATATATGAATCTATAGCCCCCGGCATGAATCCACGTTTAAAATGCTCCCTTTTTCGAAAATTATGGATGGTTACCGATTGTATAACTCCTTCATAATCTCCAGGTACAGCAAATGAAACAGCATAATCTTTATCTTCTGGTCTTAAAGCTCTTGTCGGGACGACTAAAATTTCATCCGATACGGAGGCTTCTGAAATATGAACCTTACAGCCACGAACTATAATTCCATCATTTCTTTTTTCTACCACATGAACATACATATCCGGATCTTCTTGATCTGCAGGACGTTTTATCCGATTACCTTTAACATCGGTTTGAGCACATGCCGCAATTAAGTCTTCCTTTTGAAATCGTTCTAACCATTTTTTAAAGTTCTCGTGATAATTAGTTTCGCCATTATTTGATTTATCCGCTTCATAGCTAACATTATACACTGCATTAGTTCCATCACAACCCATACAGCGTTGAATACATCCCCCAACTCTCTGACAGAGTTTTCGCGTCATATCTTGCTTTTTATGAAGATCTTCAGTATTTTGATGGATATGCGTAAAGCGATTAATCGTTTCGCCCGTAAGATGAGATTTTGCAAGAATTAAATCGGCATATTCCGGATCTTCAGCCAATTCAAATGTTATTCCAATTGTATTAATACAAGGCATTTGGCGTTCGTCTAATCGATCAATCTTTTCGCCATCATAAAAGATGTTTCTTTTCATTTTACTTAAATCTTTCATATATTGTTCTTTTGTTCTCATTTTGTATACCTCTATTTAAATATTTGATAGAAACTTTCAATATTATATATTTATAAAAGATTAATAATTCTTTTAAAAAAAAGAAATTCTTTTTTAAAGTTTAAAAAAAATGTATTATCTTCTATATATTCCTTTTTGAATAATGTATTGCATTATTTCGTCTGTCCCGCCGCCAATCCTTAAAAGTCTTACATCCCGTGCACATCTCTCAACAGGATATTTATTCGTGTATCCAATTCCACCAAGAATCTGAATGGCGTCATCACAAATTTTAAACGAATTTTGGCAACAAAAAAGTTTAGACATAGCTGCTAAAGTTCCATCTCGTATGTCATTTACGGACTTCTCCGCAAGAGCACATCCAGCTTCGTAATTAGTAACCATTTGAGCAATCTTAAAACTTATCCCTTCAAATTCACTAATAGGTCTTTTAAATTGGACTCTCTCTTGAGAATATTGAATGGCAACATCTATAGCCCTTTTAGCAACGCCTAACGCTTGAACAGATAAAACTACTCTTTCTGGTCCTAACATAGCTTGCATTCCGGCAATTGCAGAAGTTTTTCCCGTACCTCTCTTGTCAGAAGGATCTTGCTGAATTTTTTTGTAAAATAGAGCGTTATCTTTAGGAATTCTAACATTATTAAATTTCATGTGCCCTAAATGAAGCCCGTTAAGCCCCATCATTTTATATTCTTCAATCACTTCAAATCCATCCCAATCAGACTGGACGATAAAGTATCCATTTCGTGCGTATACAATCAAAGAATTTGCAATGCTCCCATTAGTGATAAACCTTTTTTCACCATTTAATATGAATTCTTCATTCTTTTCATCATAAGTAGCAATTGTTTTCATACGGGATAAATCACTTCCGGCATCGGGCTCAGTAAAGCAAAAACACCCTATTTTTTCGCCGGTTAAAAGGGGGTTAATGTATTTTCCAAGTAGTTTTGTTTTGTTAAATGTTCGAATTAAAAACGCTGGATACGAGCTCGCACCTCGAGACATATCAACAGGTAAACTATGGTAACATACCGCTTCTGAAAACAATAATTCTTGCATAAGAGTCCCACCTAATCCTCCAAATCGTTTTGGGAAAGTAATTCCAATATATCCTTTTTTACCCATAGGTCTAATAATGTCCCAAATATCCATTTTTCCTTGTTCAATGTCGTTAATATAAGGTCCAACCTCGTTAGCGCAAAACTCTGTAACTTCGTCTTTAAAATTTAACTCTTTTTCACTTAAATTTGAAAATATGCTATGCATCTTTAAATTCAATTATTTATTTTATTTTCATAATTAGGATTTTTAAAGGAAAAAAAAATTAAATATTTTGGCATAATCGTTGTCTTAAATTTTTTGATATTACTCTTTCAAAATTCGATAAAAGAAGGTAATAACCTAAAAAATTTTTAATAATTTATATCTTTATATATTTCTCTTTGTACAAGATATCTTAGAATTTCTGCAGTTCCCCCCCCAATTTGAGCTATTTTTACATCTCTAAAATATCGTTCTAACGGAAACTCCTTAGTGTATCCGATCCCTCCAAGAACTTGGAGAGCATCAGTTACAATTTGCATTGCATTATCACTTACAAAACATTTTGCGGCAGCTGCTTCTTTAGTAGCTGGTATCCCATGATCAATCATTCTAGCGGCCCTAAGTAGCATTAATCTCCCTGCCTCTATTTTCATATACATTTCAGCAATTTTGAAACTAATACCTTCAAATTTTCGAATTTCTCTTTTAAACTGTTTTCTTAATGCAGAATATTTTGTTGCTACTTCAAAAGCGGAGCGGGAAATACCTAGATACTGGCTTCCAACAAAGATTCTCTCAGCGTCAAGTCCGTACAGCATTACTTTGACGCCTTCATTCTCTTTTCCGATCAGATTTTCTATAGGAACTTCGCAATTATTAAATCGAAGGTGCGAATTTACAGAGCCCTTGCGACCGATTAATTCATAATCCTTTACGACCTCAAAGCCTGGGGTATCGGTTGGGAATACAATGACGCTAATTCCATTTCTTCGAGGAACCTCGGGATTTGTTACGCAGTAAAGTAAAATGTATTTAGCAATGCTTCCATTTGTAATAAATCATTTTTCACCATTGATTATATATTGATCTCCTTTTCTTACTGCCATCGTCCGCATACCACCAATTGCATCGCTTCCTGCTGTTGGTTCTGTAATTCCAAGAGCTCCCAGAGTAGATCCATCCATTATTGGTTTTAAAAATTTTTCTTGCTGTTCGCGTGTACCAAAATGGATGATTGGAACTCCGTAAAGATTACAGCTTGTGCCATAAATTACGGCAATTGGATAATGTACGGCAGAGAGCTCCTCACCAAATATCATTCGATATATAGTACCTTTTCCTAAATCCCCAATATCTTTCGGAAAAGACAATGGTAAATATTTTTTACCCATTTTACGGATAACATTTAAGGATAGTTCGACATTGTTCTCACGATCGATTCGATCGACTAAGGGGTCTATCTCTTTTTTAGCGAATTCTCGGATTTCCATCCGAAATTCATTCTCATCGTCAGTAAACATAAACAAGCTTCCAGGAGACATGCTTTCTCCATATTGAAGATTTAAATCTTCAAAACTAATATGTCCTTCTTTACTCATATTAATCTCCTTTTATCTTTGATACATATCATAAGTTTTATTTTAGAAAAATTTCTCTTCTGGGATTAAACCTTCTGTACTACTTCTCAGTGTTTGTAATACTTCTGTTGATGGAAGTACTGATTTAAACCCTCCGCAACTTGTTGAGCAGAGAACGAGCTTCTCAACCTTCTCAGGATAGTTGAAAGCGATTTCCTGCGCAATCATTCCACCCATCGAAAGCCCTAGTATGTGTGCTCGTTTGAAATTTAAGGCATCCATTAAACCAACTGTATCGTCTGCCATCATCTTAATTGAATATTCTATATCGGGTTTATCCGTACGCCCTGCTCCTCGATTATCAAAAATAATCGTTTTGAAACTTTTTGAGACCTCATCTATCATGTAAGAGCCCCAGTAATAAATGTTAGAGGATAATCCCCTTATCATAACAAATGGAAATCCATCTCCGTGGATTTCGTAGTAAATATTAATATTGTTAACTTTAACCTTGGACAAGAAAAAATCACTATCTAATAGTTTACTTTAAACTTTTACTTTAATAACACAATGATATTTTAGATTAAAACTTTTAATTCAGTATAAATTAAAAAGTATTATATCTATAACTTATCTTATTCTTTAAAATGCTAAGAGTTGGAATAATCGGAACTGGTGATATAGCAAACTTAAACATACTGGGTTATATTCGCTCTCAAGACACAGAACTTGTGGCTGTAGCAGATATAGATATTAATAAAGCCAAGGAAAAATTAGAACGTTGGGGATTGAGAACTTCGAAAATTTATATAGACTATAAAGAAATGCTTGATAAAGAAGAGCTTGACATTGTTGAGATTCTTACACCTCATCACTTACATTTTCCTATGACAGAGTATTGTGCTAAAGCTGGTGTACCAGGCATATCAGTCCAAAAACCGATGGCGCATACAATTACAGACTGTGAAAAAATGGTTGAAATTTGTAAGGCAAGGGGTGTTAAGTTAAAAATATTCGAGAACTTTAGATTTTATCCGATATATTTAAGAGTAAAAGAATTGTTAGACCAAAAAATAATAGGAGAGCCCTTGAATTTTAGAATTAACACGGTTTTATGTGGAGAACCAAGTATGCCAAGAGGTCTTAAATCGTTAACATGGAGAACTAAAGTAGATACATGCGGTGGTGGGCCATTAATTTACGACGATGGTATTCATAAATTTTCTATGGCACTTTGGTTAATGGATCAAGAAAGAGTTGAGAAAGTCTATAGCTGGATCGATTATTTTACGGCTGTTGTAGATGGCCCGAATAACATTTTTTGGAAATACCCGAGCAAAAATCCAGACGATCTTCCTAAATATGGTTCAATGGAATTCTCCTATGCAGCGAATTTGTATTATCCAAGCAATTATTACGATTGCGACGAATTTATAGAGATTAGCGGAACAAAAGGAATGATGTGGATAAATCAGTGCACAGCAGGAGGTAATTTCTTATCAAATACACCCCAATATCCACCGATAGTAGTATATGTAGATGGAGAGGTTAAAACTTACGGAGAAGATTTACCGCGAGATTGGAGATATTCTTTTATCAATTCAACGGAACATTTTATTGATGTAATCAAAACAGGGCGTGGGGAACCTATATATAATGGAGAACAAGGAAAAAATCTGTGTATATTTGCGAAAATGCCTTACATTTCCCACCAAAAGGAACGAGTAGTGTTTTGGGAAGAAATAACTTCAGAAAACGAAAAAGACCGTTCATGTGTAGTAATGGAGCCTGTAGATGTAGATCAAAGCGGATTGACTAAATTTTTTATGAGAAAGAAGAAAGATTTGAGGAAGGGGATAAAACAAGGGTTAAAACATAAAAAATTTTTATACGAATACGATGAAAAACTAATTTAATCCATTTCAAAAAAAAAAATTTGTATTTATAAGAAGAAATTTTGATTTTTCCGCATATAATCCATTTATTCCATGTTTTCATTCCGTTAATCCAAGAAGCTTAGCAGCATTTCCCCCGAGGATTGCATTTACTTCGTCTTCTGTGAATTTTATTCCCTTCGGAGCATTTTTGGGGAGATTTTTAATTACCTTGATCCATTCTTTTACAGGGATAACGATATCGAAAATAGGACCATCAGAACCAAAAAGGACCTTCTCAACACCCGCATAGTCTATTATATTGCGTAATTCCCGACAGAATAACTCAGAGCGACCAATTGCATAAGGAGCCCACATTGCTAAATCACCATAAAGATTGGGCTGAACGGCTGCAAGAGACGCCCAAGGTCTCCAATTGATTAAGCCCAGGTGTGCAGCAATTACTTTAAGCTTGGGGAACTTGTCTGCAATGTCAGATAACAACATTGGGTCAGCAAATTTGCATATTGAAGGGGGTGGCAGTGGACCAGTATGGGTTAATAGAATTCCACCTTTTTTTTCCAAATATCCAAGTAATTTATAGGATTCTGGTCCGCTTGGATTATATCCATGATCAGGGTGGTATTTTAAACCACTCATATCAAACTCTTCGAAGCATTGTTTTAGTAAGTCCAGAGCCTCTGGGCGTCTTGGATCAACTCCAGCAAACGCAATTAATCTATCCGGGTGCTTTTTAGCAACTTCGCCAACTATTTTATTTTGTAAGACAACTAAATCTAAAATAAATAGTGGATTAGAAGAATTATCTACAACAACTATAATAGTAAAGTCAATTCCAGCATCATCCATAGTTTTGATTAATTTTGTACCATCTTTATCAACCAAGAAGTTTTTTGCCTTCTGTGTAAGTGCTTCTTTATCGACTTTTTTACCTATGATTTTGGCTGCTTGCAAAGGGTAAACCATTATATCACTTATCCTCTCATCAGATAATGCCGTAATGAGATGATAATGAACATCTACAATCATATTTTTTACTCTTGTTCAATTTTTAAAATTTTTTCTCAAAGATAATAAAATATCCTTACTTGTATTTCAGCGTAAAAGCTATATCTCTCTCATTATTATTCAGTTAGACCAAGAAGTTTCGCAGCATTTCCCCCTAGAATAGCATCTATTTCATCTTCTGTAAATTTTATTCCCTTTGGAGCATTTTTTGGGAGATTTTTGATTACATCAATGAAATCTTTAACAGGTAAAACAATGTCGTAAATAGGAGCATCAGAACCAAAAAGTACCTTCTCAACCCCCGCATAATCTATTAGATCGCGTAGTTCACGGCAGAACAACTCAAAGCGTCCAATTGCGAAAGGAGCCCACATTGCTAAGTCTCCGTATAGATTTGGCTGAACGGCGGCAAGAGACGCCCAAGGTCTCCAATTAATTGAGCCCATATGAGCGGCAATTATTTTAAGGTTGGGAATATTCACTCCAATATCAGATAATAACATTGAATCAACGAATTTATTCCTTGATGGGGGACTCAACGGACCTGTATGAGTTAATAAAATTCCATTATTTTTTTCCAAATATTTAAGTAATTTATAGGATTCAGGACCACTAGGATCAAAGCCAAAATCACCGTGGTATTTCAAACCTTTCATACCAAATTCTTCAAAACATTGTTTTAATATGTCTAAAGCCTCAGGGCGTCTTGGATCAACTGCTGCAAATGCGATCATCCTATCAGAGTAGTTTTTAGCTACATCGCCAACTATTTTATTTTGTAGTACGACTAAATCTTTAGTAATATCTGGGTTAGAAGCATTATCTAAACCAAATATAATAGCAAAGTCAATTCCCGCATCATCCATAATTCTGATTGCTTTTTTGCCATTCCTATCAGCCCAAAATCTTTTACCCTTCTGTTTAAGTGCTTCTGTATCGACCTTTTTCCCTATGATTTTGGCAGCACGTAAAGGTTCCGCCGCAATCCACTCAAGGTTGGGAATATGGTCTCCCACAGGTATTGTGATATTAAGATGGTAATGTACATCTACAATCATATTTTTTGAACACTCTTTAATTTGATTTGTTTTTTTCAATAGAAGTTTTTGATATTTTAATGAATTCTCATTAAATAAAGTAGTAGGTTATCAATTTTATTAAAAATGGTAAATACTTTTAAAAAATTTGAGTAAAATATATTTTTACGATCTCTTTTTGTTCCTTTATAAAAAACATATATACTACTATTCCTCATTTTCTTCGTTCTTCATTAGGAATGTAATTAAAATTATTTGGTCTATTTTTCATCATTTTTACAAGCTCATTAAAAGATACGGGAAAAAAATTATTATTATCTACTCCTACATCTTGTTGCTTTCCAATAGGCTCAAGTTTTCCGTGAGAATGCCCATAAAGTTGCCACGAATTAAAATGGCTTCTATGCCATACTCTCATTGCATAATGGCACAGCGTTATTGGTTGTCCTTCGATCTTTATATCCTTTAATTGAGATACGCTGGCACAAAATTCATTTGCCAACTTAATTACTTTATTACTATCGTGATTTCCAATGATAAAGTGGATTTGAATATGTTTGAAGTTTTCAAAAAAAACGCGGGCAACTTTATTCTCAGAAGTCAAATCGCCAAGAAAATATAATATATCTCCCAGTTTTACCAGACTTTTAAAATTTTTAATAAAGGTGCTATTCATATGTTCCACACAATCAAAAGGGCGATCACAATATTATATAATGTTTTTATGAGATAAGTGAAAATCAGCACTAAACCAAATCATTACTTTGCTAAAATAAAATTCTTATATTAAATAATTTAAAAAGCTTGATAATTCAAAAATGCATTGGATTTATTTAATTCTTCTTATTAATAATCTCTCTTCTCAGAACTTTGTCTGAGAAGACCTATATTATTATAGTTAATTTAACATTCTCAATGAGAAATAGATATAAAAAGGATCGTGAAGAATTGATTATCATAAAAATAAAAATTTAAGTGTTTTATATGAATTTCAAAGAATTTTTTATTAATTTTGGGAATAAACTTCTGTATTATTTTTTTGTAGCAGATTTTTTAGTAGCATCCTGGATTTGGATTAACACGTATGGCACTTTAAATTTATCCATTAAGATAAGGATTTTTATAACAATGTTGCCGATTGTATTTTTACCGTCGTTAGCAAAGATGGTATTAAAAGATGCCCAAAAAAGAGAAGAAATCATGCGATTATTTGATGTGCTTTACGGTGTTTTTATTTGGATATTGTCCTTAATTTTAGGATTCACACAGTTCAATGCTATCTATTTAATGATCATTATAATCATTTTATTGGTAATTTACAACGTAATATCAGTTATTAGCTGGATTAAATATCCTAGATTAATACGCCGATTATTAATTCCATTCGTTATTATTAATGCTCTAATAGTTTACTATTTAATCCGTTTCTATAGTGAAGGAATTGAATATTATGAAACCGCAAGTATACTCGAATTCATAGCAGGAATTATTATTTTAGCGATAGTTGCTTCTCTCTTTATTTACAACGAATTAACCGAAATATTATACATATTTAGATTATAATTTACAATTTTTTCCATAATCTTGAGATTTAATGGGTTTATTTGAAAAGAGAAAAAGGTTGTTTAACTCTGCGTTAGTTCATATAATCAAGATATACTTTTCGCCCTATTTCTGCGGATTTAATCGCAGCCAAGTTAAATTTCAAAATATATCTTGCCTGTTCGCCCGAGAGAATTGGTTTCTTATTATTTTTTACAATATCAATAAAATGTTTTGTAGCGTTGATAAAGCTATATTTCCAATCCTTAGGGAAATCTGTTAAAGTCTCGACTTTTCCGTCCCTGATTATTACTATTGGAGCAAAAACCTCTGAATCTGACATTTTATTTCCTATAGAGGTGCCTTGATTTATTTTCATCACACCTCGGCTTGCTATAATTTCAATAAATTCGTCAGTGTTATAATATTTCGAGGGGATTACCATTTCTGGCATTAAGGAAAATTCCATATTACCATATTGTGGAATTACATGTCTATTTTCTTGGTTTTCTTTGCATTTCCACATCACATAAGCAGGAGCATCAATACCATGGAAATCATCTGTCCATGCGAACACTTTTTCAATTTCTTCTCCGAATAGCCACCAACCTAAAGTAAAGGCGTGCCATCCATTATCCAATAAGACGGGAGAGCCTCGTTCCGAACTGCCGCCAATTTGTTTTGGATCTTCTCTCCATTTTTTTGCGCTTTCTGGAACATCCCAACCTCCTTTAGCGCCCATTGCAACTTTTATTCTTATAGATGACAAATCCCCAATATAATCTTGGTCGATAAGCTCTTTTGCTTTCATTATGTGAGGATCAAATACAAAATTCTCGTAGATCGAAAGAATTGAACCTGAATCTTGACAAGCGTCAATCATCTTATCAGCCTCTTCTAAGGACATTGCCATAGGTTTTTGAACTGAGATCCCTTTCACCCCCTTACTAGCAGCGTAAACGGTTGCTTCAGCGTGGAGATGATGTGGAAGAAGTATCTCAACAATTTCAAGCTCTTCTTTATCTAACATTTCTTTATAATCAGAATAGACAGGAATATTTTCGTTTAAGTCGAATTGTTTAATTTTATTTTTCGCTTTTTCTATAGTTCTATTACAAAGACATGAAATCTTAACATCTAGATTATTTAAATAACCCATTATATTTAAATCAAAAATCCTTCCTGTGCCAATAAAACCAGCTTTCAATATATTCATCTGATATGATTATCTTAAATTCTTTTATTCAGTATGTATTAAAAAAATTTAATACAAGTAATAATTTTTTTTAAAAATATTAAATTGATATATAAAACATAAAGATAAAAAGATGTATTAAAGGAAATTTTAAGACCTATTTTTGAAGTTGAGGGGATATTATTTAAAGAAATTTCGTAGATATTAATTAAAATATATCCAATTTTTATTATATTAAAATCTGAGAATTATTAAAGATTGAGAGAAAATTAATGCCACTTTCAGATTTAAAGCCAAAAGATTTTAAGGATTACCCTAAACGCATCCCTAAAAATGAAAGAAAAGAAATAAAGGAGTTTTATTCTGGAGAGGGGTACGAACCGCATACAAGTTATTTTTATGCTTTTCTCGGTTTAATTTATGACGGGGTAAATACCATTGAATTACTTAAAGCAAAATTGCGTTTATTTTTCAATTCCTCTACAAAACAACTTATTGTTGAAGAAGATGATGTAGAGGAATATCTGCAAGCAGCGAAAAGAAAAAATTTAATTTCTATAAATCAAGATGATTCAACAACAGAGCTTACAGAGGAAGGGAAAAAACTAAAATTAAAAAGTAAATTTTTAATGAAAAATTTAAAAAAAATACTTTTGATTTATAATATTCTCATAGATTTCTTTTGTTAAAGGGGTGTATTCTGACTCATTTGGAAGCAAAACAAACAAAGGGTCACCTATATTTTCAAGATCGAAGCCTTCTTTTTTAAGTTTTAATTTTTTCAATTTAAAAGTATGGGTAATTGAGAGATCCGATTTGAATCTGAGAAAAATCGGAATAGCATAAGGGGCAAGATTTTCGCTTAAAAGACGGGATAATCCCTTGAAATCGAATTCGCTGACATCTGAACTGGGAATAATTGCGGCCATTCCTGCTCTTCCATCCGTATATGGTATCTTGACGCCGTATACTGAAGACATTAAGACTTGATCAAAGATATTGAATACTTCTTCTACTTCAGTGGTGGATACATTGTGTCCCTTCCAGCGAAAGGTATCTCCGAGTCGATCTACAAATTGCGCATGATTACATCCTTGATTTAGCATTAGATCACCGATATTGAACCATGCGTCCCCTTTTTTAAAAACATTTCGAAATAACTTCTTTTCAGTTGCCTCCTTTTCAGTATATCCCCGGAATTGATTTACTCCTTCACTTTCGACTATAAGTAAACCAATTTCGCCGCGGCGAACCTTCCTCATAAAACCTCTTTTGTTTTTGATGGGTTTTTCTTCATCAAAATCGTATTTAATGATAGCAAAATTACCAAAACCATAACCACAGGTACAATCAAAATTGAATACATTACCGAATCCACCAATTCCTTCTGATGACCCATAAAATTCTGCAATAAAGGAGATATCAAATCGTTTTTTAAAATCCTTCCATATTTCCGGACGAAGACCATTCCCAATAACGACTCTCACAGAATTATTTAAGTCATCTGGACTAGCAGATTGATTCATGAGATAACGGCACATTTCCCCTACATAATTAAAGGCTGTTGCATTAAATTTTCGAATCTCATCCCAAAAGTGGCTAACGCTATATTTACGGGTTAAAGCTAAAGCACCTCCGCTGAGAAGAATGGATGACCAACCTGTCATCAAGGAGGTACCATGAAAGAAGGGAAGTGGAATATACATCACGTCATCGGGGGTGAATTCCGCCATAAGGCGTCCAAAGGCAAATCCCGGACCAACAACACGATAATGAGTTAAAAGTGCAGCTTTGGGCATACCTGTGGTACCAGAAGTATATAGATAAGCA
Source organism: Promethearchaeota archaeon (assembly GCA_030605085.1). The sequence continues at coordinate 6,536 of JAUWBH010000067.1, read as the reverse complement.
AGAACATCAGTTAGCTTAACATCAGCAGTAGTTGGAGGGTTATCAACAGGAAAATCTTTGACGGTCTGGGGAAGATCAATAAATCCTTCTGGAAGCGCCATCTCTCCCCTATCTGGTATAAAGCAGTATTTTTGAACATCCGATAAGTTGAAATCTGATTTAGAATTATTAAAAACTTCGTGGCATTCGCCACCAACTATTACAATTTTGCCGGGGGTAAGGTTTAAACTATACACCAGGGTTTTCTTGCGAATATCGGTATTAATCAATGAGGATATTGCTCCAATTTTAGCATTTGCAGTATAAACGAGTAAAAATTCTATTCGGTTTTTTATGAAAACCTTTACAACATCCCCCTTTTTCAAGCCTAAGGAGATAAAATAATTGGCATATTGATTAACCAATTCATTAAATTCTTTATATGTAAGCGTAATATCTTCGAATTTTATAGCTATATTATCAGGATATTTTTGCGCAATTTCTTCAACACATGATCCCCATGAAATTTTATTTTCAGCGGCCATCTTTTCAAGCTCTACGAGCTCTTCGCCATGTTTTTTAGCCCATTCTTCAAATCTTTTGCCAAACTCTTTAACATCAATGAGATTCAATTCATCTTGCTTAGATGTTTCTAACATTTTGAACACATTTTTGTTTTTTATTTAGAAAAAATTATGTGATTTTTGAAAATCAGATTTTTATTAGGATATATTTGGTTTTAGTAATTATAAATATTACTCTTACGCCAAAAAATTATATACTCTAAATAATCTTGTTTAAAAGAAAACATAAGTTCACGTAGTGTGATATAATATGTTATGAACAAAAAGAATAAAAAAATACTGAATTTTAATTCATACTTCTTTTCTAGCTTGAATTGATTATTTTTCCATATTAAAACCATTTGCTTTAATTACATCTCTGTACCAAAAAGCACTTTTTTTCCACATTCTCTCCTGAGTTTCATAATTAACGCGAATTACGCCAAACCGTTTCGAATAACCTTCAATCCATTCAAAATTGTCCAACAATGACCAGACAAAATATCCTTTTAGATTTACTCCTTCACTTATCGCTCTATGAGCAGCTTCGAAATATCGCTTAAGATAACTCAATCGATCATCATCTTGTACCACATTATCAACAATGACCTCATCTTTACATGCCATGCCATTTTCTGTAATATATATAAGAGGGTGATTATACTCATTATCTACTTTCTTTAAAAGATCGTACAAACCAACAGGATATATCTCCCATCCTATTTCTGACACTTCTACTCCTTTTTCTGGCTTTTTTGGAAGAAGTAATTTGAATAAATTGTTTAAATCCTCCGGCTCTTTAACCCTTACCCGAGTACATGAATAATTATTTATGCCTATAAAATCTATTGGATTATCCTTTAGTAATATTAAATCCTCTTCCGGAATTGGAGGGAAATTGAGATTTTTTTCAAATAAAGGTAAAATATCGCTTGGATATTTTGCTTTAAAAACGGGATCTAAAAACCAACGATTTATTACGCCGTCAACAATCTTAACTCCTTCCTTATCTAAAGAAGAATCGGTTTTTGAGTATATCGGATTTAGGTTAAGTGTAATCCCTATCTTACCATCGGAATAATCTGATGAGCGATAAGCCTCTATAGTTTTTGCGTGTGCTACATTGACGAGATGAGTGGCCCGAATTCCGCTAGCGAGATCTTTTTTACCGTAAATACCTAGAAAATAAAACCATACGGCAAAAACCAACGGTTCGTTAAAAGTAATCCAATTTTTCACACGATCACCGAATTTATTAAACATAAATCTTGCATATTCTGCAAAAGCATCTACTACCTCACGGCTTTCCCAAGCTCCAATCGTATTAAACTCAAGCGGTAAGTCCCAATGATAAAGCGTAATGAACGGTATTATATCATTCGCAATCAACTCGTTTACTAATTTATCGTAGAACTCGACTCCTTTAGGATTGACTTCACCTGTACCTTTCGGCAAAATACGAGGCCAAGACACAGAGAATCGATAAGACTTTAAACCCATTTCTTTCATTAATTGAACATCTTCTTTATATCGATGATAATGGTCACATGCAACATCTCCAGTATCTCCATTCTTTATTACTCCTGGTGTGTGAGAAGCTCGATCCCAAATGCTTTCGCCCTTTCCGTCCTCGTTCCATGCCCCTTCAATTTGATAGCTCGAGGTTGCTGAACCCCAAATAAATCCCTCAGGAAATTTAATGATATTCATTTATTTTCATTCCAATTAAATTTTAATTTGATAAAAAAAATGCATTTATCTTAATAAAATCATTCTATTTAAGGAGAAACCTATTTCCATAAAAATAACTTAAATTAATTAAATTTTTTTATCTAAATAATAATCAACAATAATTTCTGAATATTCAAATTCATAGAATTCGATATATTAGAACTTAAAAACATTGTTTTCTATTTCCTAGTTAATTTCAGAACCGTTATTGAATGAGCGTCTAAATTTATCGTCCTATTTGAATTAATTGTATCGATATCTCTTTCCTTAATTTGTATCTTGTTTCTATTGTCTATTGTGTTATAATCAAAAGGAGACTCGCTAGTTAATTCAACTATTTTTCCTTTCTCATTGGGATTAAATCCCTTAATCTCAAGTGATACTGTCAGATTATTACTAAAATGCTTATTAATAATCATTATCGAGAGTTTATCACCATTCTCGTCTATAGTAGCATTACAATCAATGTACGGAATGTTTTCCTTTTTAGGAATTCGTCCAAATTTTTGGCTATTAAAGGTAATACACTCTACTTTCAAATCTTCAATTAAATAATTATACATGTGATCGACAAAGAGTTTAAACGCTAAATAAACCGGAGTTAAGATTAAACCATCCGGATCTGTTTGAATCGTCCCGATTGTGTTTACGAGCTGAGCCCAATTAGCCAAAGGGGATATATTGGACATTTTTTGAAAAGTCATTAAAACCAATGCAGTCCAGATTCCATCTTGCAAGTTATAATTGGTCTTTACAGCATCCTTCATCAAATACCATACGCCCCACTCGTCAAATGAGATACGAACATGAGTGTCGTTCCCTAAAGCTACAGTAATGTCTTTCCACGTATTGTTTATATAATCTTCAATTAATGGTGTTGATGCCATTAACGCGTGATAACACCTTTCGTTATTCGGAGGTTTTTTTCTTTTTGTATGGCCTGCAAGATAAGGAAAATATCTGTGAATGCTTAAGTAATCTACCCACTCTGATCCAATATTCTTTAAAATAGTTTGATTCCACTTTGAATTCTCCCAGCCGCATGCAACTAATTTAATTGAGGGATCTTTTTCTCTCATTTTTTTAGCGAACTCAAGGTACTTTTTTGCGTAATTTTCAGGGAATTTTTCGTATCCAATTTCCCAAAAACCGTAAATTTCGTTTGCAATACCCCATATTTTGACATTATATGGATGAGCCCTCCCATTTTTAGCTCTCATTGCACCAAATTCAGTTTCAACTGAACCATTACAATATTCTACCCAATCCGCTGCTTCTTCCGGGGTTCCTGTGCCATAATTTACATTAAGATAAGATTTAGCGCCAATCTCTTCACATAAAGTCAAAAATTCGTCAGAACCAAATTGATTTTCGATTTCTGGTCCAATACCTTCAATAAAAGATAATTCCGGCATTCCCCAATGGATGTTTTTAACTTTTTTTCTCGAATCTCTTGGTCCTATTGCATCTTTCCAATGATAAACATCGCTATAACACCCTCCAAAAGCTCTCAGTACCGTCGGTTTTAGATTCTTGACTGCTTTTAAGACATCTTCCCTCATCCCTTTTAAAATCGGATTCCCCTTAACTAATGTAACATTAACAGGATTGTACACCCATAATCCATTGTGAATACATTCCCCTATATGCTCGATGAAATTACTATAAATCATGGGATTTATAGCATTTTTTTGCGAATCTACATTAATGGTAATTTTGTTTCCGTTTATCATTACTCATCACAAGTTTTTACTAAATAGTTTTTTAATCTCAAATAGTTTTTAATAAGATTTACAGTTATTAGTTATTAGTTGATAAAAAAAGAATTAAGAACTTTTAATATCTATATCCACTATCTCGATAGCTCCCAATTCTCTAGCCTTTTTTAGTATATATTCCTTTCTGTGCTTCCAAGTTAAGTTCATGAGAAGAATTGCGGGTAAACACCACATCGCAAGAAAAATAGGCCATAGTATCAAGAACAGGTATAAAGAAAAGTGAAATCCACCCCCTGTTACCTCAAAAGCAGTCACTACAAACGAATAGAAGCTGATTAGGACACCAATTCCCGCGTATCCTTTTAATAAGGTTAGGAAAGTCCCCCCTACATTCCGTACTTCTATGGGTTCGACTTTATCTTTGATCTTTTCTTTATTCGTAAAAACTAACCCCGAATCCAGTAAAAACCAAGTGCCTGAAAATAAGGCTATAACAGCTCCGAAGCTCAACATCGTGATAATAAACATAGTTGCTGTGGCATCAACGACCGCCGCCACCGCTGGAGCCTCTGAGCTTCCTACATATAATGAATCTTGGATGGTTGTATTAAAAGCAAACATTAAGGCAATATTCATTGTCATAAGAGCTGGAAAAATTCCCTTAAACATACCGCTAAACTTTTTACGACCCTTCTCTTCTTCCTTGGCTCTTTCTTCTATACCATATATCATTCCCTTTCCGAAGAATTTCCTATGAACAAAAAGATATATGGGTGCAAGAGCATACCCTATCAAGACTCCAAAAATAGCACTCAAAGAAATCAGCCACATCATCATTGCAGTTTGAATCCCCCCTGAATTGCCCGGCAATATGAGAGTAAATCTGTCAACATCTATCATAAATAATATCATGCTTATTGGCAGTATAACACAAAAAACAATTATTAATATTATTGGGATTATGTATTTTTTTAATTCTAACATTTTTATCAATTTTATTTTTAGTATAAGTTAAGTTTTTGATTTTATCTTTTATAAGTTTAATTTTTTATTTTTTTTTTATTCTAGAATATTTATCTCATTAGTAGTTCAAGTTCTTCTAAGAGTTTTATTATTTTTTTTAAAAAACTTAAATATATATCCTTAATTTTTATTTTTTTTATATATTTTGAAATACTTTTATTCTTTTATTTTTCTATTCTCTCGATTTTAATGATGTTCTATAAAAATAACTTTAATGATAATGTAATTATGCATATTATTATTACTACTCTACTTTATTAAAAATTTTAAAATGGATTTAAATGGATTTAAAAGAATTAAAAAAAGTCGTAAAAAAAATGGCACTTGATTCAGGTGCCAAACTCGTAGGTGTAGGAAGCCAAGAAAGACTTAAAGATGCTCCACCTTCAGGAGATATGAATTATTGCCTTCCTGGTGCCAAAAGTTGTATAATTTACGGTTATCCTAATTCAATAGAAGCGCTTGAAAATTACTTTTCCAAGGAAGAAAGGTGGAGCCTCAAAAAGGAACTACATTTTGCCTATTCCAGCGCTTGGAAAGCAGCGCAAGAAATTACAGAATTAATCGAAAAAAATACGGAATATAAGGCATTTGCAATTATTCCCAATTTTAAGTATAGAGATGGTTTTGCAAACGTTTTTAAAATGGATGTCGCTTATCCCGATTTTTCTCTTCGATATGGTGCTGTGGCAGCCGGTTTAGGACATTTAGGATGGTCAGGAAATTTAGTTACCGAAGATTATGGAGCTTCGTTATTTTTGGGAGGTGTTTTAACTACTGCACCACTTGAGCCAGATCCTATGGCTGAAAAGAACAATTGTAACAAATGTAAAATTTGCATAAGATCATGTACCTCAGGTTATGCATCCATAGATGAAGAAGAAACTTCACAACCAGTAATAATAGGAAGGCAAAATGAGGTGTATTCTAAACGAGGGACTTATACAAAATGCGGTATTAGTTGTTTAGGTATGACGGGTTTATCTGAAGATGGAACTTGGACAATATGGTCTCCTGATCATTTCTGCTTAAAAAAAATTTCAAATGAAGAGTGGAAAGATTTTAAAATCAGGAGCAAAGTTATGTACGATCTTTTAAACAATGAACAAGTTCCAGAAAAAATAAGGAAGTTTAATAAGGAACTTCTCAAATCTTCCTCTTATATTGGAAAACTTGAAAATGTAGCTTTAGTATCCCCTGATCGCCATTTTGGACCCCGATGTGGACACTGCAGTTTTATTTGCGTAGCCAACCATAAGAAACGAGTTGAACTCTTTAAAATTTTAAAAAGCAGTGGAAAAATTTATATGGACGATGATGGAAATGAGTATGTCAAAAAACTTAACGATAATGGAGAGGAAATAATTTATTATCCGCCAACATATAAAGAATATTCTTCAAGCAAATGATTTTAATTAATCTATAACTATAAAAATTACCTTTATTGGAGCGGGTTCTTTAGTATTTGGGCAAAATGTCCTAACAGACATCTTGGCACAACCCGAACTTCGGAAAGATATAA
>JAUWBH010000147.1 GCA_030605085.1 Promethearchaeota archaeon | reverse complement strand
GAGGCTTATAAGGTTGTAGGGTTTAGTTTACCAATAGGGATGAAATTTTTTGATGAATGTCTTAAGAAACAAGATGAAATTTGGAATAAAAGAGTAGTTTTTATAAAGAAAGGTTTATGGGCTACAATTCCAACTTTAATTATAGGATTAATTTTATTAATTTTAGGTATTTTTTTTAGGTAATTTAGCATACTTATAAATGATATTGAGAAAAATTTCCTTAGCCACCACCGATGGTGGCAAGTAGTCAAGATTCAATATAATAACGGTCTGTATGTCTATTATATGAATTTAATATAAATTTAATCTCGATAAGAATAAAAATAAAACCAATAATACGTTTTTCATTATTTTTCTTTTCTTTATTTTTTATTACTTTACTTTCTATTTCGAGTGGAACTATAACTACTATGTCTTTATCTCTTAGGGGTAAATTTCTCTCTATTACCTTATCTTTCTTTATTTTTCTCATTAGACAATTATCTAATGAATCAAAAACCTCTAAATCTTTATTATTATGCATTCTATCTAAAATCTCAAAACAATTTATGAGATTAAATAAACAACTCCACGAAGTTCTAGTTGATGTGTCCATTTCCAGATACCCCAGCGACCTATCAAACCAAAATTTTTTACCAAATAGTTCATATCGTTTACCTAGCTCGAAAATACTCAAAACTGAGCGTTCGGGAGTCAATACTCTAAATCCTGTCTCAACATTGATTTCATAGGAAAATATTGCGTGTAGAATAATGTATATCTCGATAAAATTAAATCTCTCTTTAAATAATCTGCTAACAAAACCATTTATACCAGCATTAATTAAATCTAAATTAGCTTTTCTGTCCTTTTTCTTACCCGAAACGTTATTACAAATAAAGAGCTGTAAGTAAGCTCCATTCTGAGTCGAAAGCGTCCAATAATCTCCACTTATCCTAGTACCATTACCAATAATAACAGCATTTAATCTACTCAGAATGTCATTATTAATCCTAATCTTTTTTATACTAATCTCATGAATTCTAATTTTGAATTTTTCTAACTCTATAGTATCAATGTATTTAAAAAAATGACCGAAACTTAAATTATCAGTTATCTTAAAATTTAAAATAATCTCTAGATCATATCTTAACTTACCTTCCCTATATTTGTCGGTCTTAAAAGTTGATATACAAGTCACGTCCGAATTTTTGGGTATAACGGAATTTTTAATTTCTTTACTTTTTAATTGCTCAATGATATAGTTATTTATCTTTTTTCTAATTGCTGTATCCATACCAAAGGGACATTTTTGTAATTTCTTATAAATTTCAATTAAAAATCCCTTCTTTACTTTTTGGTATGAGATTTTTATATTCCCTAATCTACTAAAGTCTGATCGTTTTAAATTTCTCAATTTTTCCGTTAATTTTTTGTTTTTTGATGATGGTAAAAAATAGTTGAAAACAGCATCATAGGTGGTGATCGTCTCCAAAAAACTAATCTTAAAATATGTAGTTATTTCGTCTATTCTGAATAAATCATAAACGATATAACTATTTTCATATAAATAATTTAAATGTAGATAAAATTTCTTAATATAATATTTACTTTTTAACTTTTTCAAGTGATTTCCTAAGAGCCCAATTTCATTTAAAATTTCATAAAATATTGAATTTTCATATTCTTTTGGATTTTGATTAAAAATTTTTACAGAATTATGAATGGATAATCTAAATTGTTTTCTACATTCTATATGTCTACATTTATGAACGAGATTGTTATAATTGCTGTATTTTAGCCCTCTAGGTGTGTGATTATTGACTTTATTACAATATGGACATTTTACAAAATGCCACTCTAATTTGCTATTAAAACCTTTACTGGTTTGATTAGATATATTATCTACTTTATTTTGTTGCTTAGTTATACTTTCTATCAATCTTGTTGTTCAAGCAATATTTTTTTTCAAACGTATAAACTAGATTTATGATTTCAGATATTTAAATCCGTCCAAAGACTAGTCATTACATTGTGCTGACTTCCCTTATTTTTGTCGGATTTATAATAAAAAGAAAAAGAAAATAGAATTAAGAAGTAGAAAAGAAAGAAAGAGTAAAAAACGCTCCGAATTATGTTAAACAAAATAGTAGGGTTAACATACGTTTGAAAACCAACAAGATCTTAAGCGTTTAACCTTTTCCAGAGCATTTAAGAAATATAGTATTATTTCTCTAATTAAATATTATTTTTTAAATATTTAAACCCTACTCAAAAGTGGGTATGGCACGATTCATCAGAAAACTATTCTTAGACTATATTAAATAGAGTTTTTTCAGATTTCTCGATATTATATACCTACTCAGATTTGGAGACCATTTAAAAAATGGATATTATACCTATTTTTAACTGTAAAATCTAAAGAAGCACGGAAAAATTAATAACCAGATTTAAGAATATAGAAAGCAAAGATTTTAATATATTACTATATACATATCTTTTTAATGAAATAACTATAATGAGCAATTTGAAAGAACATTAGGTATAATATAGGTATACATTTTTGCAGAGGATTTTAGATTAAAGAATAAAAGTCCGATTTAAAGATGAAAAAAAACGATTTTACAACATATTGATTTTGGCAGTAAATTTTTCATTGTAAAAATAGCTTAAGAATTTGTGTATTTACTATTTGTTATATAAAAATAAAAATAGTGAAATTTTCAGAGAAAAACGATTTTTAAATGCTGTAAAATATATATGAGAACATTTTTGTCGTTCTCTGTAAAAAGTCTGCCAAAAGACTGCCAAAACTTATACACAAAAATAGAGGGGATATTAGAGAATGGGTGTATGACATCCCTACTATTATTCTATTATAGGTATATTGTTGGGTATACATGAGCTGAGAGAGAGCAAAATAAAACAATAATAAAGACATAAAGAAAAGGAATTGTGAACAGTATGTTTAAATAGAAGAAAAATGATTCAAATATTTAATAACATTTATCGAAAAGATTAATAAATAAATGAAGTGATTTAAAAAAAATGACAAATGGATCAAATAAAGATGCTCTTCGAGCTATGTTTAAGGAAGCTAATCCAGACAAATCCCCGCTTACAAAAGCTGGAAAAGTTAGTAAGGATTACGAGAGCTTCCTAATAGAGAACTGTAAACCTCATTGGGCAAGCGTAGTTTCTAAATTTTCAAAAAGAGTTCCCGAAATTGACGAGGGAAAAATAAAAGCATCTGATGCTTTAGCTGAATCTAAGCTAGCGACGATGCTACAAGAACGCTGTTCGCTTGGTATAGGAGGACGGCTAGCTAAAGACCGCAAACGGTTCGAAGAGCTCTATAAAATCAAGTTTTGAGCAAAAATATAAAATAAATTTTTTTTATAAATTAGATATTACCAATCGACCTAAAATGATAAAAGAAGAGAAAAAAGCTGAGATTGTTGAATCTTATCTCAAAATACGAAATGAGCTAAAAGCAGTAAAAAAGACAGCAGATAAATTCGATATCTCAGAGAGAAGCGTTTACAGGATATTACGGGAGAGAGATATTCCGAAACCCTCGAAAACTGACAATGAAGACTATAGCGATGAATTCTGTGCAGAGTATCCGATTTATGATTCGGAGAATAATAGATACGTAGCGAGATTAGACCACGTAAAAAGTTCGAGAGAGAAGAAAAACTTTGATGAGCTTGAAGTTTTTAACGAAGATGATGAGGAAATTATTAATAACCCGATCGTTATAGCCGAGAAGCTTACCCAATATGGTTTTAGAGATATAACGGGGATTGAAAGGCTAGTAAATCTGGTGAAGTATATCCAAGGTCGGTCGGGAATCGATGTGTGTGGTGAATTTGAGAGATATTTATTCTATCTTGTGAGAGATGTTGAGTCAGACCAGTTAAAGAGAGATATTATGGAAATAAGGAAAGGAAATCTAAATGTTTTCAATAGTGGGAGCGGAAATAATATAAAAGATGATATGGAAAAAATTTTATTGGAGATGACCAAGAATCTTCTTGTTGAGAAATTTAGTTCCGATTCAGAGGAGGAAATAACCATTCCCGAATCACCTAAACCAGAGCCAAAACAATTTCAAAATGAGGAATTCATGGAAAGTTTCTTAGCATTAACCAATCCAATGCTTTATCGTATTTTGATGATACAAAAGGGAAAGCAAGACCCATTATTAGCAGTTATAAAACAATACAATTTTATTAACAAAGCAAAAAAAGAAAAATTTTCCAAAATCCGAGATGGAAAAATTGGAAATTAAGTTTTTTACAAAAATGTCTAACAGAAAAATAAAATTTCTAAAAAAAATCAAATTCCCCCCAAGAAATAAAAAAAAGGTGTTAAAGATTAAAAATAGATTTGAAAGGATGTATCAATTACTCAGTGTGGTTGAGAGCATGGATAACGAAGGTAAAACGACTACTGTTAGAGACATCACCGAATATCTCAGAGAAAACGACTCAGAGAAAAACATAAATGTTAATATTGTTAATAGCTCCATTCGACACTATAGAGGAAACGGGCTGGTGAGACGAAAGCATAATCCATACAAACGACCATACCATTATGAGCTTAGTAATCGAGGTATAGAACAACTAGAATGGCTGGAGGATTTAATGAATGACCTACTAATAGATATTAACGAGGGAAATTATATATACGGAGGTGAAAAATAAAAATGGACTTAGATAACGAGCAAATTAGGCTCTATAATAAAACTATGAATAAATTAAAACAGTTAAAGGAGCGGGAGGAACAATATAGAAGTGATAAAGAATTTTTGAGAGAGTTAGAAGAAAAGAAATATGAAAGGGAGCAGATATATGCCTTAAAGGAGCAAGAGTGTGAAATAGAAGAACAACAGCGTCAAAACGAGGAATATGGTTTGACCAGAGAATTAAAACGATTGAGAATGAAAATTCCCAAAAAACTTACGGGCATGAAAAAAGCGATACGAGACCGAGATATTATGCTGAAAAATCGAGCGGATAATATTAGACGAGCGAAAATCCTTAACAAGGAATGGAAGCAGAAGCGTAAATTCATAGAAAATGAAAAAAATGAACGATATTTGCAGAGACTAAAGGAAACAGAGCTAACAAGGGAGAAACATTTCAACGATGATTGAACATTTCAGCCGAATATTGATTTTCCAAAAATTAAATTTACATCTCTTTTTGCCATGTATCAAATTATCATAAATATGGCTACTTGAGAAGGAGGAAAGAACCGATTTTTAGAAAATTTGCCTATAATTATCTAATAAAGGAAGAAATAATTTAGTTTGGATAAAAAAAAATAAACATTTAGAATATAGTAAATGAGTTCGAAATTAATACTATATTAATAATTTGATTTTTAAGTAAGATTTTCATATTACCACCATGGCAATAGAACCTGTAAGTTTAGTTTTAATAATCGTCACTATGATTGCAACCATAGCTCATATAATAATAGATATGTTTAAATATAGAAGTGCTGAAAAGATTGATAAGTCTAAACTTCAGTTAGATCAACAAAAAGTAGGATTAGAGATGATGATGACATTTTTCCCTCAAATGAAGGATTTAGTAGATTTTGATTTGAAAAAACCAGAAGAACTTAAGAATAAAATCGATGAATTGAAAGATTTAGTAGAAAAATATAAAGAATTAGGATTAATTAAAGATAAAAACCAAGAAGAAAAATAGAATTTACAACAAGGATTTTAAAATGACTTCTACTTATTTAATTTTCTTATCTTACAAGCTTTTATAAAAAGCCATCTCTTATACATTCCTTTATTATTACTTTAGAAATTTCAAAATTAGCTACGTCTCCACTAATTCTATAAACAAATCTCGAATGTTTGATTAACACCCCCAACTCAAGCAATTTACGATTTAATATCCCAAATCGGCTAGTGAGAGACAATTTTATTTTGTTGCGTCTTTTGGAGTTAATTCTTGTAATTCCATTACTTCGGAATAAAATTTCCCATCATTGGTGTTAAAAATTGCCCGTGCTTCAATTGGATAATCCCAACCTTCTCTTATCATCATTTCCTTCAAATCTGTTCTCGATAAAAATGCCTGACAAGAATCTCCATCCTCTAATTTACATGGAATATGTGAGTTTATCATTAAATATTTCGGTTGATATGGTGTGGGTGCAAAATAAATTACCCTTCCTTTTTTGGGGATTTCAATACCATATGAATTGATGATAATGGGTCTTACTGATTTATTGACTGCTTTAACGCTAATATATACATCATCATCTATAGTTGGCATTATGGCTGCTCCGTGTATTGACGCTTCTAATTGTTTTTTCCCCCTTTTACTTTTGCTTTCAATTAAATCCACAATTGTTTCAATGTTCATTCTATGTTTACTTCCGTCCATACGCTTATAAAATTCATATCGATAATAATTACGGTTATGCATATCATCAGATTGTCTTATTCCATAAATTCCGTATTCCTTTGGGAATATTTTTATTATGAATACATATTTTCCGCTTGTTAACGGAACTGCGTGATACTCTGGAAATGGTGTTAATACCGGTTCAATTCTTTTTGGTAATACATCATTCAATACTGTTTTTAATCCGTCTAATTCATTTTTTTCAATCCCAACAATAGTTATGGGGTCGTCTGAAATTCCAAATAATATATATCCATCTTCGAAACCATTGGCAAATTGTACTACATCTCTTTGTAATTCTCCTGCGTCACCATCAAATCTAATTTTATACTCAATTTGCAACGATTCAAAATTCACTGGGTCTGCTTCCATTTTGCGTAAATCATTTTCGTTAATTTCTTTTAATTCTTTATTAAATAATTCCATATTGTCGTTTTCTCGTTATATTTTCCTTTAACTATCTAAATGTAAAATAGACTTAAAAGTAATCTTTTTTATTAATTAATGAAATTTTTAGTTCTCGATTTGTTTTAAAAATTAAGATTATACCTCCCATTCTTATTTTTTACTAAAGTATTGTTTCTATAAAGAAAATTTAAAACTTTGTTTATTTGTTACAAGTTTTTCTCATAATAAATTATGCATTAATCTCTTTTCTATAATATCTTTCATTTCTTTAAGAGTGTTTAATGCATTTAACATGCCTTTACTTCTACTACCCTTATATCGCTTATAATTGCTACTATAGATAAGTTCTATGGCATTATCAAACATTTTAAATTCTAATTCAGATAAAACATTTGTATTAGGGATTTTTATTTTTAATGTGTTTTTTTCTTCGTTTTTTGGAGCTTTTTCTTCTTGAATAGGCTTCGACATTGATTCCTGAATTATAGGATTTTTAATGGATACTGTTGATTTTTCTTCTGCAAATTGAATTTTCATTACATCACCTCTAATCTCTCTATATCATCTTGTTTTAGTTTTGATTTATAAAATTTCATTGCTCCTCTTTCAATTAATCCTATTAGAAATTTTAAATCGTCTGGTTTCTCTGTTAATGCTTTTTCAGTTAATTTATATGCTATAATTTTACCCTTTCTGCCCTCTGGAACATAGGTTTTTACTAAATCCTTATCCATTAGTCGTTTTAAATAATAATAGCCATTTTTTTCTTGATTACTAAGTTTAAACCCAAATTTTTCCTCATATTTATTATACAATGCCTTATATTTTAGCCCTAACTCGTTTTCCTTTAAAATCTCGATAATATTTTCTTTATGTCCCATTATTTTTCACTAAAATTCTTTGTGAAATTGTGTTAATTTTAACATTGTTTTCTTAGAAAAATAAATCTTGAAACGCTACAAGTTTTCTAATTTTTTCATTACAAGTTTTACAAGTTTTCTAAGGTAATCTTGTAGAGATTACAAGTTTTCTCTTTCAAAATCTCTACTTTTCTCTCGTAAACTTTCATAAAATAGTTTAAATAGCTTGGAAAACTAAGAATTTTAAGAGTTTAAAAAAAATTAACCTATAAAGAAAAAGTTTTTAGAAATGGTAAAATTCACATGATTTCTATATAAATATTAATACTCTTTTTGATTATTAATTTTTTTTCTAATCCTTACTCAATATTTTTGTTTAGATTTTGCTATCGATAATAATGTGAGAATGGAGCTATTAAAAGTTATGGTTTTATTTAATCTTCAAAAATCTTTAATATCTCATCAAATTATTCTTTTTAAATTATCCTTACGATTAAAATGCCGCGTGTATGAAATTGATAACTTTTTTAATGTTTTTTAAGTATATTGGGAATATTTTCTACAAGTATTTTATAAACTTCAAGGAAAGCTTCAGTTTCTTGTTTAATATATTTTAAAAGATTGTCCCATTCCTTGTTTTTAATATATAATCTTATTTGTTTTCCAGAACCCGCTTTTTTAGAGAAATTATCCAAACTAGATCCCCGAAAACTACCTTTATTTGCTATAACAAGTATTGACTTCAAATCTAATTTTGGTATTTCGTGCATAATTAATTGAACTGGAATTTCTATATTTAACAATTCTTTACTACGTTTTAAAATAATAAATAAATCATACGATAAATTTACACCAGCAGGAATAAATTTCCAAATTCTTGGAGAATCTTCTTTCCATCCAGTAAAATTTAAAAAATCACTCAAAATACTCCCTTCAGATGATTCCCAACTTTTTAATATAGTCAAAGGTTCTTTTTGGTTTCCTGAATCATCATAAAAAGGTTGATATTGAATAGTTATTATTTTATCTTTAGATGGATCTGGTCTTTCTCTTCCTTCAGTATCAGTTTCTATATCAAAATAATAAGTAGTCATATAGTTCATAATTGGAATACAAATTTAAAAAATTAAAGGGATCCCTAATTTTTTAGATTTTATAATCTGAGGTTTTATATCCAATATTGCAGTTTGATTTCTTCTTTGGTAGATTTTTCTAAGTCAAACAAGAAGAAGAATTGAATTGTACAAGGAAATATTTGGAGCTATATAATTTAAAATTAATAAAAAAGTATAATTTATTATTTTGATTGAATATTATTTCGATTGAAGAAATAATAAAATAAAGGAAGTTTAACCGTTGGACTGGAAAACTCAATATAATAATCAAATATCTCTCATAGAAGAATTAAGGGAGGTCCTTGAAGGAAACGGGAATTTAAAATTCAACCGGTCTTACTTGATCGTATCGGACATCGCAAGTCAAGCATATTGCGAAGAGAAGGTAGAGCTTAATTATATTCACGGCGCAGTTGAGAAAGAAGAAAAGATAACCGGGACGGAACTGCATGAAGAGGTGTCTAGAGATGCGATCATCGTTAATTTCGAGGAAATGATCAAGGATATTCACAAAAAAGATATCTATAGCATCTTGGAGACTACTTTCATGATAAAATATAAAGGAGAGTTTATCGTAGGGAAACCTGATTATATAGTTTTTAGAAAAGGAATCCCTATCTTCATTTTTGATTACAAGTTCAGTAAATATCGCAAGATTTTTCCAAATCAGCATGTACAAGCACGAATATATGGATTAATTCTGAAAGAAATGGGATTTAATACCAACATTCTTTTTTATGGCATTATTAAAGGTCCCTTAGAGCTGAAGCAAGATATTGAAACCTTGAAGTCGATCCCTGCACAAGTAGAAAGAAAGGTTGATCTTGACTTGCTCTTAGAAAAAGGAGAAATGATTTTAGAATTTAATCAAATCATCGTATATATCCACAAGTTTGAACCCTCTCAGGCAGAGAAAGATTTAGATTGGGCGATTGAGTATTGGAAAGGTGAAAGATCTGCAACTTTGACTGATAACAAGAATAAATGCTTAAACTGTGAGCATAAACAAAATTGTCGTGCTTGGAATGAAAATATAGATTAAGAACAAACTAGATTAGATGAGTTAAAACATATAAAAAAGAATACGATAAAGCGTTTGAATGCTATGAAAAGGGTTTTGAGTTAGATTCGAATTATAAGATATTTAGATTAGTTAAAAAAGGTAACCAGGAAGAGAGTGAGGGAGAATGAATAATTCTTATTTTTTTAATTTCTCTTAATTATATTTTGGGGATTTAATTGTTCGATTGCTTGGATGAAATTCTTTAATTAAATAATAACATAAAAAATTTTAAATCCTATCTTAAGACTATTGTAAATTAATAAAGGATGAAAAAACGATGGAAGTTAATTTTTCTAAATTTTTTTCATGTAATCTTGATATTTTGTAAAAGAGCGAGATGGTCTAAATTAAGAATTACGAAATTGCCCAGATTTTGTACGAAATCGCCGAACTTTTAGATTTAATGAATGTTCAATTTAAGCCAATGGCGTATAGGCGGGCGGCGCGAAACATCGAAGCGTTATCGGAGGATATTGAAGATATTTACAAAAAAGACGAATTAGAAGAAATTCCCGGAGTAGGAAAGGGTATTGCGTCAAGGATAAAAGAATTTCTCGAAACAGGGCAACTTAAATATTTAGAAGAATTAAGGAGCGAATTTCCGGAAGGCATGGAAGAATTCATAAAAATAGAGGGTATTGGCCCTAAAACTGCTTTAAGGATTATTAAAGAGCTTAAAGTTAACACGATTGAAGAGTTGGAGTTAGCCATCAAGCAGGGAAAACTCAGTGAATTGTACGGATTTGGAGTAAAAAAGGAAGAGAGCATATTACGAGGCATTGAATTATATAAAGCCTCAAAAGGTAAATTTCTATTGGGAGATATTTTACCTATTGCAAAATCTCTTGAAGAAAAGTTAAAACAATTAGATATTATCCAGAAAGTTAGTGTAGCAGGTTCTATAAGGAGAAGGAACGAGACTGTACGGGATATAGATATTTTGGTAGCCTCTAGAGAACCGCAACAAGTTATTAAATTTTTTGCAGATTTGAAAAATATAAAGAGCGTTCCCGTGGAGGGCGAATCGAGATGCACGGTAATTCTTGATAATAACCTTCAGGTAGATTTGAGGGTCGTAGAGGAATCCAGTTATGGTTCAGCTCTCCAATACTTTACCGGTTCGAAAGACCATGATGTAAAGCTTAGGCAAATCGCGAAAAGGAAAAACTGGAAATTGAACGAATACGGTTTGTTTAATAATGTAAATAACGAGAGGATTGCGGGAGAGAACGAGGAAGAAATCTATAAAGCGTTAGATTTAGAGTATATAGAACCTGAATTGCGCGAGAATCAAGGGGAAATAGAGGCTGCGAAGAAGGAACTCCTTCCAAAATTAATCAAGCGAGACCAGATTAAGGGCGATCTTCACGTTCATACTGTATGGAGCGATGGCAGTAATACCATAGAAGAAATAGCTGAGGCTGCCAAGAAGCTGGATTACGAATATATTGCCATTTGTGATCATGCCCGCGGATTACAAATCGTACGAAGTTTATCGGAGGGAGATATTCGCAAACAATTAAAAGAAATTGAACATGTAAATCGAAAAATCGAAAATTTTACTGTTCTTTCGGGAATTGAATTAAATATTGATGCTAAAGGCCAACTAGATATAAGAAATGCTGTTCTACAAGACTTAGATGTAGTTATTGCGAGCGTTCACTCGGGATTCAAACAGGATGAGAAAACGATTACAGAACGGGTATTAAAGGCAATCCATAACGATTATGTGAACATATTAGGGCATCCAACGGGACGGATAATAAATAAAAGATCTCCTTTACAACTCAATCTTTTAAAAATTTTTGAAGCCGCTTCAGAATTAGGCGTTTTTATGGAAATTAATGCGTTTCCTGACCGTCTTGATCTTTCAGATTTAAATTGTTTCAAGGCACGCAGTCATAATTTACAATTTTCAATAGGAACAGACGCTCATAGCGCAGACCAATTAAACTTCATGGAGTTCGGAATATCGACAGCACGAAGAGGATGGTTGGAAAGGGAACATGTTATAAACGCATTGTCTCTAAAAGATCTAAAAAAGGGATTATAGTCCTATTTTAAAATTCGAGTAAAAGTTGATTTTTCCAACCTTTAAATGGTTTGATGTCATTTTTAACCATCAATAAACTGTAATCCATCTGGTTTTCTAAAACCTCTTACTAATAAAATATAATTTATATATAATTAGAATTTTTATTCAAGATTAATATCCTATAATAATTCAGGCTTCTTAGATCTTCTTATTTCCCCGAGGTGATTAATTATCTTGTTGAGTTTGATGAATTAATTCAATGAAAGAATTAAAATTCTCGCTTTTATACTTTAAATCTTCCGTATTTAATAATTTTGAAATGGCCTTAGCATGAACTGATTTTCGATATCTTATTGTTCCTGACCTTCTTATCAAATCTTTTAAAGTCTCATCTGGTTTACATATTGATTCGGGATTAGGGATTGCCTTAAAATTAATTCTAAATCTTGTTTTTATAGCATTTTCTTCCGCTAAAAACCAAGATTCAAGTGCATGCTCAATTACATGGATTCTTATTTTATCTCTATTATAAGGTACTATCTGATTAGATACTTCATTATAGGTTTTTGATGGATTTGTGCAATGTGAATCAACTAAAATAATAAAGAAATCAACAATTCCATTAAAAACTTGGATGTAATTATTCATTTTTTTTAATAGACGAGATCTTGAATCAAATTTTATAATTTTAGTTCTTATATTCTCTTTTATAAAAATCTCTTTTAAGGACTCTAAGTCGCTAATGCCTTCACAAAGAATTCTGATGTTTTTAGGTACTATCAAATTCACCCATTGTCCATAATTCACCAAGCAAGAATCCATCTTCATTTAATTTTTTAATTACTTCTAGCATTGTAGGGAGCTTTTCAAATATAGAACTCCCATCTCTCTTATATACGATTATTAAATCTTCAGGTTCTAACAAGTTTAAAATTTGGGGAGAATGGGTTGTAATAATTACTTGTGTGTGTAAATTTCTTATTAAATCTAACAATTTATTAAGTAGAGAGGGATGTAAATATAATTCTGGTTCTTCAAAACATAATAACTTAAACTTCTTCTGTAAATGGATAATGCTTAAATATGCTAAAAATCTTAAAGTTCCATCAGATATTTGCTTAATATCAAACTTTTTATTAAAATTACTTTCTAAAATTTCTATATTCGTTAAACCTCTCTCATCAATAGTAGAATACACATTTTGGATTTCATTAAAAGTAGTTTTCATTATTTCAACTATTTCATCATAAGCTTGAGGATCTTCTGAAAGAATAGAATGGAAGACTTGAATTATTTTTTCACCATAAGTTTCTGGATCAAATTTTCTCTTCGCAGGAGTAGGCTCTCTCATCATTGTTGGTATGAGCCTATAAATTTTGAATTTATTAAGAATTGATGCAAACTCTCTAAGTTGTTTATACCTCTCATAATCCCATAATTGATTTAGCGCAGTATTTTTAGAACTTAAAGAATATTTTTTAAAAGAATTCTCTACATTGTCATAAGTTCTTACTTTTCCTTCGCCTAGATTTTCTAATTGTAGTTCATTATTTAATATTAATCTTTCTTGTAAGATGGATTTATCAGAGAACTCAATATTATATAAATATATACCATTTTCAGATTCAATTTCAAGCTCAAAACTAATTATTTTTCTCATTGCTCCAAAATATAGAATCCGATCAAATCCTCCCATTTTCTCTAATATATTGAATAAGTGTAAATTTTTTGCCAAATGTGAAATGAAATCAATAGCATCAATCAGATTAGTCTTTCCTGAGTTATTACAACCGATAATCGCATAAAATTTTTTATCAAATTTGATTTCTACATCTTCTAAACTTTTAAAGTTCTTTATTTTCAACCTTTTAAGCATAAAAATATCTCCTAAAAGAAAATCTATTTCCATTAATTGTTAATAATGTATAAAAAGATTTATTTCTATTTTTATGTTTATCTTTTCTTTTAAAGGGATGGGCTTCAATAAAACTCTTACTTCCAAATAAATTTAATAATTTTTATTTCCTATAAAAAATATAAAATAAGAATTTTTAACGAATTATAGAAAAATTAATTTGTGTAAACACATATTTTATGTGTAAGAAAGTTAAAAAATTTTGATGAAAAAAAATGGCAAACATAACATTATCAATCCCTCCAGAATTGAAAAAGGAAATGGAAAAATTTCCCGAAATCAATTGGTCTGAAGTTGCAAGAAGCTCGATCAAACAAAAAATAATAGAATTAAACTTTTTAAAAGAGTTAACAATGGATAGTGAATTAACTCCTGAAGAGGCTTCAAAAATGGGTCAAGAAGTAAATATGTTATTGGCTAAACGATATAAGGTCGAAAAGTAATGAGATTAATCATCGATGCCAATATATTATTTGCAGCATTGATAAAAGATAGCTCAACAGCAAAGTTATTACTTAATAATAAACTCAAATTTTATGCACCAGAGTTTCTTTTTGAGGAATTTGCTAAATATGAAGATTATTTATTAAATAAAACTCATAGAACTAAAGAAAATTTTAAGGATTTTTATAATTTATTAAAGCAGAAAATTAAAATTATCCCTAAAAAAGAGATTGACCCATTTTTAAAACAAGCGAAGGAGATCTCTCCAGATCCAAAAGATACTATTTATTTAGCGCTTTCCTTAGCATTTAACTCAAAGTTTTGGTCGAATGATAAAAAATTAAAAGAACAGCAAGATTTGGTTGAAATACTGACGACTGAAGAAATCATAGATAAGGTTGGCATAGATAGATAGATGAAATTGAATATAGTGAAGGATTTAATAAAATCACTCGGATTATTATTTCGAGCTGAAATTCTTAATGAAATCGCAAGAGAAATTTAAAATTGCATACTTTTAATATAAACAAATTTTTATCTTTAAAAGACTGTTCATTTAATTGAGCAATTAAAGAAAGATATTATTATCTTATTATCTTTTTTATGATAAATCATAAAAAAGATTTGATTTAAGATCACGAGATTAATAAATAATTAAATGATCGTCCTATTTTTAGAATTATGAGTTAAAATCATATAATTAGAGATTTAAAACCCAAAATGGCCTTAAATAATAAACTTGACGAATTGCAAAAGAAGGGTCAATTAAGTCCTGATGAAAAGAGGGAATTTTGGAAGTTAGTCCATGAAGCTAAGGTTAAATATGAGCGTGTTCCAAAAGAATTAGCAGAAAAATTTGGAAAGATTAAGGCAGAAAACAGTCCTTGGAAATTATATTCAATTCGAAGCGGGGTCTTATTAGGAGTATTAACATTTATTCTTGGGATACTTGCGTGGATATGGTGGTTTGATTTTTTTATATTTAGTCGAACCGCCCCTTTAAAACCAACTGGATTATTATATTGGATTGGGTTTATATTATGGGTTATCTTCATATTTTTAATCATGGAAGGGCCTCATGAGTTATCCCATATTATTGTTGCGCGCGCATTTAAGATTAAATTTAACGGGTGGGGTATTTATAGATTACAACCAACGTTGGATATTGAATATTCATCCTATTTACAGTCAAATTTCAATAAGCGGGCAATAACACATTTGATTGGGATGCCTATAAACTTAATTCAATATTTATTGCATCTAATCATTACAACCTTTCTGAACATTAATTTTTGGTTATTATGGATATCATTTATAATAGTATATTTAAGTTTATTTTGGATGGGAATAAGAGAAGGATATGGTGATCTTCCAAGGTTTATTAAGGAGGTTAAAAGAAAAAGAATTCACAAAAGAAAAAGAATATAGAAGAAAATACAATAATTATGATAAATATTATACTGTAATATGGAATCTCTATAGTTTTAGAAGGTGTAGCTAGAACAGTTCCAACACCTATAATTTTTAAAGTGATGAGAATCGATATTTCAAAAGGGGAGATGGTTAAAATTAAGAATTATGAAATTGCCAAGATTTTGTACGAAATAGCGGAGCTTTTAGAATTAAAGGATGTTAAATTTAAGCCAATGGCGTATAGGCGAGCGGCGCGAAATATCGAAGCGTTATCGGAGGATATTGAAGATATCAATAAAAAAGAAGAATTAGAAGAGATTTCCGGTGTAGGAAAGAGTATTGCGTCAAGGATAAAAGAATTTCTTGAGACAGGGCAACTTAAATATTTAGAAGAATTAAAGAGCGAATTTCCGAAAGGCATGGAAGAATTTATAAAAATCGAAGGTATTGGCACTAAAACTGCTTTAAGGATTATCA
>JAUWBH010000232.1 GCA_030605085.1 Promethearchaeota archaeon | reverse complement strand
CTCTTGTCTAACAATCTTAGATACTTCAAACTGGAAATTCAATCTCTTAATCTTATCTGGAAGAAATTGAACTTGTTCTTCATCGTTTTTTTTAAATTCTAAAAACAATTTCCTTTGATCGTCCCAAAAAACTTGGAACAATTCCATTTTTGGTTATAACCCTTAGTTTTTATCGTTAAATTTTTCAATCGATCTACTTATGTCTAAAATTTAATCTATCCTTTAAAATATCGCGACTTCACCAAATTATTGATTTTTGAGGGATTTAATTATTGAATAGACAAAGATTCCTTGATAAAAAGAAAATTAAAAATTTAATTTAATTTAAGTTTGGAAAAATAATATACTGGCTTTTTAAGTTTTACTTGAAAATATTCAATTTCTTCTTTTGATTGATCCCCAATATATTTATTGACATCAAGTACTAAAATTGCGTCTTGATCGTGTA
Organism: Promethearchaeota archaeon; assembly: GCA_030605085.1. Next base: position 4,509 of record JAUWBH010000232.1, on the reverse strand, counting down.
GTTTCCTTAGGGCAACCTCTTGGAGTTTGTCCCATTCTTCCACCGAAAATCTTTCTTTATTTAATAATCCGTCAACCGAACAGATTTCGACAAGTTTTTTATAATTAATTTGTAAAATTGACTCGATCTTAACAAAATAATCCTTAAATCGCATGGAACCTACTAAAAAGATTTTATTTTCTTTTATTTTTGAAAAATCGTAATCTTGGAACTCATCCAAGAAATTCTTATTTAACCGTTCTTTTTTTATCATAATTGTATTAACGTTCATTCCTATTTAATTCTCGCATGAAGTTAAATATTGTCTATCTCGCAGAAAACTTAGAATTTATGAGGAAACTGGATTCAGAAATCATTGATCTTATTTATATCGATCCTCCTTTTTACAGTGGTGTCGATTATAGGGAATTCTCTGATTTATGGAAATCGTTAGAGGATTATTTAGATTTTATGAAATTAAGAATTAAAGAAATGTATCGTATCCTTAAAGAAACAGGTAGTTTTTATTTACATTGCGATACAAACGCAAAATTTGACTTGAAACCTATTTGTGATGAAATTTTTGGGCGAAAAAATTTTCGAAGAGAAATCATTTGGAATGTGGGAAGCGTTTCGGGATTTAAAAGCCAAGTAAAGGGTTGGGTACGCCAGCACGATACAATAATTTATTACACGAAATCACCCATTTTTACTTTTCATAAACAATATTTACCATATCGAGAAGAATATGTTAAAAAAATGTTTAGATATAAAGACGAAGCCGGACGATTGTATCGAAAACGCCGAGGAGGTAGACAATACTTAGATGAAAAACCCGGAACATTAGTTGGTGACATATGGAACGATATTTATTCTTTTCAAACGACTACGAGATCGAAGGAATATTTAGGTTATCCTACTCAAAAACCCGAAAAATTAATCGAACGTATAATTTTAGCATCGTCAAATCAAGGAGATATCGTTGCTGATTTTTTCTGTGGTTCTGGAACAACGATAGCTACAGCTAAAAAGTTAAATAGAAAATGGATTGGTGTTGATAACAATCAGAATGCCATCGAATTGTGTAAAGAAAGGCTAAATTTAAACTTAAAAACCTAAATACAAATATTTTTATTCAATTTTATTCACTTTAACATAAAATTAAACAACAATTAAAAAAAAGTGGTAAAAATGGGAGAAAAATTCGCGTTATTTGCGTTTAATGGAGATCCTATGTGTTTTATTCATGTAGTATTGAACGCGTTAGATCTTAACAAAAAGGGATTTGAAGTAAAAGTAATCGTCGAAGGATCGGCTACGAAATTAGCGGAGCAATTCGAAAACAAGGAGAATCCTTTCTTTAAGCTTTATCAAGAATTAAAAGATTCAGGATTAATCGATTGTTTCTGTAAAGCGTGTTGTAATAAAATGGGATCTTTAGATGAAGTGGAGAAGCTAGGCTTTCCCCTCTGCGACGAACTAATGGGGCATCCTAGTATGGCTAGTTACATTAAAAAAGGATTTACAATAATTACATTTTGATAATTCAAAAAGATTCTGCTCCTAACGATAAATAGGCAAACCTAGCAACTGCAGCTAAAACTTGGCTATAGAAGATTAACATCAAAATCCCTATTATTAGGAAAAAACAAAAAGTTATAAGAACAAAATAATCTAATTTTTTAATTTTTTTAGAAGCTCTCTTATAATGTTTAATTTTTTCGTACCTATAATAAAGAACAATTGAAGAAATTGCAATTGAAATGATTGAATTAAGGTAAATTAGGGATTTTACTATAGAAAAACCGTACTTCCATACAATTATTCCATTTCTATTTACCTCTAAAATTATTCCGTTATAAGCACTACTAATTAAGATATTTCCATTATCTAATAAATCTGCTTCGTAAGGAATAATTAAATCTTGAGCAAAACTCCACACAATTTGTTTACTGTCTTTATTAACCTCTATAATTCTACTGTTACTACTATCTGTAATTAATATATTTCCATTATCCAACTCGTCAGCGTCTCTTGGCCAATTTAATCCTTGATCTAACTTCCACACTACTTCTTTTGTTGTATAATTAATTTCAATAATTCGATCGTTTCCAGAATCAGAGATAATTATATTTCCACTATCTAAATAATCGGGATTATGTTGTCTAAATAAGAGAGTGTGGTTTTCGTAATCACCATACCACCAGATTATATTATCTGAATTATTTGGGTCGTTAAAATCTGCGGTGTAATTAACCTCTATTATCAAATCAAAATTTCTTATAGAAATTAAACATGAATTCCAGGTACTATATTGTTTAAAATCCACATCGTTAAGATGGGACCAGTCATAAGTTAAAGGATTATTATAATAATGATCGGGGCCCCATTCAGGATTAACTTTAGTCCAATTTATTTGTGCGGGCTCCCAACTCCAAATTATACTCTTATTAGGGTAATTCACTTCTATTACTCTATTATAACCCGTATCAGCAATTAATAAATGTCCGTTAGGCAATTCTAAAACCTCGTGAGGATATGCCAATCCCCTTAATTCCCAGATTTTATTTCCCTCGGGATCGACTTCGTATACTTTATGGGCAGGATTATTCGGTTCTACTGGATTTAGATCATCAATTCTATTTAAGTGATTCAACATTTCAGAAAAAGAAGCAGATACTATTAATGTATTTCCATTAGACTTTCGGTCAGCATCGTGAGGGACATCAATCAATTCAAGGTTATTAAATACAAAAAACATTATAATATTTGAAGATAACAATAAGATTATAAAAAATAGAAGAACTCTGTACCTTAATCTTAATTTTCTTAACATAAATTAGATTTTGCTTTTATTATTTAAATAAGTTTCGCGTAGTTTTATAAATGAATGAAGAATTATAAAAAATATTTGATAATGCAAAAAAAAAAAGAGAATTTGAAAATGACTGAAACAAACATATATTTCGAAAATAATGCCAATCTAGAAAAGATAAAAGATAAGAAAATTGCAATAATAGGGTATGGAAATCAAGGAAGGGCTCAAGCACTTAACCTAAGAGACAGTGGTCTAGATGTGATAATTGGTAATAAAGAAGATACTTACAAAGAAAAGGCCATGAAGGATGGTTTTAAAATATTCAACATCTCTGAGGCTGTAAAGCGCGCAGATATTGTCTTTCTACTAACTCCAGACGAAACCATGCCCGAAATGTTTGAAAAAGAAATTGTGCCAAATCTTAAGGATGGAGCTTGTATAAATTTTGCAAGCGGATATAACATTGCTTTCAATCTCATAAATCCTCCAGATAACATTGATGTAATAATGATCGCTCCACGCATGATAGGAGTCGGTGTCAGAGAAAATTACCTTAATGGAGAAAGTTTTTACAGTTTTATTGGAGTACATCAAGAAGTAACTGGAAATGCTAAACAAATATTATTAGCACTTGCAAAAGCACTAGGAACTCTTAAAAAAGGGGGTGTTGAAATATCAATGAAACAAGAAGCTATATTAGATTTGTTCAATGAACAGGCGTTTGGTCCTGCATTTGGAAGAGTTCTTTTAACATGCATTAAAGTCTTAATTAAAAATGGTCTTCCTCCTGAGGCAGTTCTTATTGAAATGTACATGAGTAATGAAATGTCATATACTTATCAAAAAATGGCTCAAATAGGTCTCGTGAAGCAAACAAATTTCCATTCTCATACTTCTCAATATGGAGCAATGTCAAGAGGAGTTAGATATAGAAATCTGCCTTTGGAAGAGAAAATGCAAAGGTCTTATGATGAGATAGCGTCTGGAAAATTTGCAAAAGAATGGTCTGGAAAAGTCTCAAAACTTAAATTCAAAATTATAAAATATTTTGCAATGAAACAAGAAATAAACAAGATTGAACAAGAAGTCCGCAAAAATTTAAAATTGAAAGATTTTGATGTATACTCCGCCCCTGAGAATATTGAAGAACTCTTAAAAAAACCTGAGGTCAAAAACGAGTTAAAAAACATCATGGATTCTTTTGAATTTTAGTATTTATTAAGGTGTTAAATTGCTTTTGAAAGAGATGATTTTAAAATGGCTAATGAAAATATTATCATTGGATTAATTTTTGGATTAATTGCTTATATCTCTCTTGATATAGGGAAAGGAATCCAAAAATATGCAATTGAAGGTTTTAAAGAAGAAAACTCGATTAAGAAAAAAAATTCTGGAATATGGGTCGTTGGAACTATTTTAACAAGTTTGTACATGTTCATCCAATGGGCTGCTTTATTTTTTGCCCCAATTAATATCGTAGCTCCATTAGAAGGTGTTGGGCTAATCATTCTTTTACTTTTTTCTTATTATATCTTAAAAGAACATATAACTCCTATTGAAATTAGCGGTGTTTTTTTCATAATTGTTGGAACTGTTTTAGTAACGCTGTTTAACATAAATGTTGGAAGTCTAACCATGAGTCATTTCAACTTACCTTTTTTCTTGTGTTTTTCTATAATTATTCTCGTAATTGAGACGATTCTAATTTTTAT
>JAUWBH010000220.1 GCA_030605085.1 Promethearchaeota archaeon | reverse complement strand
TATGGACTGGATTGACAAGCTTGCTGGTGTTTGCGAAGTTCCCAAGGATCTGTGGTGCTGACACGGTTGTCATTCCCGCTCCTTACGGAAAAGCTGAAATATTAGACGAGAGATACGAATAAAACCTAAGAGTATTGAGGTATCCTTATCAACATATTAAACCAACTCTCCCTATGCCAAGCGGAGGTATTACGCAGGGAATGGTCGAAAAAACAATGAAAGAGGCAGGAAATGATATTCTTATTGGTAGCGGAGGCGGAATTCATAGTCACCCTGATGGACCTATAGCAGGCGCTCGAGCGTTCAGACAAGCAATTGATGCCGTTATGCAAGGAATTCCCGTAAGTAATTACGCAAAAGAACATAAAGAATTAGGCGTAGCCCTTGGTGTCTGGGGTACAGGAAAAACGAAATTAATAGAATAAATCATTTATTTTTTTTTTTTTAAATTTTTTAATAATAAGTCTTTTTCAAAATTATTTCTAAATTTTTAAAATCCCATTTATTTATTTCAAATGCCAATTCATTTTCGCTAATATCTAAATACTTTAGATTGGGCATTTTTTTTATATATTCCAAATTCTCAATGTCTTTAAGTTGATTTTTTGAGATATATAAATAAGTTAAACTTTCCAATTGGGTTAAGTCTTTAACGTTTTTAATTTGGTTATTTGAAAGATTAAGGCATTTTAAATTCTTTAGATATTCTAACCCTGTGATTTCATTAATTTCTCTAATATTATTTTTAAAATCAGCCCGCCACCCTCTTACTTCGTACTCTACATCTCCCAAGTCTAATTTGACGACTAACGCATTTTCTAACTCAAAATATACGGAATAAAATTTCTTTGTTAACGCAACGATAGTTTTATAATTAATTATGATTTCAGCTAATTCTTTATGAGTAAAAAAACCAATTTTTCTCTTTTTAAACAAATTCTTTAGCGCTTTCTTGTATTTTTTATTATCTAAGCGTTTATCGATATCTAGGTATTTCTCCTTTTTAATTTTTTTAATTTCGTCGATTAAAAGGGATTTGGATTCTTTATTTTTAACTTTAACTAAAGCTTTTACAATTGTAATGATACATTCGTAAGCAGATTCGTATTGAATAGCCCATTTGATAAGAGGTAATGCTCTATCGAGAAATTTATTAAAAATAAATTTTGCAGAGGCATTTCTAATCTTTTCATTTGAATCGGAAATAAATAAATTCTCTAAAATTTCAAATATTCTGTTATTTGAAATACCAATTTTTTCTAAAATCTCGATTGATTCAACTCTAAACTCAACCTCATCGCTATTTTCAATTAAAGATACTAATAATTCGACGGTTGTATGTTTGTCTAAATTATTATTTTGAAACTCTTTATAAATCTTTTTAGGAGTTAATTCCATTATTTTTTATGAAACTCTAACGATATAATAATTATTAATTATGAATTTTTTATATAAATAATATAACAAAATAATAGAAAAAAAAATAATGCGATTATGCCATTATTTCCCATAGAACCGTCCAAAGTCCCATGTCCTTATTGCGGTGTTGAACACTATATAAGTGTACATAAATATGTAAGTTGATTCAACGATAAAATAAATTTTCCACGATTATTAGCTGGAACGCTCAATACTTTTGAATGCAGGAATTGTCATAAGCTTGGTTTCGCAAAGCAAGTTATAACGATCAGTTTAGATGGAAATGCTAAGATCTATTTCAAGCCAATATTTCCAGAGGAACCCCCTTCCGAAAAAGATGAGATGGGCGCTAATTGTTTTTGTGAAACATTGGGAAGACCGCTAATTCTACTTAGGCGCTTTATAGACGATTACGAACAAAAGTGGTAAAATAAATACAAAAATAATCCAAAAAAGTGGATGTATGATTTAATGCGTGAGCTTGATTAATTAATTCCTTTTTTTAATGGAGGATTGGATACTATGAATAAAGAAAATGAAATGAGTTTTTTCTGTAAGGAATGTGGTTGGAAATTCCCAGAAGAATTAAAAACGAAATTAAAAAAGGATGAAGAATCCATTTATTGCGAAAAATGTGGGGCAGAAAGTCGTAAAGAAGATTTTATTTTTCCTAAAACATCTCAACAGCAACAAAAACAAGGAGGTCTTTGGGATATATTATCGACAGCTCGAAAAAATTACTTAGCAGGAAAGAAAAAATTAAAGTCAAAACTGAAAGATTTAAGAGAAAGTCTACAAAACGAATAAAATTCAAAATTAATGAAATCTAGCATGTTGATAATTCTACTAAATTAATTATCATTAATTACTAATCAATTTAATAAAGATGTTTATTAAGTTTTCGAAATTAATTTTAAAAAGCTTCTTTAATTTCCCTAATAAATGGAGAAGAATCAAGAAGAAAAAGCTAAAGATCCTCAAATTGAAAAAAAAGCTAAGGTCTTTTTATTAATTGTATTATTTGCTAATTGTATCCGATTTGTTGAGGTTAGTATGATTAACATCGGGTTACCTAACTTTGTTTTGAGTTTAGCAGGAACACTCAGCGCTTATGGTATAGTTGTTGGCATATTTTCCTTAACACAGGCGATATTTCAATTTCCTATTGCTGCTGCTTCCGATAAGATTGGAAGGAAGAATTTAATCGTTATTTCAATTATTATTTATACAATCGGAACATTTTTATGTTATCTCTCAACGAATATAATCCAACTAATAATTTTCAGAGCTATCCAAGGCATAGGTGCTTATAGTTCCATCATGCAAGCTATGATTGCAGACCATTATCGAAAAGAAAAAAAGTATGGAAAAGGAATGGCGTTGTACTCTTTTACAATAACAATAGGTTTTTTTGGAGGCTTTATTATAGGCGGATATGTATCTTATTATTTAGGAGCTCGTTCCATATTTTTAATAGCAGGCATTTTAGCTATAATCTCGCTGGTGGTCGTTTTTATTTTTTTAAGAGATCCGCGGAAATCTTTTGCCCTTCAAAATGATGATAATATTCATGAACTAAAAAAATCCATAAAGCTTTCTGATTTAAAAATCATTCTGAAGGAAAGACAATTTAAATTTATCATTTTAATAAACATGTTTCGCTGGTTTTTGTTTTTTGGAATTTACTCCTACATAATATGGGTAATACAGATTTATTACGAATTGAATCATATCGAAGTTACTTATATATTGATTCTTCTCGTTTTATTATACGCAACCTTCATTGTACTCGGAGGATTTTTAGCTGATCGGCTAGGTCATAAGAAGACTATGATTTTAGGTCAAATCTTAATAATTTCGTTCGGGTTTTTGTTTTTCATAGCCAGTGGGTTCGTCATTTTTTTAATAGTAAGTATTTCGGTTTCAATAGGATTTGCGTTGTTAGAAACGGGAGGTAATGCGTACTTATCAAAAATTTTAGAAGAAATACATCCCGAGTTAAAAGGTTCGGGTTTTGGATTTAATAACGCGTTAGGTTATTTCTGTAGCGCGATAGGCCCTATCTTTATATGTTCGTTAGGAGAAATTTCAGTCGTTTTGCCTTATTACATTGTATCTGTTATAATTCTTATAGCCTTACTTATTACATTAAAATTTATTAAAAGTTAAGTAAATTATTTTTTGAAGAATTCTTTTTCTATCAGAATTAATTCTGTAAATATTTCATGGCAAGTTTCCTAAAAGCATCTAAAAGAATGTTGTTCTCCTCTTCAGAACCAATCGTGATTCTAAGATATTGATAAAGCCCCGGTTTTTTAAAATGTCTTACTAGGATCTTGTATTTATCTTTTAATTCCCAGAAAGTCTTCAATGTAATAGATTTATCTTCGAATTTAATCAATATAAAATTAGCATCAGAGGGTAATACGGAAACTCCATTAAAATTATTGAATTCTTCCGTTAATCTTTCTCTTTCCGCAATAATTTTTTTATTTAATTCAAATACAGTTCTTTTTTGTTTAATACACGCTTTAGCAGCGATTTGCGACAAATAAGAAGTATTGAACGGCAACTTAACCTTATTCAATAAAGAAACGATTGATGGATCTGCTAATGCATATGCAAACCTTAAAGATGCAAGCGAAAAGCTCTTTGAAAAAGTTCGCATTACAATTAAATTTTTTACTTTTTTAAGCAGAGGCAAACTCGTTTGATTTGAAAAATCAGCATACGCTTCGTCAACTACTACAATTCCAGGAAAATTGTTGCATATTTTAAGAATCGAAGCGTTACCAAAAGATTGTCCAGTTGGATTATTTGGTGAATTTATGAACATTAATTTTCCTTTAGCTGTGAAAGCGGAATCTGGTAAAGAGAAATCTTCATTCAAATTTATCTCTGTTATTTTAGCATTATAAAGAGTGGCTAATACTTTATACATTCCATACGAAGGATAGAAGACGACCACTTCATCGCCCGGATCAATAAATGCTTTAAAAAGGACATCTAAGATATCATCTGAACCATTTCCAATAAAAACAGAATTAACACTTGTAAGAGTGTCTTGATCTCTTAATAAAACCGTTGGAATTAATTTACGGACATCAAGGGCTGTAGGGTCTGGATATAATCTAATTTTATCGTTAACAGCATTTTTTATTTCATCTACAATCTCGGGTGGCAAGCCATAAGGATTCTCATTAGTATTTAATTTCACCCAACCTTCACTAGTCGGTTGTTCACCCGGTTCGTAAGCAGAATACTTTAATAAATGCCTTCTAATTAGTTGATTTAAGTCCATAGATATTACCAACTTTTTTTTAATTTGATGATTTCTTAGCAATTTTATATTTTAAGTAATTAGTTAACATAAATTAATTTTTTGTCGCGTTTTAAGTTTCATTATCTTTTAATCTTTCTTCAATAGATTTTTTATGACCAAAAAGTCCTTCGAACTCCGCTATTGTATAAGCAGCATTACTTAAAGTCTTTAAACCTTCTTTATTGCACTTTAACACATCAATAGTCTTGAGAAAATCGTAGACATTCAACCCTGAATATTTTTTAGCATTTCCTCCTGTAGGTAATATATGATTTGTCCCTGCACAATAATCTCCTAAAGGAATAGGTGAATAAGGACCTAGAAATGTTGCCCCGGCGTTAATTATTTTTTTCAATACATCTTCAGGATTTTTTGTTAAAATCTCAAGATGTTCAGGTGCAATAAGATTACTAATTCTAATGCAATCTTCAATGTCTTTAGCCTCAATAATTAGAGACCCAAGTTCAATAGCTTTTTTAATAATATCATTTCGCTTTGAATTATTAACATAATGTTCTATGTTACTTTTTACATTTTCGAGTAGTTTTCTTGAATCAGAAACAATGATTCCAACATTGTCTTCATCATGCTCTATTTGAGAGATAAAATCTGCAATTACATACCTAAAATCAGCAGTTTCATCTGCGATTATTAAGATTTCAGAAGGTCCAGCAGGAATATCAATCGCAACTTCGTGAGATAAAAGTTGTTTCGCAGCAGTGACCCAAATATTGCCGGGACCTACTATTTTCTGTACTTTTGGGATAGTTTTTGTACCGTATGTCATCGCTGCAATAGCTTGAGCTCCTCCACAACAATATATTTTTTTGATATTAAACTCATTTGCGGCAACAAGAATTTCTGGAGCAACCTTTTTATTTATTTGAGGAGGGGAACAAAGTATTATCTCTTTTACACCAGCTATTCTTGCTGGAGTTGCTGCCATTAATACCGTACTTGGGTAAATTGCTTTACCTCCAGGAATGTATATCCCTACAGTTTCAATAGGCCGATAGATTTGACCTGCGTTAACTCCCTTTTCAATTTCTACTGACCACTCATCTCTCTTCTGAGCTTGATGAAATTTCATTAGATTCTTTTTGGCATACCTTAAGGCTTCTAATAATTTTTTATCAATACTATTATACGCTTCCGAAATTTCATTTTCAGAAACTTGAAGCTCTGAAACGGATAAATTCACACCATCAAATTTTTTTGTAAATTTGATAAGAGCCCTATCTCCATTTATAATTACCTCGTCAATAATTTTTTGTACTTTTTTTCTTATAGATTCCAAATGAATAATAGTCCGAGGTATAAATGTGGTGATATTCCCTTCTGTAATTTGATCTGATTTAATTATTCTCAGAGAATCCATTCTAACCATTTATTTTTATTAAACTTTCTCGAATGGAAGAATTTGGCGCGGTTCATGTACGACTAAACCTTGGCAATAAAGCCTCAGCGTCGGAATTAAATTTAAAAACTCATCCTTTTTAATAATAGTGTTAATTGCATACCATCCTTCACCACCTTCACCAGCCAATTTAGCTATTGTTGGTCGTTTTAGAGCAGGAAGTTTTCCTAATATTTTATTTAAATTTTCTTCTTTAACATTCATAAAGATATGTAGCTTTTTAGAAGCTTCCATAACACCCATTAAAAGAACTTTCAAATCTTTTATCTTTTCTCGCTTCCAATTGTCATTTAAAGCGTTTTTATTAGCGATCAAAACAGCCGTAGAAGTATCTATCACCTCTACAATTTTAAGATTATTCTCACTCAAGGTAGTTCCTGTTTGGGTATTGTCTATAATTACATCAACTTCTTCAGGAGGTTTTGCCTCAGTCGCACCGAAAGATAAAAATATTTTAACTCTATTGTTTTCTCCCCAAGTTTTCCAAGGAGTTATAACTAAAGGTGCTTTTTCACCGTATAATTTTTTATAAATGCTATTATTTTTTACATAATTCAATGAAAGCGTCAAATATTCAGTAGATATTTTTAGACTCTTACCATCGGCAGCAAACTTTTCGAGTACATCATCAAGAGATTTTATGTGATCCCATGTATTAGGTACGCAAAAAACAATTCTTACAAAACCAATTTCCAAGTCTAATAAAACTTCAACATCCGCATCCGTTTCTTTAACCCAATCCATTCCTGAAATCCCTAAATCAAATTCATTTTCATCTAATAAATAATTAGGAATCTCTTGAGGTCTTAGTAATTTAATATATATCTCTGGATCCCCTACAGAAGGTCTATAGTCTCTGTCTGAAGAAAATGTTAATTTAAGTCCTGCTTTTTCAAAGAATTTGGAGACTTCATCTTGTAAACTACCTTTAGGGATTGTTAGCTTTAGAACATTGTTGCTCATCGAAAAAACACTTCAGTTAAAATGTAATATTTACTATTACTATAATTAAATAGGTAAGTGATTCAATGATTATGAAGTTTTCCTTTATTTCCTCTTATTTAAATTTTTAAGAATTTAAATATCGCCTTTAAACGGAACGCGGCATATAACATCCTGAAAAAAGCATTCCCAAATTCCGTAACGGTTGATGGGATAGAGGCATTGTCGAGTAAGGCGGGGCTGTTACCAGCCCTTTCTCCTCTCGGAACCACACATACGAGTTTCCCCGTATGTGGCTCGAGCCTAAAATGCCCAACGCGTCGCCGCGTCCTTCTTCGGACTTCGTGTCACCACTATTCCGTCAAGGAATCCCGTCACCGTTTTTCCTCAAAAAGGATCTTGGGTTTTCAAGAATC
>JAUWBH010000095.1 GCA_030605085.1 Promethearchaeota archaeon | reverse complement strand
AACTATTTACGGTAGGGACTGCTCTTTTTCAAACGAGGCTCAGAATCCTCGAATTGTGAGAACAACCACTTGTAAATAGGTAGAAATATTTCCTTGAGGTTACAGATTTTTTGAGCTATCACTTGAACGGAGTATTTCTGATGGTATGAATCAAGTGAACGTGATTATTTTCGATAGATCCAATGGAAGATGAAACCTTTTATTTCTATTTTTTATAGATCACCTGTTTTTCTTTCTTTCATTAAAATTATTATTGGATTATATTCTATTTAAAACGAGGGAGAGAAACAATTTTTTTGAATTTTATAAAAATTTATAGGTTTTTATAGAAATTCAACGAACTGTTGAAACAATACTTATAAATATAACATTAAATCTAATTTTAATTTAAATGAAAAATTTAATGCTTAATGAAATCATAGATAAAATTGTTCCTTAATCTAAGTAAATTCTGATGATTAGAGGTTCGAACATGAAGAATAGAAGTTTACGAAAAAAAAATATTTTCTTTTTAATTTGGCTCATTTTAGTTCAGGCATGTTGGTTTTTAGGTACAAAAGTTTCTGAGATGTTATTGGATTATATACAAGAAATATCTTTTGAAGAAATACAAATAGCAGAATCGCTTTTTAATTATTCTATTGCTTTAACAATATTTTTTTTCGGCTACTTAGTTGATAGATATAATTCTAAGCGAAAATTGATTTTGGTCGGAAGTTCAGTCTTATGGATTAGCGCCAGTTTTATGTTATTCTTTTTACCTATAAATTTCACGATGTATTGCGTCATTCAAATTCTATGGGGCGTTTCTTTCGGAGCTAAAGGACCCCTGATTGCATCATATTTAGGAGATATCTTTCAAGTTGAGAACAGAGGCAAATTATTTTCAATCTTTACGATATTCATTTATTTTATTAGAGGTTCTAATATAGCGATAAATGGATTAATAGGTACAGCAACCGGTAATTGGAAATTACCGACCTTTATTTTTGCGGTAATTGGGTGTTTTATTGTCGTATTATTTTACTTTTTTGCAAATGAACCTTCAATAGCGTCAATCGAACCAGAATTTCAAAATTTAAAGGGTTTCATTTATAATTACCACTTAACCCCGGCCGATATTAAAATAGTTCTTAAAAAAAAACCAAACTTCTTATTTTTATTACAAGGGATAAGTGGAATGATAGGTGTTATAATCGTGACAAGATATATGATCTATTGGTTCACTAGTTCGCAATATGATGGATTAAATATTGATATTGGACTAGCCATACTACTTTTAGGAGCGGGAGGAGCATTAGGTGGTCTTGTTGGTATTTTATCCGTAGGAAGGTGGATTGACATGCAAATGAAACGCGGAAAGGTTGAAAGAATTTTGTTGTTTTCAATCACTTGTTTATTCCTACAAGCATTATTCTACTCAATATTGATTCTTGGTATACAATATCCGGAAAAGGTTAACGATGAAATCGTTCAAATTGACATTTTTCTTCAAACCTATCCCGCATTTATCGGTTTTATTTTAGTTTTTAATATCTGTATTTTTTGTGGAACTTCCACTGGTGTCGCTGTTGGTGTTTCGCGAACTCATATTAATCTTCCAGAGCACCGAGGGACTGCTGGTGCGTTGTACGATTTAACAGATTTTATAGGTGCTGGAATCGGTATTACATTAGGAGTTTTATTTATGATATTTTTAAATAATTATCGATTAACGATATTGTGTGGCGTCTTTTTTTGGACGATTTCAGGGGTTATCTGGCTATTTATAGCTAAATTCATAAAGAAAGATTACGAAGACTCAAGGGAAATATTAAAGAATCGTGCGAAAATTGAAATTTAATTTTTAAACTTTTCAAAAAATTTTTTTTCGAGAAATTCACCTTGTATAAGGTTTATTTTGTTTAAATGCTTGTAGAATTCCTTCCATTCGATTTTTCACCATCCTCCTATAAAAAAAACTTGTATCTGTTAAAATATAGAATACATCATCGTTAATTGCTTGAAATACAATATCACCTGCCTTGTCGGAGGTAATTCCCGCTTCTAACAATTGAAGATACATTTCCCCTAATTTTTCAAATTCAGGATGAAGTATTATTTCAGAAGGATCTTTATATAATTCAGCCGGACGATTTCGTTCAGAATCAATAATTTTTGTTTTTACAAATCCCGGACATAGAACAGAAACTTTAATTTTTGAATTCACTAACCCAAGCTCTCTAAATAATATCTCAGAAAGAGCCACTACTCCATGTTTCGTAACAGTGTAGATCCCTGCTCCAACCTCATCTGCCACTATCCCGGCAAGAGATGCTATATTGACGACATGGCATTCATTATCTTATTTAAGCATGATGGGAATAAACGTCCGAATACCATGAATAACGCCTCATAAATTTACACCCATAAGCCATTTCCAATCGGACATTGTATTTTCCCAAATGAGACCACCCACAACAACGCCAGCATTGTTACATAACAAATGTACTTCTCCGAAAGTATCAAGAGTTTTCTGGGCTAATGCTTCGACATCTTCGACTTTTGAAATGTTTGTTAATACCGATAATATAGTTGCTCCTGAAGACTTCAATTCTTTTTCGGGCCCATAAAGATTTAATCTCGATGCCTCCACCATGTTGATCAATTGTCTTGATAATAAATTGATTGTTTTGAATGTGAAAGATTTTTTTCTGTAAAATTCATATATATCCTCAAAGAATTATATAAAAATACTATATATTTATATTTTCTAAGAAATAACTTATAATTTCTCCGGGTATATTAACATCCGTAACCTTTTGTAATGCTGTAAATCCAGGAATAGAATTAACTTCTATAACGTAATATCCATTTTCACTTTCAACAATATCTACTCCCGCAATTTCGGTCTTAACTATTCTTGCTGACTTTACAGCTAAATTTTTTAATTCATTTGTTAATTCAATAGGTTCCATTCGAGCTCCAGAGTGAATATTAGTTTTCCAATTATCGCTTACTCTATACATTCCAGCTATAGCTTTATCATCAATAACAAAAACTCGGATATCTCGATTAAAATGCGCAATAAATTCTTGTAAATAAAAGATTTCATTTAGACGACCTAGACTATAGATTACATTTTCTGCAAACGCTTTATCATTTAATCTAGTTACACCAATTCCCTTTGATCCAAAAAGAGGTTTTAACACAACATCGCTTCCAAGTTCTTCAAAAGAATCTAACGCGTCGTTAGGGTCTTCGCAAATTACTGTTTTAGGTGTTGGGATATTGTACTTTTCTAAAAATATAGATGTTAAAAACTTATCGCTCGCAATCTCTAACGACTCCCTCGAATTTATTAACCTTACACCATATTCCTCAATCGCTCGTAATAAATCAAGCCTGAAGAAAATCTTTTGCGTAGCAGCTGCACCAAATCCTCGTACAAGCGCTCTTTTAGGTTCTAAATCTTTAAATTGATCTTCAAATCTATCAATGTTCACTTTCACTTTAATAGTTGAAGGTATGAAATGTTGTACTTGATATCCCCTTTTCTCTAATTCTTTCGTTAATATTTGGACTTCGGGGTCAGATGGGAGGGGTGTGATTATTAACGATTTCATTTTTTTTTTTTTTTTTTTAAGGATGAATATTTAAATTAAATGAATTTAATAGAATATAAATATGTTTAATTTCAATTAAAACATGACAATGGAAAGAAGAGAAAAAGACAAAGAAATAGAGAAATTAAGTAAGATTTTGAGTATTGTTCAAAATATTTACCATAAGAAGAAAGAACAGTTAGAAAATTTACAATTAGAAATAACTGAATTAAAAGAAGTATTAAATCATCTTAATTCTATTGTTTCAGGTAAGTCTTTTTATAGTGCAGAAGAGTTTTATCTCAAAGCCTCAAACAAATCAGATGAGGTCCCAATAGATGATTATTTTAAAGAAAATATTCCTGAAAAACAGTTAGAAGGAACAGTTATTAAAAGAAAAATATTTTCTAAGGATAAACAAGAACTTTTATGCGTTTTAAATTTCTTTGATTTAAATAGAGTTGAAATAAAATTTTTAGAACCTTCAGTAAGATCAATAAAAGAGTCCTTAGAGGATTTTATAAACATTTTTCTAAAAGAAGCGTTAATTAAAATTAAGGAAAGTAATCCTGAACTAGATGTTAAATATAAATATTTTAAAAGTTCAGATATTATAGAGAGTATCGAGATTTCTAACGTAAAATCAGTTAGCGATTATGATTTAATTACTTCAAAAATAAAAGAGCTTTTAACAAGCGAAACTAAATAAAATGTGGAAAACTCTTAAAAAATAAAATATAAATAACTGAATTTTTTGATTAAATATAAAATAATATATTGAAACAATATTTTAATGCAAAAATTTTATAATTCATTAATTTTTAATTATTTTATTAGAATGAAAGGAGTGTAGAGGGTTGGCGAAAAAAGAAGCATCATGGCTGCAAATGCCAAAGATCCACTCTAAATTTAACGACGAACAGTTAGAAACAGCCCTAATTAACAAATCTGGCAGTTTTTTACGAACCAAGCTTAAAGAACCTTCGTTCATTTTTCTTTCTGGATGTTTTTTTGATGTAAAATCCTTCTCGTATTCGGCAGTCCGATCTTGGAAAGGTGCAGCAAAACCTTCTGGAAAGACCAGAAGGAAGCCTCTTTTAGAGTCAACCTTCGCGTCTTTATCTGTTTATTTAAGTTCCTTGCTATCCTTGCAATCTCATTTTCACTTTGCTTACGAAGAAATCAAGGAAATTTTATTGGAGAAAAAGAGGGAAGATTTATGGTCCATTGTTTCAGAAAAGCTTCCATTTGTTTCATTACCTCCAAAAGAGATGTATGGGGGTCAACTTTCTCCAATATCTCCATATTTTGTAATTAAACAAGATGACAGCATTATCTTAGGGGAGTTATACCCATCAGTTTTTTTAACATCGATAATAAAATCCATAAAACCGAGATTTTTCGTATTTTTTCAACACCAAGGGTATTCTTCTTTTGGATTCTTTAATTCATTACCTGAACGAAAAAAATTTGGTTTTGAACAAGAAGCGAGAGAATTTACGATGAAAGCAACGCCAGCAAACTTGTTAAAATATACTAAAAGCGCTAAAAACTTGAAAGAAGTGATGATATCTCTTATTCACTGCCATAACAACGCCTATCTTGCACAAATGCTTATTGCTGATTACGAAATATTATTAAATAAAATTTTAGGTTGTGAACTCTAATGTGTAAGATTGAATTATTATTAAATAAAAATTTTAAGGTGGTAAAAAATCGTTAATATTGGTTTGTTGGGAGATATAAGCGTTGGAAAAACTTCGATATTACGATTATTTGTAAGATATTTAAATAAAGGAGATATCGAAAAAGTCGAGGGTGGTCTTAAATGTACTGTGGTTAAGACCGATTTTAGCGGAGAGGCAACGATTCCCTCTGAAGGCGATAAGGAAAACAAACTGAATGAAAAAGAGACGAAAACGATTCATCCAAACCGCATCGTATTTAGGGAAGACAATTCTAATAAAGCTCATACAATCTTCGCTCCTGGAGGAGATAGAGAACGCGCCGTTGTTAAAATGGGCATTATCACAATTTCGAGAATTGCTACACATATCATTGCCGTATTTAGTTTAGATCGGGATATTGATGCTCAATTTGGTTTTTTTAACGATGTTAGATTTTTTCCAGAAAATATTTACGTTTGTTTGAATAAGGTTGACTTAATTGAGGGAGATAAAGATAAGAAAATTTCTGAAGCAGAAACAAAAATTAGCAATTTTTTTAAAGAAAGGAAAATAGCAATAAACGAATTCTTTACTACATGCGGAGAGACTATTGATGGATTTAATGAAGTAGAAATTTATAACGATAGAGTAGCTGAGATGATTCTAAAAATTACCTCAGAGAAATGAAAAATAATAATCTTGGATAGATAAATCTAATATCAGAAAAAATAATTCAAATATGAATTCTAATTCTATTGGATTGTCAGAAATATTTATATCTGATTTAGACGGAATCTTATTGAGAAACAATGGAACAATTTCTAAATATTCCATTGTAAATTTAAAATTTTTATTAAAAAATAAAGTGAAATTTACAGTAGCGAGTGCTAGAAGCATCAAATCAATTCAAAAAATCTTAAAAGGCATTCCAATAAGGTTACCAATAATAGAATTTAATGGTGCTTTCATATCCGATTTTAAAACGGGAAAACACGAGATTATTAACGAAATTGATAAAGATGTAGTTTTAGATGTGTTAGAAATTATACAAAAAAACGATAAAATTCCGCTAATTTCAAGCTATAATGGAAAAGACGATTGTTTATATTATAATAAAATTGTAAACGAAGGAATGAAATGGAAATCTGCCGTTTTATTGAATAGATTTGCCTTATATAGAAGCAGATGATTTGATCTACGAAGTTCTTTTTAAATGGCCTTTTGGGGACCCTCGATTGAGCAAAAACAAAAATGCATGAAGGGTAGTTTACTCTTTTAACTTTAAAGCTAATTTCACGAAAAGTTTTTCAAGATCTAGTTGATATCCTATTAATGAAGTCAATTGGACCTGATTTGAATCATTATCAATAACAATATATCCCATTTTTTCTAGTTCTTTTAAGTCTTCAATAGCATTCTTTTTATTTCTTAATTTTTTAATCTCGGCAATTTTTCCTATCCCTGAATTTTGAAGACAGCTCACTAAAGTACAAAATAACGACGCTGCTAATTTTGGCTTTCCTTCAAAGGGATTAGCAGATATAGCATCTGAAATCTCATAGTCGTAAGAAATAAACCAGTGAGAATCAATTGAATTATATCTTATTTGAAGCCCTAAAGGTTCAATATAATTAGATAAATTTGTAATTAAGTGTTGAAAATAGACGGTCTTATTTCTATTTTTAATATTGAGCGCTTGAAGGATTTCTTTCTTAGTTGCGCCCATTTGGTATTCTTTTTTATTACTAAGTAAATGCATTAAAATAGACAGTTCATTCAATTTTATTCAACTCCTTACATATATAAAGTGCTTGTTTCTTTTTGATATTTAATTTTTTTTAACTGAAGTAGGTGCAAAAGATAAACGAAATTTTCGAAGATTACAATTTGATCCTTATCCTCCTCGAAAACATCTTCAAAATAGCAAGGTAATTTGCTTTGAATTTTATTTAAAAAATTCATCATTTTTTCCGTAAATTTTTGTTTTGGTACTTCTAGTATAAAATCATCACTCACTTTTACTTTATCCAAATGTTCTATAAAAATTGGGGGCCCTCTTTCTTTACATAAGCGGTCTCTACTTAACTCTAAAAATCTTAGTGATAATGCTTCAATAATAAATGGTTTTCTCCAACAACCCAAAAACAACTGATAAATTTCTGAATCGCTAGGATCAGATTTTAGATATTCTTTAAATTTCTTTTCGGAATCTAATGAACTAAGTAAAATTTTTAGCTCGTTAAATTTTAGATTTAGAAGTCCACAGGCATCTTTATAAGTTTTTGATTGTTCGTTAAGGTCAAAAACATTTAAAGAATCTTTTAACTCGTTAAAAATCGGAACTAATTCAAAATCTAATAAGGAAATCTTTCCTGAGAGAACCTTATTTTGAACGTCCTCTACTTTTTTTTTAATCTCTATATAAGCGTCTTTATTTTCTATTGTTTACTCCTCTTTTTTATAATTTTAGGTTTAAATACGGATGATGCTTCGTTTTTTCCTGTTCTAGCAATACCAATTAATTTTTCCGCTAATAAAAATAATGCGTTTGATGAGAGTGGCAAAAAAACTAGCAATTGGATTGGATTTTCCTCAAGAGTTGCTTTAATCATATTATAAACAACTTCAGAATTTTTTTCGTCTAAAAACATACCAGGTTCATCAAACATGCATAGTGGCGAAGGTTTTATTTCTTGAAGAAAAAGAATTAAACAAATTGAGACGAGCGAAACTTGACCTCCACTTAGAGCAGTACACGATTTTAATTGGTCTTTTGAAGTGGCAGCTTTTATATCAACGCCTAGTACTTCAAAATCTCCCACTAATTCAAGGGAAGAAAATAGTTTTATTTGTGACGATTTAAACTTATTATTAATCTTTGTTTTCAAATCGTTAAGAATTACCTTAAATTTATCGTAATAAGTAGTCTCCATTTTATTTTCTGTTCTCATGGCCGCTTTGACGTCATTCTCTAAATTCTTCTGATTTTTAGCAATTTCCTTTAAGCCCGACATGATTTGGTCTCGCTCGATTAAAATAGATTCGTCAACATCTAAGTATTTAAGAAGTTCTTTATCGATCTTTTGAATATCTCCTTTAATTTCTTCAATCGGGCGAATTTTTATTTTTTCTTCTAAAATTAAAGGTCCAATCTGCGAATCTATTCTCTCTAAATCTTCTTTTTTTGATTCTAACTCTTGTTTAGAAGAGTTTAGCTTGACATTTTCCTGCTCTAAATTAAGACTTAACTGAATATTTTTTTTATCTAAAACGCTTTTTTCTTCCTGTTTTTTGGTTTTAGAGTCTTTAAATTCTAAGATTTTTTGATTGATTTCGTCAATTTCTTCTTCAATATTTTCTAATTCTCTATAGGTATTAAACGCATCTTTATCTGACTTTTGAAAATCTTCTTTTTTTGTATCATAATTCAGTTTTACGACAGAAAGGGCATTATTATGCGAATTTATTTTATCTTCAACTTCTTTTAGGATTTCTTGATTTTCGTTTAATTTTTGATCCCATTTTTTCTTCTCAATATTATAATTACTTAATTCCTCTGGAATTTCTTTAATTCTGTTGTTCCATTTAAAGAATTCGGGGTCCTTTTGGGCTTCTAATTTCTTTATTTTAATGTTTATGTCTTTAATTTCATTTTTAATCAATGAGTTATTTTCTTCAATAACAGATCGTTCGTCGTATAATGTATTCTTTTTTCTAGTTAATCTTTCTTTCTGATTAAAACTATACAAAAGATCGTTAAATGACTCTTTTTTATTAAAAAGTTCTCTTTGTTTCTTGTCCAATTTCGAGACTTCAACATTTAATTCTAAAATACGCTCGTTTAAAGAATTTATTTCGGATTCTAATATTTTTGACTGTTCTTGCTGAGTTCCCACACTTAACAATCCTTTTAATGGTTTTATAAAAGGTGTTTCGTATACATATTTATAAGAAATTATTTGTTCTCCTTTTAATGTAACACATTTACTTTTAAAATTATAATTTCTGTGTACTTCTTTTCCTGAGCGATAATCTTTAACAACTAAGCAATTTTTTACTTTTGAATATATAACTTTCTTAATGTCCATGTCATTGTTAATAACTTTTATAAGTTCAGCTAAATAACCTATTGTCCCTGTAGCTGAAATTTTAAGTAAAGGAGTTACTTTAATGCTCTTAGGAACGTAAATATTGCAATACGCCTTATACTTGTTTTTTAACCTTTTTAATAAGTCTAATGTGTCCCAATTATCGGCAACAAAACTGTAAAGTAGTTTTTCACCCAAAATTGATTCAATAGCGTAGCTTAAATTATCATCGTATTTCAGGTATTCAATAATAGGCCCCTTTACGTTTAAATCTCGTTTTTTAATTTCATCCTTCAGAATTGTTATGTTTGTAGGGAGAACGATTCGACGTTCCCTAAGCGACGCTTGAAGAGGTTTTAGTTTCCTCAATTTATTAAACTTTTCTCGTTCTAGATCTTTTATATCGGTTTCAATTGAATATTGCTTTGTATTAACTTGTCGGAGTTCTTTATCAAGTTGGGATAATAAATTTTTTGTCGGATTTTCTAAAAACCATTTATTCTTGTTTAATTTATGTTGAATATCTTTAAAACTCTGAAATATTTGGTTAATTTCGTTATTAATTATTTTAATGTCTTCCTTATTTTCTTTAATATCATCTAACTTTTCTTTCTTTAATGCTATTACCCGATTATATTCTTCCAAAAATTTTTTATTTGCTTCAATTTTCTTTGCTAAAGTATTCTGCTCTTTGATTAAATTGTCAACTTTTTTTTCAATTTTTGACCTTTCGTTGTTAATAATTTTTAGCTCGTTATCCAAGCTTTCTTTTTGATTCACATAATTATTTAAGATTTTTTCGGCTTTTGAGATTTTTTCCGCTAATTCATCCAGTTCTAGTTTAATATCGATTTTCTTTTTATGCCAGTTTTGAATTTCTTTTATATATTCTTGTTTTTTATAGTTCTTTTCTCCTAATTTTTGCGAAAGTTCGTTTATATTTTGTTCTATTTTTGAGATGTTTTCTTCAAATTTTTTGATTTCATTCTCGACTTCATCTTTTTTTCTTTTAATTTCGTCAATGACTACCCTAAGTGTTAAAAGTATTCTTTCGAGATTTTTGATATCTTCCTGCAATTTTTTTCTATTTGCCCATAAAAATTCGTCTTCATAACCTTTTTTTATTTCGAGTAACTTTTTCTTTTGCTTTAACCGTTCAAGTTTTGGCTGTAAAAGGTCCAAACTAATATTTAGGACATTTTTCTTACTAACCAGAGAATTAAGGTCTTTGTTTAAGTTAAGAACATTTCCTTTTTGTTGTAAAATCTCTTCTCTCAATCCTTTTAATCCAATCCCCTTTTCAAGAAACGAACACAATTCTGTTGGTTTTAAACTCTTAATAGCATCAATTTTTCCCTGACTTACGAAAGCAAAATGATTATCAGGATTATAATTCAGTTCCGCAACAAGGTTTTGAATTTCAATTGCCTGAACCCTTCTAAACTCTTTATCATCTTTTCTTTTAATTGAAAAATATGGCGATTGCCCCCTAACAACAGTCCTTCTTATCTGAATTATTTCGTCATCACTATTGATGTGGAGTTCAACCATCGCATGGTCTTGCCCGTGCCTAATAAAATCCGACCATTTTTTATAGCGTTCGTCCCTTTCGTTGCTACCTAAAGCAAATTTTATAGCTTGAAATATTGAGGTTTTTCCCGACCAATTAGGTCCAACTATTATAACGAATCTTGAATTGTTAAATTCTACTTCGTCTTTTTGGAACGATAAAAAATTTTCTAGAATAACCTTTTTGATATAAACTTCATTTTTTATTTTTGAATTGAGTTTGCTTTTATTACCATTGATTTGAACTTGAGCATTCATTATTTTTTATCACTATAACCTTTTTATTTTATTTTCCAAACGCTTTTTTCATGAGATCTACTCGTTTTTTAGCCTTTTCTAAATAAATTTGGGCCATATTTGGTGAATCATTTAAAATAAATGGGTATTTCGCCAGTAGCTTTCTATCGTTGTCTTGAAGAGGCTCTTTTTTATAAAGCTTATCAATTATGAGAATTAATTCGTTATAATTTTTTGAAGCTGCATTTTCGTATAATTGATTTAACATAAATTCTGAGACACTTTCCTTCTGAATTTGATTGATTAATTCATTCCTCTCTTTAATATATTCTTCTGGAGCTTCGTCTAATTGCAGAGTTTGGTCTATTTTAACTCGCGAATTTGGCATAGACTCCTTAATCTTTTGATCCTTTAAGGGTTTATAAGTTTTCAGCGGTATATATTCCCCGGATTCAATTAAATTGATTAATACATCCGTAATTTCATTGCTTACATTATTTATGTCAGTATTTATAAATTGTTTAAATATCGCAACTTTCAATAATTGATTTATGTCCTTTACTTCCCAATTTTCGGTATAATTAACAATTGCGTTAATATCAAAAACGATTTTTGGATTTCTTTCAGAAAAGTTTCTTAAAATTGTTTCTCGTTCAACTTTATTTATTAATGGAATTTTAATAAATAGATCAAATACATTAAATAATTCGCTTGAATTTTCCGCGATTTCATCGTAATCGTAATTAATCCATACTAATATTAAATTTTTTTCGATAAAATTATATTTATATTGGAAATTATGGATAAAAATATCAAATAAACTTTTACCATTACTTATTTTGTTAAGATTATGTTGCTGATTAATTAATATTAATTTTTTTTTATTAGATTCCTCTATTTTGGGGATTTCAAGTTCATTCGCTTCTCTATCATCTTTAGGGGTTTGTAAATCCTTTTCGCTTACATCTGTATCTTCCCTAATATTAACAAAATTCTTTAAAATGTCATTAAAATTATTAAAAAATTCTTCTGGCGAATTTCTTATTTCAGCATTGTTTAATTCAAAATACTCTAAATAGTAATTGCTTGAAATCAATTTTATATAGTCTATAATATCCGTTCCAAGATTAATGTTAATTAGGAGGGTTCCTTTAGGCTTGAGGTAATTAATAATTTCCAGATTTTCAGAATCAGTCAATAAAACCTTAATGTAATTAATTATTTCGTTATATTTATCCCGATAAAAAATATCTTCTTTATCTATATTAATTTCCGAAGGTAAAATTCTCCGAAAATACCGTGAAATGCCGGAAATATCATCTGAATCTGTCATATGAATACTGATTTAATTTATTACATTCGTTTCTGGACATTAAATTAATGGAACGGAACAATATATAAATTTTTCTATGATGTATCTTCTCTATATTAACCTATAAAAGCAATCCGACAAAAATAGTTAAATTTAAATAGGTGTATTGAGAAGTATTTATCTTATAATAAAATTTAAATACTATTTTTATAACACATAAATTCAAATTCACATATTTGAATTATGATCTAAAAAATTTAAGAGAATTTGAATCTTCAATTAAAAAGAAAATTCCCGGAAAGGAATTTACTCTTAATGTAAAAGATGATGCAATATTCCGCTGAAGCCTTAGCAATGGTCTATAAATATATCTTCGAAAATCCAACATTTTCAAAATATTATAGAATTTTTAAAATAATTGTTTTTTCTCACCCAAAAATTTTTATTTTTTTTTTTACATAATTATGTTGATAATAAAAAACTCAGAGGATTTCAATGACTTTGATTGAGGAAATAGATTTAATAAAAAAAAAGATTGATTTAAGGGAATGGGTTTTAGGGGAGTTACAAATTTTCGAGGCGAAATATGGGATGATAACGAAGGATTTTGTAGAAAAATGGACCTCTAACGAAATTCCTGAACCAGAAGATCACATTCTTTTAGAAGAATTTTTAGAATGGGAAGGATTATCGAAAAGCCTAGAAAATGTAGAAAACGAGCTGAAACAGATTGAAAAGCGTATTAAAGAGAGCTGAACAAGCTTCAAAAGAGTTAGCTCAACTTTCCCTTAAGAGTCTAAAACTGAATTCCATTAAAATTACAAAAGACAATCCAAACACGGGTCATTTTATTTTTACAGGACATAAATTCAAATTCAAAAAAATTTTTATTCAAATCTAAAAATCTTTATGTGAAGCATTCTGTTAATATTTCAAGGTTATATAATTTAAATTTTGATTCATAAAAAAATATAGTTATTGTATTCTAAAAATGGCCGTTGTATATATGCGTAAATTGGAAGAAGAGCCAGATACGTACGATGAAAAATTCAAAGCACTTACAAAAGGAATTAATTTAAAAGTTCAAAAATGGGTTTTAGAACACATCAAAACCTCAGAATCAATATTAGAAGTTGGTTGCGGCACTGGTAATCTTGTTACGAAAATGGCATTGAAAGGGAATTCTGTTATTGCCCTTGATAAAAATCCAATGATGATCAATAATGCGATGAAAAATTACCCTCAAGACGCAGAAGTAGATTTATTATATCAAATAGGAACAATAAAAGATTGGTCAGTCGAGGAAAAATCTCAAGATGTTATTGTAAGCACATTTCTGCTTTCAGAACTTCGCCCTTTTGAACAACAGATTTTTCTTCGAAACGCTTGGAAGTCATTGAAATCAAATGGTAACTTAATTTTAGCTGCCGAATTTGTTCCTTATGGATTTTGGAAACTTGGATTTAAATTAAAAAGATGGTGGTATAAAAAGAAATTAAAATGGCGTAGATCAGGCTTAAAGCATCCTTTGAGATGTTTTAATAATTATATCGAGCCCATAGGATTTAAATTAGTCTCTGAATATAACTGGAAGCATGGGTCGATTCGAGCCATAGTTCTACAAAAAGACACTGAAAAATTTGGAGAAGAACCGGGATTTTATCAACCTATAAAGAAAAAATTTAAAGGAATAAATGCAAAACTGAGAATTATTCGTTGTTTGTTTACCGGTCAAATTGACCATGTAGCTAAAGAACCGGGGATTTATTCATCGGGAAATCCCACACCTGAATCACCGATAATCGTAACCGCAAATTACGATTATACGTATATACGCGTTATGAAAGATTTAAAAAAGATTGACGCATGGGTACTGTGTGTAGATACTCGTGGTATAAATGTTTGGTGTGCTGCGCGTGGTGGTGATTTTGGAAACAAACAACTTATCGAAGCTATTGAGGCAACGGGACTGGAAAGACGAAGCAACAGAAGAACACTGCTTCTGCCACAACTATCCGCTGGAGGTGTAGAGGCACCACTCTTACATGAATCGCCTGAATTTCCTTTCAACATTAAGTATGGTCCCATCTGGTCAAAACAATTACCGAAATATCTCAAAGAAAAACCCGCTCGAAAACCAGAAAAAATGAAAATTGCTAAATTCACATTTTCACATAGAATCAGGGCAGGAATTACGCATACAACGTTTCTACTCCGAAAAATTTTTCTAAAAGTGTCAGTCCTGTTGTTAATACTTTTACTTGCATTATGGTTTTTAGGATTAATAGAGTTTAACAGATTATTTATTATAGGAGAGTTGTTGCTCGCGGTAATTTTCACTAATCTGATGTTATCTATATTATTTCCAATAACGAATTTCACTAGAAAATTTATTATAAAAGGAATTTTTATAGGAATAGTTAATAGCATTTGTTTAGGATTTGTTATGTATATTGTTCATCAATCTATTGCATTGGTTTTATTGAATATTTGCTTTATTTTCTGGTTAGGACTCTTTTCTACGATGTCATTTAGCGGTTATACAATGGCATCGAGCCCTCGAGAAATTGCATCGGAATATCCAATTTTTAGAGTATTAAATTTAATTTTTATAATATTAGGGATAATTTTATCAACAATAGGAATATTGTTTATTTAAAGAAGTAAAAACAAAAGTTGAAAATATAATGACTCAAAATCAATCGTGCTGTAGCACAACTCCACAACAAGACACTCAACAAATGCCTAAAATTTATATTTTTCCGTATCTTTGTACCTCTTGCGGAGTTTGCGCAGAAGTATGTCCGTTCGGGCTTCCCAGCCAAGGTCATAATAAAAAATACGAAATATCAAGGCCTGATCTTTGTACAGAATGCAGTGCTTGTTTACGAAACTGTCCAGAAAAGGCAATTTTTATGGAAGAAAAAGAAGGTTGTGGATGTCTGTGGGATGTTAGACAAAGACGGAAAAATAAAGCTAAAGTTGAAAGCGATAATTGTGGGTCTGGTTGTTGTAGTTGCTAATTTTTTTCAGCTAAAATTTAATCGCTTAAAGGATCTGGAATAGGCTTTAAAAGAACACCATTGCTTACTAATTTTTTCTGAAGTTTTTTAACATTAATATCTCGAGATGAACTTTCCTCCGCAACTGCCATTGATGCTGCTATTCCTGCTGCTTGTCCGGTTATCATTGAACAAATAGTATTTCTTGTGGCGGCAAATGCTACATTATTAGGAGAAATAGTTCTTCCAGCGACGAGTAAATTTTTGATTTTTAAAGGGATAATGGCTCTATAAGGAATCCCAAAAGCGCCTGAATTCTTCACTATAAAATTACCTGCATCTATAAATGAGATGTTGCCAATTTGATCTTCAAATTCACAACCTTCAAGACAATCCTCTTTTGATAATTCATATTCACAGTGGATTGCTCTTGCACGCCGTTGCCCTATATAGGGAGATGCTCCAGCAGCGTAGCAATTTTGACATCCATCAATCTTAATACGAAAAAAATTAATAATTTCAAGCATTAATTCACGAATATAGACTTCTCCATCTGTTAATTCTTTGGGATTTAATCCGTCATTAGGCCCGTAATTAAGACAATTACAATATGTGAGTTCATTCGGACGCAATGAAGTGGCATAAAAGTAAAATGCCTTTTTAAAGCCTAATTTGCGTATATTAAAGCCTATTCTCACCAACTTTGGTTTTGTATCGCTTGGTTTAATTGAGTGTCCTAGCATAGTTATGAGCCCTTTCCTTTCTAAATCAGCTTCCATCTTAACTAAATCAACATTGCATAAACGGAAAGTAAATCCTGCGGGATAGGCTCCTACATCTTTTGCCTTAAAATGTTTATACGGAACTCCAGCATAAGCAGCGAGATCACCGTCCCCTGTGCAATCTATGTATTGTTTAGCTGATATAGAAGTACGACCTGCCTTGTTCCATACAACAACTCCTTTAATAATATCTTCATTAGTAATAACTTGAATAACAACGGTATGAAGCAATAATGTTACACCCGCTTCTATCAACATTTTATTTAAAACAGCTTTAGTAATTTCAGGTTCAACAGGAGTTATCATGCTAATGTATTTTCCCCCTCTTTCGAGGTGAATATGTCCTATCGCTCCTCCATGCTCTTGGATGTGATCAACTAATTCCTGAGCTATTCCTCTAGCAACCCTCAATCGAGCGGCACCAGGTGTAGCATCAAAAATATTAAAGAAATTGTGGAGAGCAGTAGCCCCTATTACTCCTAAACCGCCCAGAAAACCCTCTTTTTCAATAAGAATTGTTTTTGCTCCATTTCTAGCAGCTGAAAGCGCAGCAGCAAATCCCGCTAATCCCCCTCCAGCAACTAAAACATCAAATGATTCTAATTCGTTTTTAATTTCAAAATTTATATCCATTATATTTTCCTCTCAATCCCTTCGTTGTAGATATCATCATTAATTTTATTAAACTTGTTAAAAATTGTTAAAGAATTTTATTAAACTTTGTTTATTTTGTGTTCTAGTGTTCCCTTTACTAATTGACGTTATGATAAATGAGATGTCTCGTTTAGTTTAAAACTCGTGAGTATCTTAATAGAACTAATAAGGGTTAGTAATTCAAAGTATTAATTTAATTTCCTTAGGCGATAAAATTAGCAAAGGTCTAAATCAAGGCGAATTAAAAGAAATTGTAATAAGGGGTACTAAAGGCTATACAATCATTTTAGTGGGTGAGGCTGATAACAATTTTATGCTTTTTACTAACTGCAAGAAAGCCTTTAAGCTTGGTTATTACATTCATAAGCTAAAAAAAGCATTCAAGATAATGGAACCAATCCTCAAGGAAATAGCTCCTAAATAAAAAAAAATAAAAAATAAAAGAGAATATTTCAAGAGAAATCTTCATATACCCATTCTATTTTGTCTCCAGATTCTACTTCTTGTTCTGAACATCCTTTTTCCGCCCAATCTCCATTTAAGTAGTAAATCCAATATAACATAAGATCATCATCGCTCTCTACACCATCAATAGAAGTTACATATACATCTTTATTTTCAAGAGAACCCGAATATTCTAATTCGCAATATTTATTCAAAATGTAAAAAACAGTAACTTCTTTATCATCCGCACATACAATAATATCTTCAATTATTTTGGTCTCTTCTACACCTGCGTAATCTACAATTAAATTTATGGAGTTAATTACATTTTCACATTCATCATCATCATCATCATCATCATCATCATTACTTTCTTTATCTTTTAAGGGAGTTTCTTCCTCAAAGGAGGAAGAATTTAATTGATAATTCGCAACAACAAGCCCCGTGGCACAAGAAGTTCCAATTATTGCGATTATTATATATTTTAGCACTAACGATTTCATTTTTATTCAAATCCAATTTTTATTCAGATTTTTTTATTTCCTTTTTTATTTTTATATATAGACTTTTTTAGTACTAATCCAGCATTTTATGGATTATTTGAATTAATGCCGGTAAAAGAAATATAAATCCAAGCGTATTACCAATAAGATGAATCGTAGTAAATGGCAAACCAATTATATAAGCCGTCCAAAAAGCTTCAAACGTTCCATAAAAAAGTAAAGCACCAATAAACGTAGAAATAATGTCGTAAACGAACGTAATAGCTGCTCCAATAATCGCAAATGTCAAAATTACTGGAAACACGAATAAATCTTTCTCTGGTTTAAAAAATTCTTTATTACTCAAAAAATCGCTCGTTAATCCACCTATTAATCCAACTAAAGAATAATGGAATACTTGATACCCAAATAACGGTATGGGTGATATTCCATATGGATTAAAAAAAATGAATATAACCGAACTCATAGCACCAACAATCGCACCGTCCCTTTTACCCATTATAAAACCTGCTAAGAAGATCATTAAAGTAAACAATTCAATGTTGGGAATGGTCGCCAACAAATACCCTAATACTACAGCTAGCGCAGTAAATATGCTCAATAGCGCAATACGGAAAGATTCTCTTTCGAGCCAAGGAGTTCCATTTGATTTCTCTTGCTCTCTCCCTTCTACATCAACTTTTTCTGCTTCAGATTTTAATTCCATCTATCGTCTCTCTTTAAATTAGTTGTTTATAATTTCTGACAAAAAAGTCAGGGGAAATAGGTTAACTTACCAACCCATATTTGGGTAGATGTGTAAATAATAGATTTATTTAAAACTTTTCGAAATTAAGAAATTCTGAGATCAAAACAAAATCTAAAAATGAATACCAAATCGTTATATAAAAAAGGGAACGATAGTTTTCAAAACTTTAAGTCCGTCAGAAATTATAAAGTTAAATAGTTAAATGTAATATAAAAAATCAAGACATAAATTGAAAATTTTGGTGGATATATGAGCGAAGATTTAATATGTTCCAAATGTGGTCGTAGGTTAAAGCCTACAGTGAAAGGTTTAGAATGTCGTTATTGCGAACTTAAGTACAATTACAGAGGAAATTTAAAAGAAAATCCTGAAAGTTACTTAAAAATGAATAGACCTAGTGATATGGAGATAGACACTTATGGGAACATGAAATTTAGATTATTTTTTAAAGGCGGATTTCATGTCCCTACCGTGTTAGATTATGAAAACGAAAATATTAGAAATAGTATAGAAAAGCCAGATGAGATAATAATTAAAGACGAAAGGATTACAATGATTTTTACTTATCCTTTATCTGTTGAAATTGCCTCTAAATTGGTGAAAAAAGGTGGATTTACTAGGATGGACCTATTTAGATATATTTACGAAGGGTATAAAAAAATTTACGATGAAGAGGAAAAAGAAGTAGGAGAGCCAGGACAAGTTTCAGAAAAATGTTTAAATAGAGCAAGATCTTATGGTAAATACGGAATATGGGGTCATAATCTTGAGGATTTAGTTATAGAAAGCATAACATATTTTCCTAAAAAAAAGTTAGTCCATATGTTTATTGGTTCTTAAATAATAAAAAGAGGGCCACTCTTTCATCCCGAATTTTCTATCATTTTTAAAGTTCGGTCATTTGAAATTAAAATTTGAACTAATTTTCGTATTTAACCCGGTCAACCTCCCTGAATGGGGGAATAAAACGTAAAAACGAGAACCAATGCGGAAATTAGTACTAT
Organism: Promethearchaeota archaeon; assembly: GCA_030605085.1. Next base: position 3,312 of record JAUWBH010000095.1, on the reverse strand, counting down.
TATAGAAATAAGAATTGCCAATATAATGATATTTTTATTTTCCACTTTAATCACTGTTTATTGTTGCTTGAGTAATAAAGATATGCAAAAAAACTTCTTTATATTCTAATAATACTAATAAGAAGATAAAAAGATTATAACTTTTAAATATTTAAAACTCGTGAAAAAAGATCAATTTTCTCAATAACTTTTTCAGAGGTTTTATTAACTTATAAAAATTAATATCTTTAAAAATTGAAGCAGATTAAGAGATATTTAATAAAAAAAGGGCATCTCCTTCATCCTGAATTTTCTATCGTTTTTAAAATTCAGTCATTTGAAATTTATATTTTTACTAATTTTCACATTTAACAGGGTCATCCTCCTGTTTTAACGGGATAAAACATTATAACGAGAAGATTCTACTTCTGGAAAACATTATTATTTACGAGTACCTACCACTGTTAATACTTGTAAAGAGGCTATTGCGTGGACTTTTGGAATGTCTGAAAGAGAATATAACCCTGTTAAAGAAGCATAATTTTTTCCCTATTATTTTAGAATAATAAAGGCTTACTCATCGTATTTAAAGCAATTCTTAATTAAATCATAATGCATCTTACATGGAGTACTTACACTTTTGATATCTATTAAGTATTGCATTTGGTAGTAATTTACTTCATCAGAATTCATTATTATTATAAACTCTTTTGTAGAATCCAAAATATGATCATGAAATCCGGCTCTATTTTCTGGATCCCCTTTTGAAATTTGAGTTTTGGAAAATGGGCACTGTAACCAGTTTGTCCAAAAATTATTCATACATTGATTATCACCTCCAAAATGCTCTAGCATAAAATGAGGCTCAGAATATTTAAAATGTGGATTAAATAACAACACTATTTCTTGTAATTCGTGTAAATAAATTGTCTTAAAAACGTGCTTAATATCTTCTTCATTAATAAGCCTATTCAAGTATTTTAATTGCATTTCTTCAGGGATTAAATCATGAGGGTGAAGAACTTTTTCAATAATGTAAATTTTATTTTTTTTGTTAAGACCAAACGAATTTTCAGCAAGAAAAGTATAAGGGCCATTATAATATTTACAGAGATTATCATCAATAAACAAGGTGATTTCATTTTTATCTTCTAAAACTTTTTGTGTGCCAAAATGAACAGTCTCCTTACTATATACTTCTTGAGTATGCTTAAAAGCAGAGATTATATAGGATTGGTATTCTTCATGTTCTTTATCTGTTTTTAAATAAACCATAATCAATTATCAGGAGCTTATAAAGAAATAATAAAGTTCAACCATAAAAAATTATTTTATTGTTAAGTGTTTTTTAAAAAGTATAATTTCCTTTCCTTTAATAATCTCTACTCCTAGCTTCTTGAATTCTACTTAAACATTATCGTTCAAATAATCAATTTATTTTTCTGTTTTTAGGGTTTTCCCTAACTCAACTAATTGATTATAATAAATATCTTTATCGATACAATCATCAAAACTACATAACATTTCCTTTATTTCTTCTTGACATTTGTAAAGCAGGTTTCGGTAGGAAGATGATGAGACTTTTTCCAAATATCGTTCGCAGCACATTTGATAAAGCGTATAAAAAAGCAATCAAGAAAGCTGGAAGAAAAATTTAACTTCTATTTTTTAAAAAATTGAGTTGAGTAATGATAAGCACGAAGTCATAGAAGAAAATGTGCAAATAACATAATTTTTTTTTCTATTAGACTTAAATTTTAACTCAAATAAGAATAATTATGTCTCAAAAGAAAAAAGTAAAAAAAATACATGGTCCCGAATATTTAATTGGCTTTTTACAAACATTCTACGAATTATTAGTTACACAATCGGGAATTGAATTAGGTTTCTATGATTTGATTAATCATTATAAATTAATTTCCTTTAAGAAATTGGCATCTTTAAAAAATTGTTCCGAAAAGCTAGTCCATTCATGGTGCAATGCTGCTATCGCAATAGATCATTTAAAATTGGAAGATGATAAATATTTTCTTTCATCTTGGACGAAAAATTATCTTTGTAAAGATTCTACTAGTTATTTGGGATTTCTACTCCAAAATATGGACGGTCTTTTTTTCCTTTATCGAACCTTAAAAGAGAGATTTGATGGAAATTTTCCTCCTTTAAAGGGATCTCATGCTATTAATATTGTCAAAAGTATTGCTCCACTAGCAAATTATTTAGGTCCCCTTATGCGAGAGGAAATTCCAAAATTGAAAGAAAAGTGTGAACTATTAGATTTAGGTTGTGGTCTCGGCAGTTATTTAGTAACACTTGCGAAATTGAATCCTCAGCTTTATGGTACGGGTATTGAAGGGGGATGGGGATCGAAGGTGGTTAATGAGGCGAGAAAATATATCAAACAAAATAATATGGAAAGTCGTATCCGAATTATTGAATCTGATATTTCAAAATTTAAGACTGAACAAAAATTTGATGTTATTTTTATGAGCGGGTTCATTCAGGCTTTTCAAAAAGACGATGTTACAAAGATTTTAAAAAATTCTTATAATTGGTTAAAAGATCAGGGAACAATTGCTATTCAGGATAATTTAATTAGTGAAAATAGATTATCCCCTCAATTTAATGTTTTATTCGATTTTTATTTAAATATAGAATCTCCCAATGCCGGATTATATTCATATCAAGAATTATATGGAATGTTAAAGGATGCTGGATTCATAGAAATTAAAAAATATAATATTTTATTTGGATTGAACCATGTCATTGCTAAAAAGGAAATTTAAAAAAACTCTAAAGATTATTCAGTAGAGTGATAACTTTATATAAAATTCTTAAAAAAAAACGTGAACAAATGATTCTTCTCTAAGCCGAAGAAAGTCAGCAGAATTGATAATTGAACAGGGATTTATTTATGCAATATCTAAACTTTTAAATCTAATCAACTAGTCAAAGCTCTTTTTAAAAAAGATTTAAATAATTTAATTGATTGATTCTCCTACTAAAATAATTAATATAAATAATCTTTTAAATTAAAAAGGGTGAATTTAAAGAGATGTATTGTAATAATTGTGGTCAAAAACATCCCGAAGGTGCTATTAGTTGTTCTTATTGTGGAAATATTATAGGAAGAACTTCAAATACTCAAACTCAAACTACACAGGACATTCAACAAAGTTCAGAAACACATACTCAGGCTTATATACAAGAAGCGAGACCTACTTATCCTTGCCCGAGATGTGGATCTACTGCTCCTAAAGAAAAAGCGTATAAAATTTGGATACAAATAATTTGTATTCTCACTGGAATTTTAGTGGGATTGGTGTATTATTT
>JAUWBH010000228.1 GCA_030605085.1 Promethearchaeota archaeon | reverse complement strand
AAGGCTTGAACCGATAAAACAACTCGTTCAGGTCCTAACATAGCCTGCATTCCAGAAATTACAGAGGTTTTTCCCGCTATTTTCTTGCCAGAAGGATCTTGCTGAATTTCTTTGTATAATAGAGCATTGTCTTTTGGGATTTTAATATTATTAAATTTCATGTGTCCTAAATGAAGCCCGTGAAGACCCATCATTTTATATTCTTCGATTACTTCAAATCCATCCCAATCAGACTGAACGATAAAGTATCCGTTTCGAGCGTACACAATCAAAGTGTCAGCAACGCTACCGTTAGTGATAAACCTTTTTTCACCATTTAAGATATATTCATCATTCTTTTCGTCGTAAATAGCCACTGTTTTCATACGGGATAAATCGCTTCCAGCATCGGGCTCAGTAAAGCAAAAACACCCGATTCTTTCACCCTTACATAACGGATCTATGTAATGCCTTAAAGTTTTCGATTTCCCGAACATACGAATTAAAAGCGCAGGATAGGTGGAAGAATATCGGCTCATGTCTACTGGTAAACTATGATAACAAACCGATTCAGAAAACAATAGCTCTTGCATTAAAGTTGTACCTAATCCTCCATACCGTTTAGGAAAAGTAAGTGCTATGTAGCCTTTCTTGCCCATAGGACGGATTACATCCCAAATATCCAATTTTCCCTGTTCAATGTCGTCAATGTAAGGTCCAACCTCGTTTGCGCAATAATCGGTTGCTTCTTCTTTAAAATTTAAATCTTCCTCACTTAAATTTGAAAATATGCTATTCATAAATTTGAAAATATGCGATTCATAATAAAACATTTTAGAACATTAACAAAAGGGATTAGTGTCCCGAAACGGAGTCAACATTCTTAAAAGTCTTCTTAATTTTTATCAAATCCTCTTGGGGAAGTGGAGATCGATAAAAGGATTTGATATTGTCTTCCAAATGAGCGGAATTTCCTGTTCCAGAAAGTATGATGTGAGTACCTGGTTCATAACGACAGAAACGGTATGCTGCATCTACAAGGTTTACAGCACCTCCCTCATGAACCAAAAAATTAAGCGGATCGTTTTTATTAATTTCTGAAGGATCTATTTGTTTTTTTTCTATTAGTTTTTTAATAACCTCTTTAAGTCGTTCGGGTCTGCTGAGTGCTAATCGAACCGCAAACATTATCAAAACTCCAATATTTCTTTTAATCGTTTCTGTAAAAATCAGTTCACGCGCAGATTGATTGAGTATGTTAAAACCCACCATCATCACATCCCAATAATCGTCTTGCAAGGCCCGTTGAAGCATCGTATGTTGGGGATCAGAATCAAAACGTTCTGTTATTCCTATAAAGCGGATTTTACCGTTATCCTTCCATGCCTGAAGCATAGGTACAATTTTTGAGGCAAGATAATCGTAATCTTTTAAGATAACTCCATGAAGGTGGTAGATATCAATATAATCAGTTCCTAAGCGTTCAAGGCTTTTTTCGAAACTTCGCTGCATTTTTTGAGGAGTAATCCTACCCCATGTAGACTTCTTAGTCGAAATAACCAGAGATTCACGATCTCTGCCCTTTATAGCTTCACGAACGATCCCTTCTGTACGATACACTTCTGCTGTATCTATAAAATTGATTCCAGAATTTAATGCCTGCTGTATAATTGCTACGGATTCCGCTTCACTCCTTCCAGTACTCTGCCCCACGCGACTTGGTCCTCCACAACCAATTCCTATAACACTTACTTTTAGCCCTGTGCGTCCAAGTATATTATAATCCATAAAGTCACCTAATAAAAAAATTACTAAAATTTAAATTATAAATAAGAGTTTTATACATCTCAATTATATTTTATTCAATAAAAAGTGACGAGTGTCTTTAAAAAATTATTTTGATGATAGAAAATCTAAAATTTATGCATTTTTCATACTTTTTTCTAAATTAGTAATATTAAAAAATAATACTAAATTATAAATTATTAATACCACATATATAAGGATCTGATGACTTAATTACAAAAACATAAAGAGTTGTTAATAAATGCATATTTTAGATGGATTATTAGACCCTATAACAACTATCGTGCTTTGGATCGTATCAATAGCATTTTTAGTGCTTTGTTTTAAAAAGGTCGGCAAGCTCTTTGAAGACGAGGAGGATTCCGAGAAATTAATACCTTACATAGGGGTTTTGGCAGCCACGATTTTTGCTTTTCAATTTGTTAATTATCCCGTTCCAGGAGGTACTTCAGGGCATTTAATTGGAGGTACATTAGTTGGAGTGATTCTAGGTCCTTGGGCAGCAGTTATTGTAATCTTTATGGTATTATTAATACAAAGTCTTTTTGGAGATGGAGGTATTACGGCTTTAGGAGCGAATACATTTAATATGGGTGTAATTTGTGGAATTATTGGGTTCTATATTGTAAAAATCATTGTTATGGTATTAAATAAGACAAATATTAAAAAAGAAAAAAAAGTTTCAATTGCTACAGCGATTGGGTCGTACATCGCAGTTATATTAGCAGCGTTGATGTGCGGTATTGAAATTGGAATAGGTGGTGCCATTCCTATGGAAATTGCCATCTCAGCCATGGTTTTTTGGCACCTATTTATAGGGTTTGGAGAGGCAGTAATTTCTGGTCTGATTGTGTATTTTATATATAAGGTAAAACCCGATTTAATAACAACCGAAGAACTGTTAGGGATTAAAGAAGAATTAATTAAGCCTAAAGAGAATCTAGGTTTTGAGGAAATGGTACCAGAAGAAGAATTACCGGAGGCAAAATAAAAATGGTGAGCTTCGAAAAATATAAATGGCCAATTATTACAACCGTATTGATAATCGTAGTTCTAATGGTAATGCTTGCTATTGGATTTACGATTGGAATATTGTCAGAAGACCCGGATGGATTAGAAAGGGCATTAATTGATGCTAGAGGAGAGAAATGGGTTGAGGGATTAACATCTCCTTGGGAACCCATACTAGGAGGTATTGAGAACAATTATATAGCTGGAATAATAGGTATCCTTCTTATATTTATAGTAATTGTTGCAGGATTCACTTTAATAAGATTTGTAAAGAAAAAGAATAAAGGAAAGTCCTCTTAGTAATTGTTATCAAACTTAAACTTTGACAGATGATTTAACTCTTTTTTTTGTTTAAAGTTGAGTATTGTCAAATCAATATAGGATTCATTAAAAAAAAGCTAGTATTATTAAGATTTAACTATTGATGAGGAAAAGAAAAATAAAAAAGTTTTAAGATATTTAGCATTACAAAAAGAAATTAAGTTTAATTAAAAGAGGGTTCAATTGAGCGATAAGCTAACACCAGGAAAAGTTTATAACGATTTAATCAATGGTATTACAAGTAAAAAAGAAGCTAGCGAACTTTTAATGACATTAATCGAAAATAGCGACTTTTACACAGCTCGAATAGAGGGTTTAGAAATTCTTAGAAAAATTAATCTTAAAAGTGAAAATATTTTTAAAATTTTGGAAAATTGTGCCGTTTCAGATGAAAATTGTGCCGTAAGAGTCGCTGCTTTAAGAGCTCTCGCCCTTCTTTTTCCAAAGGAAAGTATTGAAACATTAAAGTGGGTTTTTCATCATGACAGATCTTATTTAGTTAATCAACCTTCCCCGATTTTTGCAACTCTTTATGACCTAATAGGTTGGTCCAATGATAAATTATTAGAAAATTTCAGAAAAGATTTAGCTAAAAAAATAGAACCTACAATTCAAAATTATGGCAAGGAAGGTGTGATACCTACTGAAGCGACTTTATTAGCACTGTTAGAGAATCAAATAAATTTTAAATTAGTCAATGTGGATATTAAAAATAATACAGATTTTAGAAGTTATTATAAGGCAAATTATAAAATTAACAAAGAGGGAAATATTACAGGTATTTACATTGGTAGGTACATAGAAAAATCAAATATCCCTTTTATTCCTCAACATCTTTACCATTTAAAACACCTCGAAGAGCTCGAATTATTTAATAGCTATATCAAGGTCATTCCTAAAACAATTAGGAAAATGAAATCCTTAAAGGTTCTTAATTTAAGTGGAAATCTTTTAAAACATATTCCAGATTATATAAGCTCTCTCTCTTCCTTAAAGAAGTTGTATTTGAGTGATAATAAAATTCAAATGGTACCAGATTCAATAGGGGCGCTTAAATCTCTTGAAGAATTAGATTTAAGTCGTAACAAACTAGAAATGTTTCCTGAGTCAATAATTTCACTAAAGAATTTAATATCTTTAAGTTTATATGGGAATAAAATTAAGACAATACATATTTCGATAGGATCGCTTACTTCACTTAAAAACTCAGATCTATGGTATAACAAAATAAATAAAATACCCGATTCAATAGGATCGCTTAAATCTCTTGAGATATTGAATTTAGGTCATAATAATGTACAAAATATGCCAGAATCAATAAAATTTCTTACTTCAGTCAAAAAAATAGATCTAAGATTTAATAATCTAAGAATGCTTCCTAATTCTCTCTCAACACCAGTATGGCGCAAAAAACTAAAGTTAGAGGGAAATGATATTGAAAATCTTTATAAATAAAAAAGAGTCTTAGAAAATAATTAAAATTTATAAAAAAAAATTTTATCGTCTTTAAAAAAGAATATATTAATCAAGGATCGTATTATCTTTATTTAGATTTAAAATAATCAAAAATATATCAAAATCAGATAAATTAAAGGGTTTTAAAATTGCCCCTATAGCACCTAATTCACGAACTTTTTTTTCCACTTCCTTACCAGGTATAGCTGTTAAAAAATATATTGGCAAATCTTTAAATTTACTATTAGATCTGATTTTTGTAATGACATCATAACCACTTATATCCGGTAAAATGATGTCAAGTAGAATTAATTTGGGTGTGTTTTTTTTAATTCTCTTAAACCCTTAAAACCATTTGGAACCCCTTTACACGAAAATCCTTCCATTTCAAAGTAATTTTATTGAATAAATCGATCATCATTTTATGATTAAAAAACAACGATTTTCTCAAATAAAATGAATTTATTTGGATTTTGCTTAAAATGAATTTATTTGGAGGTTATTTTAAATCTCGTTCGGGATTAAGATCAACATTCTTAAATATTTCTTCAATCTGGTCAAAAGAAGTAATGATTTTATCTTCTACCAATTGCCTTATGAATTTGTAAGCTACGCATTCATATTCTTTTTCCCAATATTCTTGATCTTCAGCGTAAAAATTACACTTATGGCAAACAGCATTAATTAATTGTCTATTTAAGGGGCTAATATCTGCCTCCGTTCTTAATATAGTATGTTTTTTTGCTTTTTTTTTATCCAAGCCT
>JAUWBH010000037.1 GCA_030605085.1 Promethearchaeota archaeon | reverse complement strand
TGGTCCGAAAACCATAGAAACGGTCGAGCGGCGCATCCGTGCCTTTATAATAGTTCGAAATGATCCAGAAATACTAGATGATATCCGAATAGCTCGGAATGTACGAGGTAGCTTCTATATTAATAATCTAAAACTGATAGAGCTACCAAACATGGAGAATTGGGTGATGTCAGAGTAGAAAACAAAAAAAACGGCTATTTTATAATTGATCCTTTCTTAATAAAATTAGCCAAAAAGTGAATATTGTCTAATATTTAGATATCAAAAATCATATCATCATTAATTTTATTAAACTTGCTAAAAATTGTTAAAGAATTTTATAATAATTTGTTTATTTTGTGTTTTAGTTTTCCCTTTACTAATTGATGTTAGTCTATCCTATTTATTAAAGGGTCATAATTATTCCTAATGAGTTATCTCTAATGTATGTTGCTTTTTAGGGAAGAACAATAAAATAATAAACCATGAATCTTAAGATTTCAAAAACTATATTTGGAAATTTACTTTTCTATAAATAAAGCAGATTTTAAAATTAAGTATTTAATTATTTAAAACGAAAAAATGACAGAAAAATTAGGATCATTTACCCTAGTGCTTCATTCTCATTTGCCATGGGTTTTAAATCACGGAGAATCGTATAAATTTCTTATATAATCCGAAATTTGGCCTCATGGAACATCTTGGGTGAATGAAGCTGCTGCTGAAACTTATATTCCTCTTCTTCAAGAACTATACAAACTTGTAGACGATGGATATCATCCTAAGTTAACTATAGGCCTTACACCTGTATTATGCGAAATGCTTCGGCATCCAACTTTCATTAATGACTTTTTAGGCTACTTAGACGAAAAAATATCTGCTGCTTTATACGATTACGATGATTTTACAAAAAATAAATTCGAGAAAGGCAGAATTAAGCTTACAAAATGGTGGCAAGAGTTTTTCGAGCGTGTTAAAGAGGATTTCGTTCATAGATACAAAAAAGATATTGTAGGTGCGTTTAAAAACCTTCAGGATATGGATTTGATTGATATAATCACATGCAGTGCGACTCATGGTTATAATCCATTACTTTCTAAGGAGACTTCAATTGACGCTCAATTTAAAACTGCCGTAGATAATTATAAGCATCATTTTGGGAGGGTTCCAACTGGCGTTTGGCTTCCAGAATGCGGATATCGTCCAGGTTATCGATGGAAAAATCCTATTTCTGGAGAGGAATATGAACGACCTGGAGTAGAATATTTTCTCGCCAAGAACGGTTTAAAATATTTCTTTATAGATACTTCATTGTTGTTAGGTGGGAAGTCTCAAGGAGTGTATGCTGCAAGATTTCCGCTACTAAAGGAATTATGGAAGCAATTCGCTTCGCAATACGAAGAAATCCCAACATCCTTTGAAAAATCACAATATGAAATGTATTTAGTGTCAACTGATCCATCAACTCCCTCTCCCGTTGGATTCTTTACGCGAGATGAAAAAACGGGGATTGTAGTATGGAGCGGGGAACATGGATACCCTGGCTGTTCCGAATATCTCGATTTTCACAAAAAACACTATCCTGGAGGATTGAGATATTGGAAAGTTACTGGAGCAAAAGTAGACCTGGGTGCTAAAATGTTATATTGGCCTGATGACATTCCTGGAAAATTAGATGAGAATGCTAGTCATTATCTGAATCTTATTAAAGAGATACTGAGAAACTTTAAAAATAAATTTAATAGAAAAGGAATTATTGTTGCTCCATACGACTGTGAATTGTTAGGGCATTGGTGGTTTGAAGGGAATTGGTGGCTAGCAAGAGTATTACGATGGTTGGAAGACGATCCCGAAATAGAGCTAACAAATACAAGATTATATGTAGAAAAGAATCCTCCAAATAAGGTTGTTCAAATTATTGAAGGAAGTTGGGGTCAAGGCTCAAGTCATTGGGTTTGGTTAAATGAATGGACGATATGGACTTGGAGATTGGTTTATGACGCGGAGGACAAGATTGAGAAAATCATGACGAAATATGGAAGAACTAAGGATGAGAATTTAAAAAAAATTTTAAAACAGTTAGCAAGAGAATCACTATTACTACAAAGCTCAGACTGGCAATTTTTAATGACTACATGGTCAGCAAGAGATTATGCCGAAAATAGAGTAGCTCTACATTATGAAAATTTCAATAGATTATACGCAATGGCTGAAAGATACGGAAGTGGAGAGGATATTGATGAGGAAGAATGGCATTTTTTAGGTACTCTTGAAACAAATGATAACATATTTCCAGAGATTGATCTAACACCTTTTATCCCCTAAGAAACAAGTCTAACCAAGTTTAGGTTTAGTCCAATGGTCTTTCAAAACATTAATACCCTTTTCAGTAATATAATATTTTCTTGTTATTCTATTTGCTTTTTGATTAAATTCTTCATCCGCTCCTATCAAATCTCTCCTAAATAATCCTTTGATAGCACTCCAAATCATATCTTCTGTTAAATCTCTGATATTACTTTTAATATCTTTAAGAAATAAATCTCCATTTTGCTTTAATAGTTGCAAGACTTTCTTTTGGTTTTCACCTAACTGTTTATGGAAAATACGGGAAAACTCTTTTTGCCCTCCTGAATATTCTTCTATAATTTATAGAGAATTAGTTCTTCGTTTTATTTACCCCAATTAAAACATAAAGAAGAAGAATGACTCCCATAAAAATATAGCAAACCACTCTTATTAAATTTTTTACTAGATTACGAATAAAGATATAAGAATAAAAGCTAAGAGCGAAGAGATTATAGCAAAATATAAAAATGTTGCTGACGAAAATTTGAAAAAGATATTAAAACAATTAGCTAGAGAGCTATTACTTTTAGAAAGCTCAGATTGGCAATTCTTAATTACGACTTGGAGTGCGCGCGATTACGCAGAAAACAGAGTCGCTTTACACTATGAAAATTTCAATCGATTGTACGATATGGCGTCAAAATATGGAAATAGAGGACAGGTTGATGAAGGTGAGTGGAATTTTCTTGGTATGCTAGAAAAAGGTGATTCAATATTTAAACAGATAGATCTTGAGCCATTTGCCAAGAAATAACAATAAAATTCAATCTTAAATTTATTTTCTAATTATATCTGTGTTCCTAATTCAAGATTTTTATCTTTAAGTATGATATTACTACTGATTTTACAGTTTGGAGGCACGAGGACTCGTTCTAGAACAACGTTATCTCCTATCTCACATTCATTACATATTATAGTTTCATTAATAAAACATCCAGCACCTATTTTCACATTATCCCATATGACGCTCTTTTCAATCACCGATTCTTCTCCAATACTTACGTAATTTCCCACAGATGTTAGTTCTTTGATTTTAACTCTGTTTTCAAGTAAAACACATTCTCCAAAACAGGTAGGGTTTTCAATAATTATATCTTGACCTGATTTTATTATTCCCATGACATAAATTCCATCGTATTCTTCACCATTAGGAAGAATTGGCCAAGCATATTTTCGCAATAGATCCCAATTTGCCCACATATATGTCTGGAAATTTCCTGCATCCATCCAATAATAGTCCTTTACGAATCCATATAAATCATATTCGTTTTCAAGGAGATAAGGAAATACATCACCACCAAAATCCATTAAATTTGATACTTCGTGAAGTATATCTCTAATTTTGCTATTAAAGCAATAAATCCCTGTGTTAATGATATTAGTATGTAAGAATAAGTCTGCTCTCTGAGCTATTGAACTTAGATAGAGCTCCATTGGCATCGGTTTTTCGAGGAAAAGATAGATTTTTCTATTTTTATCCAGTAATACAACGCCGTACTGAGAAGTATGGCTTTCAACCATTTTCATTGAAATTGTCGTAATCCCGCCTTTTTGAGAATGAAACCCCATAAACTCCTTAATCGGCAAGTTAGTAACGATGTCCGCCATTGAAATAACTATTTTTTCAGAATCAAAACGATCTGATAATGTTCTATAAGCATCAGCTGTACCTCTGAATCCCCCCATAGCGCATTCTAACTCAACATCCCCCAGTCTATCGGAAGTCCATGTTTTTTTTACATAATCTTCTATCTCTTTGCCCATATAGGCTAAAGCTATGACTATATGCTTAATCTCTGCGTAAATTAAGTGCGCAATAGAATAATCTATCATCGGTACATTAGTAATTTTAACGAGTGGTTTTGGAATTAATGAAGTTAATGGCATGAGTCTGGTACCTTTACCACCCGCTAGAATTAATCCAGACCATTCCCTCGACATGTACCTTCGTTATAGTCTTTAATTCGTTATAGTCTAAGAAAGAAAATTAAATTGGAACTCTTTTCTATTGTTTTTTTAACTAAACTTCTACTATTGTATTAAATAAATATAATGCCTTTTAAATTTTAGTGAAAATTATGATTCCACAATTAAAAATCCACTATAAAATATAAGAACTTTGCATTTTAATTAAATTTTTTTCCTAGATTTTCTGTGAAGTACTTTTTAGTTGAAAACATTTTTGTTAGAGTTTAGTCTAAAGGACTCAATTCGATTAGTTTTATAAATTTTTTTTTTTTAAAAAAATTAACTTATTTTTTAAATAGGTTAAAAAAATTAGGGTTAAAGTGTGTTAAATATATTGTTAACTTTATTTTATTTAGGTCTGAATAATTAAATATAAATCTTAGGAATCTAATTAGTTATTTGTCAATCGCCGACAATTCTCTTTACTTAGATATTAATTCGATTAGTTTAACATCTATTTCAATAATACCTGATATTTTGTAAATATCTTTAATTATTAGATTCAATGTGTCCATATCTGTATCGATATAGACTTCGTAGATGCACTTATCAAGCTCTTGACAAACACCTTCTGTGTATATTAAAGACGCTTTATCTTTCCCGTAATTAGTAAAGATCTGAGCTACTTGGTGTAAAACAGACATCGTCATTTTTTCACCAAAAATTATTGATAACTTAAAGATTTTATCCGTATCAACGGGGATTATATCAAGTTTCATCGCTTTCTGCTGAATTCGAAAAATTAAAAAGTAATTTTTCTTTTCTTCCTTTAAATTTTTTAATTTGTCAATTGTTTTTTTTGATAGTTCGATTACTCCTCTGTTTACCAGACTTGAGAAAGATATTAACTGTCCTTCGGTTTCGATTTTTTTAATCATTAATACTTTGTACAAATTTAATAGCTCTTCTCTCAAAATAGTAAAATTTTTTTGGATTTCTTTTTTTTCTGACTCAGATCCAGAATTAATGTAAAAAGCCTTGAATATTTCAGGAATCTTAGTTATTTTTTCAATGAATCTTGAAAGGATTTTTTCATAAGCCATATAATCAGGTTCCTCTTCAGAGATGATGGCTGAAATCATTGCCGTTTCAGTTCTCCCACGTGCCCATTTTGAAAGAACACTAAAAGTGTAATTAACTGTTCTTAGTTCTGGAGAAAAAGTGTGTGTAAAAAAGCCATCGTGAGAAGATTCTAATAAGGATATAATTTTTGAGAGAGATTCTTTGTCTAATTCACCAATTAGATTATTGGGATGTGAAAGAAAGGGTTTAGGTCCTACGATTCTATCAAAATAAGTGAGTAACAACATAGGTAAGTAAGTAGCAACATAGATTTAGTTTCTTTAAAATTAATTTTACGATTATAAGAATTAATGTAGTAATTGTATCTTATAAACGTTAATAATAGACCTTATACAGAAGTGTCTAATTCTTTTACATTCAAAAGTGAATAATGTTTATGAATAGTGGTAAAAAACTAAAATTTTTTATAAAGAAATTTTAATAAAAAAAATAAAAAATAGAGAGAGCTCTTTTTTAAAGCTACTAACCCTTCTTGTTTTATTAATTTGAATTAATTTTTTCCACTTAATATTTTTAATACTCGAGTCTTCTGAGAATTTTATAAGTTTTAAATTCTCGCACAGGCTCTTTTTTTTCAGAGCCAGAATTTTCGATTGGAACTCTTACATAATGTTCACTGTCAAAATCATCAATTTCGGGTTCTTCATATTTAAGTATTTTCCTAGCCATTTTAAGCTCTTTTAAAAGGAACTCTCTCACAGCGCATCTAATTAATTCGGACCTGGATGGATATAAACCATTCTCGCCGATTAATTTTTTGATGGCTTCGATATAACTTTCTGGGATATTTACAGTAACAATTTTCAAATTTCTACACCTTTTTTTTTAGATTTCGCCTCAAAACATTGTTAAGTTCATATTCTTGATAATACTTTTTCTTGAAGCGCTCTACTCGATTTTTTTTTTTCGTTTTGTTTTCTTTTTGAGATTAGGTTAAGTTTTAATCGGTATAAAACTCAATCCCTTGGATGTTTTTATAGATGGAAATATAAATGATTTTAGTATTTAAACTAATACTTTCTTCAAATTATATCGCCTTATTTTAAAATTTTTTTATAATATTAATTATCTTTTTATGATATATAAATGTTTAGAATCAAATTTATATTAACACCTTAACTTTCGGTACTAATGCTTAAATTTAACATAAGATCGATGAATTATCTTTAAAGCTTTCTTAAACATGTTAATTTTGAGAATTAAAAAATTTTGTTCTTTCTTATTAATGTTTCAAAAAATATATCAATCTTTCTTAATTTTTATCTGAAAGATTTTCAAAAAATTATGCTAAAAATCATACAAAATTATAATTTTGTTCAAAATCTTTTTAATATTAAGAAATTTTCTATTGTTTAAATTTTAGAGACAAATATTATAGGAAAATATAAAAGTAAAATAAAATTTTTATGTAAAATAAAATTCAGTAATGTTAATTTGGTTATATAATTGTCAGAACAAGAGATATTTTCTTCAAATAAAACCCTTATTCATGAAAAGATTAATCTTAATTATAAAAATTAAATGATATTGATTTAACTTGCTATTGTAGATTTATTGGAAAAGCATAGAAATAGAACATATCTATATTGAAATCGCAATTACCAAAACAAAAGATCTTAAGAATTTAATTAGTTATTTACCAATTGCCGACAACTCGTCTTCACTTAGATATTTGAGATACCCCTCGTGTTCTAAATAGCGAACCATTGAAGGAAATCCTGAAGCGTATCGCTTGGCGATCTCTTCTTTAAAAACTCTCTTGGCTATGGGGTCTCCCGCTTCGGTCAGCTTTTTCAGAAGCGGGAAAGCGATTTTTTCTGTGAAGGATACGAGTATCGTACTCATTATCGGCCCACGCTTGTAAATTGGAGCAATGAACCCAGAACTCTTGTTGGGAAGTGATTTCGGGATACCTGCTTCGTAGAAGATTGTACGAAGGGAGAAGAATTAATACACAAATTTGGTCTTACCGATTTGTATTTCTTGTACGAACTGCTGTTTCAGAAAAAAAACGACTTCGAAACCAAATACAAAAGATTGAAAAAGTATGCCGAAATCTTCGCGAAATACCTTAATTTATCGTCAGAAGGCAAAAAAGAGTTCAAATACGGGGAGAGCGCCTTCAAGACCTTTCCCGAGTTAGATGTAATCAAATCTCTTGACGACAAGGAGCCCCTTGTAAGATTAATAGAAGAGTTAGAAAAAAAAGAATTCAAAGAAAAAACTATGTTCTAAACCAAATTCTTCTGATTGAACTCTTTTAAATTTGATAATTGCTATAAAGAGTTTCCGTAAAAATCCCTAAAAAATAACTCATCGAGAGGTTTTCTAGGTCTAGCAGGGGGATCTTGCCCCGAAATTCCAATAGGCAATAAAGCAACGATTTCAAATCTATCTGGAATCTTAAGCAGTTCCTTGATTTTGTCATGATCAAAAGCGCCAATCCATAAAGACCCCAATCCTAATTCTGTCGCTTGTAAGATCATTTGCTGAAATGCTATAGCAAGATCTACTTTATACCACTTCTCTTGCGCTAAATTCCCGATCCCAACGATTATAACTGCTGCATTTGAAATAAATCTTTGACGAGCTGCCAATTTTCCCAATTGCTTCTTCAAATCAGGATCCTTGACAACAACAAACTGATATGGTTGTCTGTTTGAAGCTGAGGGCGCAATTTGAGCTGCTCTTAATATTAATTTTAATTGATCTTTAGGGAGATCTCCTTCTTTAAACCTCCTAATACTTCTTCTTTTTTCTATTGCTTCACTAACTTTCATAATTACTAATTCGTGCGTCTTAATTTATATCTTATGATTATCTGTAAAAATGTCTGAATTGATTGAATAATACGATTCTTAACTTCATTTTAGAATTTTACGAGACATTATGTGATTGTTAGTTCATTAATTTCACGAAGATCTTTACTACAAGAATATAAAGAAGTAAAATAATTAAATTCTTAAGATCCTTGGTTTTGATTATTGCGATTTCAATAAAAGGAAAATTTAAAAGAGATTATATTTATTTAATACAATCTCAGATTATATTTTTAGCGAATCAAATTATCTGGCTTAACGACTTAATCACTTTATTTGGACACTTTATTTGGTCGAAATCTCTCGTTTTATTATAATCCCTATTACTAACCTTTTTTAAGAGGTTAAATTATTCAGTCAAATTTTTAAATACAGTTTTATATTTATATGTAAAATATACAGTTTTTATATCTAAAATAAAACTGATTAATATAAATTCGGTAATATAATGCCAGAACAAGATCAATTCGTAAAATTTGTAAAATCTCTTCATTTTGATGTTAGTGAATACTTAATTCCGTCACTTTCCGATTATCAAGAAAAATTAATTGAAGAGGCAACTTCTATTTTTAAAGATAATATTGTGGGAGATATCGCGAAGCAAGGCGGAAACATCGAAAAAAACAAACAAAAGTTTGAAAATTTTGTTAAAAAAGCAGAGGAAGAATTGGATTCTGATAAGTACAAAGACTCTGCGAAAGAATTAAAACAGTTTTTTAAAGACTATGTTAAAAAGCTCCGAGAATTAATTGCAAAGACTTGTGTTGCAATAATCCCGGTGAAGGAGATGCCTTGGGCTGATGTTTTATTCCGAAGCGTCCCTCGAATAAGTATTGAGAACAAAAAAGTTAATCTTTTAGACAATGCTTTCGCTTACTACGGGGAAATAAAATGCGTAATCCCTAAGACAACAATTTACGGAAAAATGAAAAGTGCCAAACCTTTATTTGCGCCTTTTATGGGGGAATTAGATTTAGGAAGTTATAAATTAGATGAGCCCCGAAAAAGTCCTCTGTCCCAAATTTTTTCCTATGTTAGCGCTATCATTAACGCATTGGATTCGGATACAACTCGAAGCCAATTAACCAAGTATCACGAGGGGTATCAGCGTCATGGCGACCCAATATGCGATTTCTTAATGAATAAGAGCGATTTACTTGATGCAATGGAAAAAATTAAAAGTGGATTAGAATCGAACCGTATTAAATCGGATATTGCAGTATGTGGTATAGCTATTCCCCTATTAGCAGATAAAACTATGTTATTAGTAGTGGTTGATGAAAGTCAGAGAACCGACTCAGGAAAATATGGAAGATGTTTTGAAGGATTTTTAAGATTCTCTGCAGCTTGTTGTGAAGCACCCTCTATACATGAAAAAGAAGCGCAATTAGCTCCCCAACAAGCAGGAACAATAAGAACTCCTGGAGGTCAAGAACTAAAAACCTGGACGGCAGAAGAACTCGCCCAAGAGGCTCAGAAAAGAGGAACTGGTCCTCCACCGGGAATGGAAGTATGGGACGAAGAATCTTTAGCAAAAGCAGCGAAAGAGAGACATAATGGGGTACCCGAAGGAATGGATGTCTGGACAGAAGAAGAATTGCAGGAACTAGCTCGCAAAAGGCAAGGAGGATTAGATATACCCGAATGGGAACCCGATCCAGAATTAATAGAGTGTTCAAATTGTGGATATAATTTAAGAAAAGGGTGGTCTGAATGTCCTATTTGCCAAACTCCGGTAGGTGCAAAGTCATCTCCAGCTTCTCCTCCAGAAGATAAACCCAATGATGCTGAAGGTAAGCGCGATGAGAAAATTGAGGAGGAAGAGCACAAAGAGTCCTCTGAACCTTTAGAAAACAACGAATCATCTGATCAAAGGGATTCTTCTAATAATAACGAATCTAAAGATAACGATCCAGTTTTGCTTTAAGAAATTAAATGCGAAAACTTTAAATCTAAAGAAAATCAAAAAGATTTTTCTCATAGGAATTATTCATAACTTTTTTTAATTAGATTTAATTTACAATCTTAAGGGTAATTACATCTTCAAACATTTCATTGCTGAACAATATTTTCTTATTTAAGGGTAAAAATTTTCAAGATTTAAACCAATTAAATATTTACAGCTATCCAAATGATGTAATTAAAATAGAAAGCATGGACTTAATCAGTAAAATTATATATGGTCACGATAACAATAATCTCGTCTATAAATACCGAAACGGTATAAAACAAATACATAAAGATCTTATTCGTTATGTAATTGATACTCCAGTGGCCCAAGTAATTGATGATTTAAATATTTTTACAACCTGTATCAACAATAAAATAATCTTAGGTTTAATATTTGATAAAAATGATAATCCTTACGATTATAAGGATATCTTTGAAGAATTGCTTAACGAATTACTGAATAATGAGAAATCCCGTTCATTCGATGACGAAATTGAAATCGAGAATCTCTTGATTAGTGTATTCATTGATATTCGGAGATTTGGGGACGAATTTGAAAAATATCCTGAACTTGATTTACATTATCACGAGTCTTTTACTAAAGTTTTTTTGTTCGGAATTGATTACGTAGGAAAATCCTCGTTGGTTAGACGTCTTAAAACTGGGGAATATAGCGATAATTATTTTACTCCTACTAAAAGATTTGACATTGAATACTTCCAGAATAGCCAAAAGGGAGTATTAGCTATATGGGACATGCCTGGACAGAGTATTTTTCGAAAAAAATGGCTTGTAGGACTTCAAGATTCTAACATAATTATATATATGATTGATATTGCCAATCAAATAAGATTTGAAGAGTCAAAACGCGAATTCTGGAAAATAATTAACAGATTTGAATTAGTAGGAATACCTATATTAATATTGTCTAATAAAATTGATTTACTTGATCATTCAAATAAAGGCAATAGCGAACAATTGAAAAGATTAAGAAACGAGATAATGTCTTTTTTTGAATTTGATAAAATTAGAAATAGAGATTGGAAGTTCTTATTCACTTCAGTAAAGACTAATTTTAACATCAAATCCGTAATTGAGTTAATTTACGATATGATCCAAGTAAGAGAAAACCCTCTTTAGTTATCTTCAAAAAAGCTTTAAATAATTGAGCTCATAGATAATATGTATTGAAATTGTATTGAGAAGCTTAAAAAAATGTTTAAAAAAGCTAAAAAACAAGACCAGATTTCAATAGAAGAGGAAAAAGGGCAGTTATTCCTCGGAGAGGAAGGTAAATTACGCTTATTAACGTTAAGACCGCTTGAACTAATTGAATTTTCTGAATTTGCTGGATCTAATAGTGATGATTTATTTTATGGGTTAGGAAAACAATCGTAAAATATTTTGTTCAAAAGTCGTTTCAAAATATAGATTGGAGTAAAGAAAATTTAAAAAACAAAAAATTGGCAATTTTAAGTATTCTAGAAACTTTTGAACATTTAGAGGTTACGGAATTTTAAAACCTCTCTTCAGAAAAAATTATATCCAGATATCCGTTGAGGAACCAATTTCTTCAGAAGAAAAAGATAATATTATGGCAAAAAATATGTGTATTCTTTACCAAGGTATTTTTAATGGTGTATTAGAAGAAATAGGAATTGACACTGATGGTAATGAGGTTAAATGCAGTTTATTAGGAGATGATGCTTGTACATTTAAGTACGATCTCTTGGTTGACGAATTTGGTTCTGAAGATGTCGATAAAGAGGAAAAATCCCCACAAATTTCAGAATTTATGAAATCTCTTTAAAAATTGTCTAATTTTTATTCAAAGTAAATAGTTAGTGTGAAATTTCACACTCATAAATTATTCGAATTTCTTACCTATGAGTTTTTGAATATAAACAATAACTTTTTCTTTTCTCAAATTTGTGATCTCCATAGAATATTAATAGAATATTAATAAAATCAAAAATTTGAATAAATATTACATTCAATTTAATATAAAAAATAAAAAAAAATTGTGAAAATATGAGTAAAAAAGGGGTTAAAATAAAAATAGACGAATATAAAGGCCCTCTTGGTTCAATAAAAGGTTTCGAACTAACTACTGGCAAATTATTATATGGAGACGAGACAGAATGGGAGCCAATGGGTCCACATCCTGAACCTCATATTCCTACCCTACGCTCATGGTTTTTTAAGTTAATGGAACGATACAAGCCTTTCTATATGCCTATTTGCGACATGTGTTGTCTCTGTACATATGGCAAGTGTAACCTTTCCAAAGGTAGAACAGGAGCATGCGGTATCAATATGGAAACTCAACAGGCACGTATTGTAGAAATTGCATGTTGTATTGGTGCAGCTTGTCATTCGGCACATGGAGATCATCTGCTTCATTGGCTAAAGGAGAAATATGGAAATGTTCCAATTAATTTCGGAAACAATATCGCTGTGGAAATGCCAATGACTCGCTTAATTATAGGAATGAAACCAGAAACTCTAGAAGATTTAGAAGAAGCTATGAAATGGGTTCAATATACGATTACTCATTTACTTGCGGCCGGACATACGGGTCAGGAAAGTAGCTATTTAGATTTTGAGTCAAAATCCTTTTTAGCGGGATTAGCTGATGCAGTTGGAATGGAGATCTCTGACGCAGTTCAGATGTGTGCTTATGGGTATCCAATCGGAGATCCAGATGTCCCAATTGTCGAATTAGGAATGGGAACTATGGATACAAGTAAAGCAACGATATTAATGATTGGACACAATGTAGCTCCTGGAGTAGAATTAGTAGATTACATTAGAGAAAAGGGATACGATAATAAAGTTGATGTAGGTGCGATTTGTTGTACTGCTCATGATTTAACCCGCTATTACGATGGTGCTAAAATAGTAGGTTCAATGTCAAGGCAATTACATTTCATTCGTTCAGGATTAGCTGATTTAGTAATGGTTGACGAGCAGTGCGTAAATTTGAGAAGTTTTGAACAAGCTCAATTAGTAGGAGCACCTTTTATTGCCACAAACGAGAAAAATATGGCTGGAATGCCAAATCGAACAGACGATCCTGTAGAAGAAATCGTGGACGATTTGGTTAGTGGTAAGACGCCTGGAGTTTTAATTTTAGATCCAATAAAAGCAGGAGAGGTAGCAGCCGAGACGGTAATTAAAGTTAAACCAATAAGGAAAGCTAAAAGCGGTGTTCCAGACGAACAAGGCTGTATTGATATGGCTTATCTTTGTAATGGTTGCGGAAATTGTCAAAGAAATTGTCCAAACGATTTACCCTTAGTTGAAGGTGTTAGATTAGCTAAAGAAGGAGACTTTTCTGTATTAGCAGGAGTTTTTGACGAATGCTTAGGTTGTGGACGATGTGAAGGGGATTGTATGAAAGGAGTTTCACCGTTAACATTGATTCAATTTGCGGGGAGAGAAAAAATAAGAAATGAAACATTTAATTGTCGTGCTGGTCGTGGTCCAATTATGGATACTGAAATTCGAAATGTTGGCGCACCTCTTGTATTGGGAGAAATTCCTGGAATTGTAGCCATTATTGGTTGCGCTAACTATGGACACGAAATTCAAGAATTATACAAGATGGCTGAGGAATTCTGCAGAAGAAATTACATTGTTGTAGTCTCTGGATGTGGGGCAATGGATATTGGTCTTGTAAAAGATGAAGACGGTAAAACTTTATATGATCTATATCCTGGCGATTTTGATCGGGGTGGTTTAGTTAATGTTGGCTCGTGCGTTTCAAATCCTCACATCATCGGAGCTGCTTGTAAAGTAGCAAATATTTTTGCGAGGCGTCCGTTAAGAGGTAACTTTGAAGAAATTGCCGATTATATTCTAAATAGAGTTGGTGCCTGTGGCGTAGCTTGGGGTGCTATGAGCCAAAAAGCAGCTAGTATTGCTAGTATGGCTAATGGAGTGGGAATACCAGCGGTAGTTGGTCCTCATTCTGCAGAATATAGACGGATGTATATTGGTCGCTCAGACGATGATGATACTTGGAAGGTTTGGAACACTAGAGACGGCACTGGCGACCATTTAGTTAGTCCTTGTCCTGAACACCTATTAACAACAGCCGAATCCATTGAACAGGCGATTTGTTTAGTTGCTAAACTATGTTTGAGGGCGGCGGATAATTCTAAAGGACGTATGATAAAATTATCTCATTGGATTGACTTAGAACGAAAATACAAAGGTGTTAAATTTCCAAACGATTTAATTAAATACATTCGCGTTGAAGCCGACATTCCAATCAATTTAAAGACTGAAATACAGGAATATTTGGATAGTAAGGGTTGGAAACCAATTGAATTAATTGATCCTACTTTATTAAAAAGAATGTGTCGAGAAGGCTAAATTTTCTTTTTTTATTTTCTTTTTTTATTAATAATTTAATTTACTATATTATTAATCATTAAATTAAAGATAAAGTGATGATTTTTGGATAAAAAAGACAAAGATATTTTAAAATTATCAAAATTATGCCAACATTGGGCAGAGCATAACGATTCCCATAAAGAAAACTTTCAAAAGTGGCGTAATATAGCAAAAACCAAGAAATTAGACGATGTAGCTGAAAATCTAAATAAAGCAATTAAAATGATGGAAAAGTGTAACGAATATTTACTCTCTGCTCATAGGGAACTAGAACAAATTGATTGAAACCTTTAAATTTTTGATTAAAAAAAAATTTTTTAGATGAAGAAGTTAATTAACGGTAATAATTCGTCTTTGAAAAAGTCTAATCTCTCGTCTAGTTTTTCTGGATGTTCTGATAAAAGCCATAGATACACAGGAATGTTTAAGTCTGAATATTCAAACAATTTTTCGCCCCGGATTGTAATTTTATTTAATGGAAGTTCGAGCGCTAAAGATTTTTCTCTGGTTAATCCTATTGAACTATGAAAGTTTGAAAGCGTTTGTAGCAACAAAGCTGTATTATTTACCAAACTTTCGTCGTTTTTGCTCTTTTTGTAGCTGCCAAAAATTAACCCATCCATTGAGATCAAGCTTAGAGCTCTACCTTTGATCTCTTCACCAAAACCTTCAAGTATGTTGCTAATAATTTCTGAAGTTTCTGAAACTTTCATAAGTGCTGAACTGAACATCTGCATGACCGTCTCCCGCTGAAAGATCGTCGTAGTAAAATAATCAGATTCAAAATCTTTATATTTACTTATAACGGGATCGAATATCTTTTTAGCTACATCTACATTTTTCTGCCATTGAAGAGTTTTGCGCATATCTTGATCGCTTTTATGAAAAACAATCAATATTGGGGGACTTTCCTTTAGCTCTTTTAGTGCTTCTATTACATGCTCGAAATATTCCGCTGATTCGTTGTATCTTTCCGGATCTTGAATATCTATTACGTAAAGAATTATGTCAACATCGGCAAAAAATAACTCTGGCTTTTTAAAATAATAATTTTCGCGGTATTGTACTTGCCCGCCCATATCCCATGATACTAAATTGTAGCCAAAAAGGTCTAATACCTCTCTCTTTACTCCCTTTGTAGGTAATAGATCTTTAATAAGAGAGAATTTTTCTTGTAACACAGCTAATATAGAAGTTTTACCACTATTACCCAATCCAATCAGAAGAATTTTCTTTCTTTTTTTCAATTTTTCTCTTACTACTTTTTCGAGAAGTTTTGCGATTTTTATCCATTTTAATAGTACTTGAGGCATGATTCCTTTAATTTCTGGAAGAGCCTCAAGATTCAGGTTAGCCAAATCTTGAATAGTTCTTATCTTTTGCGATTTTAGTTCTTTGGCACTGATAGGATCAATTCCAAACAGAGTATCTGTATTAAATCCTAATATATCCTCAATTTGTTTAAAAGTAACGCTTCTTTTAAAAAAATCCTTTATTTTTTGACTTTCATCTTCGCTAGACATAAAAAATCAGATAATTCTCTTTTTTCTTTGATATATATAATGTTAGATATCTTTCTTAAAGAAAGTTTTGTTTCTTTCTTTACTTATAACATAAACAACATAACTATTTTATAAATAATTGCATTTTTAGTTTATATATAAACGAACCGAGAAATCAGTACTTTTTTATAATTTTTCTTTAATTTTTCTATTTTAATACCAATGAATTAAGGAATGTAGATTTAACTACATCTAAATTTTTGTTATTTTAACTAATTTTTTGCGTATGAACAGTTTGCCTAGGAATATTACTATATAATCGAGATTTGGATGTCAATACTCATATTATTGATGTTTAAATAGTAAAAATTAATACGAAACTTAACCTTTTAATTAATTATAAGGAAAATTTTTATTTTTGATAAAAAGATAATTATAAAATTTCAAAATGCATATAAAACATAACTTAAGCCCACTAAGGTTTAAACGAATTGACTGAAAGACTTGCTGAAAATGTTGTTATTTGTATTGATTCTTCAAGGTCAATGTTTAAAACAGATTACAAACCAAACAGACTGAAATGTTGCCTTTATGCTTTAAAGACGTTAATAAAGGAAAGATCTGAGGTCGACGGAAGTAGCTCGTTCGCTATTGTTAAATTTTCTGATAAGGCTCAAAAAGTTTTAGATTTTACGAATTATGTGGAAGAATTATATGATGCCTTAGATTTAATTACCATTGGCGGAAGATCCAATTTAGGAGATGGTCTGGCAAAATCAATTAAAATGATTGTTGCAGAATTAAGAAAAATCGCGGCAAAAATACCGAAAATTCTCTTAGTTTCCGATGGAAAATATACAAGTAGTGCAATAGATCCATTGAAAATGGCACGACTTGCGCAAGGACTTAATATAAAAATAGACACTTTAAGATTAGGAGAAGCAAGTAATCTTAATATCTTGAAAAGATTGAGTGATCTTACTAATGGGCGCTACTTTTATAACAATGATGCTGAGACATTAATTAATTCTTGTCAAGAATTTGCTAGATCTAATATTAAAAGACACGATATTAATTTAGACTCTATGACGAAAAATCTTACATTTATTAGAAGAATAGCAGCCCCCCTCCTGAGAGTTCAAGATTCAACAAAAGATCAAAAAATTCGACGCAAACAGATAATGGGAGAAGTTGATTTTAAGAAATGTTCAATATGTTTTTCCGAAACGGAACCAACCACTCAAGGTTCGTTTTTTCTAACTGGTCGATATTGTCCAAATTGTCAAGCCCCGTTTCATATTCATTGTTTATCTTTATGGTCGGAATCCCAAAAAGATGATAGCTTAAGTAAATCAGGAACTTGTAGGTGTCCTCACTGTTTTTATCTGTTAAAGATCCCCGCTGAAGTAACACAAACGCATAAATTACATCAATATTCAAAACTTCAATCAAGGCAACAAACTTTATCTAAACAACCCGAGACTTTTAATGTATACATCGCAAATTCTTCTGATTTAGGTGATGAGGCGATGTATAATTCGTGTTCAATGTGCAATTTCATATTTGAAGAGAATCAAGACGTTGTGAGATGTGGAAATCCTGAATGTGAAGTCTTGTATCACTTTGACTGCTTTCAAAAATTAACGAACTCCCAATGTAAAAATTGCGGAGCAAAATTAAAGGTCCAATAAATTTTTATCATGATTGCTCAAGAAAATTTCTTCCTTTAAGGAGAAAATGAATTAAGCTTGAAAAGAAACAGACTATTAAAATGAATAAAATAAATCAATTTGATTGTGTTTAATTATGGAAAAACCTCAGCCTTTTATATATGGAAATATTAAATTAGGGAGAGGAAATTTTGACCTGCCTCCAGTCTTGATTGGAACTACTTTTTATCAAAATGAACCGTTTATTGACCGCAATAATTCTGAAATTTTTAACGAACAAAAAGCCAAAAAACGAATTGATACTCAAATATCATTATCTGAAAAGTATAATATTCCAAATTTAATCGAATTGTCGGGAATCACGCCTAAAGCAATGATAAAGTATTTAGAATTTTATTTAGATCATTACGACCCCCCATTTGTTCTGGGTGGGTCTTTTGATGCTAGGGTAGCAGGAATAGAGTACCTTGAAGAAAGAGGTATCAAGCCCACCGAATATATATACAATACAATTTCTAGTCTTAAAAATAAAAAAGAATTAGATATTCTTCAGAAATATAAAATAGATTCTGCTGTTGTTTTAATTCTTGGTTCAGAAAATATGACGTCTACGCAAAGATATGCGTATATAACTAACAAAAATCAACCAAACAATGTTAGTTTAATTGATGGATTAAAGAAAATTGGCGTGAATAAGATATGGGTTGATGGGGGCGTTATAACCTTAGAAAGTTTAGCCTACATCCTAGAAACTCAACGATTAATTAGTTCCTCGTTATATCTACCGGTGGGTACCGCACCAAATCTTTTTCTTTGGAAATTTTCCTCTCCTCGACTAAACATTAGATTTCACACGCGTTATAGAAGGGCTAGTATCATGTTCGTCGCTTCGTGGTATTCTAACTTCATTTTTTACGGAGCAATAGAAGACGCTAAAGAATGCTTTGCCTCTGCTTATCAAACTATGGAATTTAAATCAATAGTGAAAGCAAAAGGGCTTAACTTATTGTAGTATAACCTAAGCGTTTGAAGCGATTTTAGACTACTAGCTGCTTTAATTTATCTATTAATAAAATTATGAAAATATTGAGCTGTTTAACGGTATATATATTATATAAATTTGAATACATTGATAAAGAAAAAAATAAAAAATAAAATCAATTAAAATTAATGAAATTTAGATTATGTCTTTGGGTTATGGAGAAATTGGTTGAAAAGAGTATTCAGTCTTCAAACTTTATATTTAACAAAATTAATTAGCTC
Source organism: Promethearchaeota archaeon (assembly GCA_030605085.1). The sequence continues at coordinate 18,961 of JAUWBH010000037.1, read as the reverse complement.
TAGCTTCCCATGAGTGATAGCAACTTAATATATTTCTCGCTTTTTCGGCTAAGCGTTGCAAGGGCGGAATCTTTATCGATAGATTTTTTGCACAATGTTACGATCCCTCGAAGATTTGACTCGATTTTCTTCTCTTTTTCAGTCTTATCAAAGTTCCAATAACCTAAATTCAAAAAATCTAAATATGCTTCGAAATTGATAACTTTAATTCTTTTTTTGTTTTCACTATTAATATTTACATCATTATTAATTAACCTTTGAAAGTAATGAGCTGTCGCAATTTTACCCTCTCGCAATAGAACTATTAACAGATATCTGTTTCTTGTTTGGTAATTTCTAAAACATTTATATAAAATGTTATTACCAGTTAGACCAAAGGTGAAATCAACCGCAATTATTTCTATATTATCCGAAAATAAAACTACATTTTGATGTTTTTCAATGTTAAACTTAAAATTATCGTCTCTATCAATAACAAGATCTGGGCGTGTTCCTTCTTCAAGAGTATTTTCGTGTACAACTTTACAATGTTTTAAATTAAAAAGTATTAAACTGAAATACTCGATAGGAATATGGCCAAACCTACCAATTGCACTAATTCTATTTTTGAATATAGGACACCAAGAACCCTCTGGTTTATTTGGAGTAGGTACTAAACTTGATTTAAGAGCCCACCAAGTGTGCCCCTTATCACATTCTATATGAAAAAATGGAGCGTTAAATTTTTTTCTTTTACCTACTAGTCTCCATTCTTTACCGATTATCCTTCCCCCTTTCGCTCTTACGATGTTTTCAATATCTCGTTGATGGTCGTCTAAAGACATGCCTCTGCAGTCGGGATGCGGACACCAAGTGCCTTTAGGTTGGCTTGGTTTAGGCTTTAAGTTAATTTTGCTAGCCCACCATGTGTGTCCCTTGCCGCATTCTATTTTAAAATAAGCCCTATTTCTATTGCCTTCTCTCCTCCATTCTTTACCAATTATTCGCCCTCCTTTCGCCTTTATAATATCCTCAATTTCTCGTTGATGGTCGTCTAGGGTTTTCTTAACTTTAGACATGAATGTACGCTTTATTGTTTTGTTGTTACATGAACCAATATCTTTAGGAAATGTCGCGTCTGGAGCTTCACAAGTAAATTTTTTTTTTGACATGGAAAGAAATAATATCTATTTATTTAAAAATCTATATTCGGTAGGTATTTTTTTGTTTTTTTTTACTTTTTTTATAATATCTAATTATATTCTCGAATTTATATATAAACGGAGTGTAATAATTTACTAATTTCCTCAATTTTTTCATTTATTTAGATTTTTAAGAGTTTAAATTAATTAGGATAATTTTAATATATAAAGGAAAAATTTTGCTAATTTTTTGAACGATATAGTTAATTGTCGTTATCGTTATAATCCTCATCGTCTACATTTTCAATGGATTTAATTACTTTTGAAAAATCTAAGTACGTTTTAATAAATTCGAAGTTCTCATTTTTAATATCAGAAAGTATTGATTTTATTTTCCATCTAGCTGTGTCTTCGATAAATTCCTCTGGTGTCCAATGAATTAGGTCGCAATACCGCTCAATTGCGTTAGAAATTAATGGATCGAACGCGACATTAAATTTGCACTTCTTTTTGTCGATTCGAGGGGATTAATCGAAAAACCCGTAAAACCGCAAATTTTTAAGTCTTTAACGATTTTTATGTTTACCCTATGTATCTTGTAAAGGAAAGGAAGTCGCCTATGAATCAAGAATGACATGAAAAAAGTATTAAACTTTTTGATTAATTCTGAAAATCTTTTTATTGAACAATCTATTCAAACAAATAAATATAAATAAAACTTAAATTTTCTTAAATGTGTGTTATAACCAATTCTAATATTATTCAAAAATAAAAGTAGAATTCAAATGATCAGCAATTTTGACAAAGATCAGAAAGAAATCGAAGCAATACAATTAATAGATCGGGCGGAAACATTAGTAGATAAAGGCAAAGGGGAAGAAGCCATAAATATTTATGAAAAGGCTGCTCAAATCTATCTTGACATTGGAAGCTATATAAAATTGGACGAGATTTTTATTCGAATCTCAAAAATTATCTCTAAATTTAAGAACAACATCCAAGCCGTTTATCGATTAAATTCAATAATTCGAAAGACTGAAGAATTAAAACTGTACGAAATCTCCGGTAAATTACTTATGGAATTAGCAAACAAATCTTTTATTATGAATGATTGGGAGACTGCTGGAGAATGCTGGCAAAAGGCTTCTAATTATCTTTATGAAGCTGATCATGAAGAGTATAAAAATATATCATCGTTTCTATTATTAAAAGCAGGGCAAGCTTTCGAACGTTCTCCCATAAAAAAAGATTTGGGAAAACGCTTGATTTTTCAAGCCGTTATGAAAATCAATAATTTTGACGATCTTTATCAACAAGAGGAAAAACGAGCGTATTATTTAATTAATTCCAAAGAATTTGAAGCTTCTGCTAATAAGTTTTATGAAATTGCCACTTATTTTAGGAAAGCTCTCGGAAATTTAGGAGATATCTTAGACGAAAAAGAATCAAAAGACACAGTTCTTAACGCCAAGGCTCGATTTATTCATTTCATTGCGGAATACCAAATGGTTTCTGCATTATGCTTGAGAGCTTCTGAAAATCGCGCTTTTAACGAAAAAATAAAAGAATTAGGGTATGATAGTTTAAATTTATTTAAACAGTCGATTACACTTCTTAAAGACTATTTATGCGCTATAAAATCTGATTTTGATAAAGAAATTTTGTTAAGAATAACATTTGATACTATGTTAATATCAATCATACAGGGAATGCTAGGAATTAAGCAAATTAATTATACTGACTTTCTTTTAGAAGGTGTGGAAAATAAAAAATTAATCAAGAAATTGAAATCTACGCCATATTTTATAATTACAAAGCGAATTGAAAAATTGGGGTTACGCGAAACTCTTAACGAACTCTTAAAGGTACATTTAGGACATTTTGAGAAAATTAAAAATTCCCTAATCTCCTATTTCCTGTAAAATTTAATTTTAATCTCTTATAAACCTATTAATATAGATGAAAATAATTTTTGGATGGTAAGTTCATTTATTAAAAATCGTATTTATCATACAAATAATATTGTATGGAGAGTAAACAAGTATTTAAATCGCGCATTAATTGAATTATTATTAGATTTTATGATTTTTTTATTCTCCTATAAAATTTCACTCTGAAAGTGAAATTATGACCGCATAAAATTTATTAAACATTTTGGTTGTAAATTTATGAAAATATTGTATATTAATTCTGCCCGTCTTGAATCTGGGCTTGATGCGATCGTTAAAGGTCCTCCTTTAAGTCTCATTTCAATAGCGGCCATGGTTCCAGAACACGATGCGAAATTATTTGATTTTAAAGTTGATAAATACCGAGAGAAACGGTTTCGACGAGAATTAAACCAATACGATGTTATTGCAATAACAAGTATGACCCCACAAATATACCACGCGCTCGAAGTGGCAGAGATGACTAAGAAACAAGGATGTATTACCATTTTAGGGGGATATCATCCAACTCTAGATCCCAATTATGTTGCAAAACATTCTGCTGTTGATTATACTGTCCGAGGTGAGGGAGAGCATACATTTAAAGAAATTATAGATTTTATTGATGGAAATAAAAACCAAGTAGCCTTAAAAGATATTGATGGGATTTCCTATAAAAATAAAGATGGTAAAATTATTCACAATAACGATAGAAAGTTGGAATGCAATTTAGATAATTTTCCCATGCCTCGGCGCGATCTCTTAAAAGGAAAGCATTATTCGTGGTTTGGCGCAAATACTCGACAAGTTGAATCTTCGCGAGGGTGCCCTCACAATTGTAAATTTTGTTGCATTATTAAAATGTGGAAAGATCCTACTCAACACATATCATATAGAAGTAAAAGCATTAAAAGAATTATGCGTGAAGTTTACGATGTTGATTGGCGGAACGATTTCATATTTTTCTGCGAAGATAATTTCACTATCCAAATAAAGCGAACTAAAAAAATCTTGGATACTCTTATTCGGTCAGGTGTTCCGAATAAAATGCGCTTTAGCTGCCAATCTCGAGTTGATTCCCTATATCACAATCCATGGCTCATAGATCTTTTAGAAAAGGCGAATTTTAGGCAAGTATTCCTCGGAATTGAATCCGTTCATCAACAAAGCCTTGACGCTATGAATAAAAGAAATACTACGCCTTTTATGGTAAAAAAAGTAATAAAAATGCTCAGAGACAGGGGAATATCGATTTTTGGCGGAGTAATAATTGGCTATCCGGGTGAAACCAAGACTATGGTCCGTCAAACTATCCAATTTGCGCAAACACTTGAATTGGATTGCGTACAATTTACTCCAATAACGGCTTTTCCTGGAACTGATTTCTTCGACGAAATGAAAGCAAAAGGTATGATTACAAGTTATAATTACAAACATTACGATCTTTTTCATCCGATGATGGGTACAGAACAATTAACGAATATAGACATTTTCCATCTTGTAGCAGAGGCTTACGCTTATTATTATCTTAGTGGTTATTGGATAAAAAGAAAAGCAAAGGAATATCTCAACCCTTTTGGTAAATTCAATTGGATGCTTAAATCTATCTTTCGTTTAATTAAACAAGGAATCAAAGGTGGCGTCGGTATGCTGTTTTCTAATGGAATTACTAGCTCGATCGTATCAGACGAATTAAACCAAATGAACCGGGATCATAATATAATTGAAAAAATTATTAATAATACTCCTATCTTATCACCTCAAAAAGAAATTATACCTTCATTAAATCTAAATTAATTAAAAACAGCATTTTCTATAAATAATTGTAAGGTTACTAAATTCTAGCTCTAAACGCTATTTCTCTTTTTTTCAATAATTCCTACTAATACTGTTATTAGAATTATAAATACGATTTTTAAGATTTAATATAAAATTGTTTTAAAGAATTAATATAAGCGAATTAAATTTCATAACAACAAATTATATAGAAAAAGGTTTAAGGTATATGTTTCATATCTAAAATTTAATTCCCGAAAATTGATACAATTTTGAAACTTATTTAAACTAGTTAAAGCTTAAGAAATTGGCAACAAAAAGAATTCTGAAGAATTAAAAATTAATTATTATCTTATCGTACTTTAATTGGCTAATTTTTCTTACGCCATGATGACCTGATTTATAATTACATTCGATTAATTTCGCTTCTTCGAGTTTTTTTATTTGAGCAGAAATGTTAGCTTCTGTCATTTCTAACTTAGAAGCGATTTTAGAAACATCTAACCCTCCATTTTGCCTTATCTGAGTAAGAATCTTGCGCCTTGTTTTACTGGAGAGCGCTTTTACAATTAATTCTATGCTCTCATCAGAATCTATTGTTACCGATTTCGATTCGGCATTATTTATTAAATTAACTTCCAAAATATCTTGATCTGAAATTTCCATTATCCAACCCTTTAAAAACTTTTTTCTATTAACAAAATAAGTATGTTTTGTTAACTTTTATAATTATATCGTGGATTCATTTGTAATCAATAAATACATAATAATACAAAGTAACTTATGTAACTTAATGATAGCGCCTAAACTCTTCATTTTTTATGTTTTGAAACGCCATAAAAAGTCTTAATCGTTGAGCATTAGGAAGTTGGAAATGCCTATTCTGTAATGCCTATTTTGTATTTGGTTTTGGATATAATTGATTAATTTAAAAGGTATTTATTTAAATAACTTTACAATTGTGGTTTTTTTTTTAATATATACAAAGATTTGAGACTTTCTATAATAAAATGTTTATTTTTTTTAACCAATTTAGTAAAGGAATAAATATTTTCCATAAATATGGATTTTTCTAACACTATTTTTTGTTGTAATAAATATATATTAAATGATTATTAACAAAATTAGTAATAACCATTAATTTACTATTTTTTCTACAATTTTAAGTAGCATAAGGCTTCTAATTATGTTTTATAAAACTGTCAAAAATTAACATCGAAAAATGGACATGATTGCTTAACAAACTCAAATATTTTTATATCTAACAATTGATTGGAAGATTTATGAGAATTTTTAATTGAATTCTTTTGGAAAATTCCTTAAAATTCTATTTCCATTTAAAAGGTTATAATTTTGTTAGAATCATTGATCAAAAACATATTCATTTAAATTCTATTGTGATTATTTAATATAATATAAATAAATTGAATACAAAAGTTACATTTTTCATGAGATAAAAATCTCATATTATTAGCGCTAAATTTAATTTTTGGAGGTTTTTATATGGTTTATGGTGAAAATGGAAGTAAAAAATCAACAATCGTTTTGACTGTGCGTATTGATACAGAACTCGATCAAATGATCACAAAACTATCTAGGAAAAAAGGATTGACTAAAGCTGCATTTATTAGAAATTATTTAGAGATGGCAAAATATTTAATTGTGGCTCAAGGATCAATTAGGTCTACAGACGACCGAGATTATGTAATTATAAAAAGAAAGATATTTAAAAAATTTCTCGAAAGCTTCGAAGTACAAACGCAAATGGAATGGGGAATAAAAATAGCACGATACATTAACGATTTGGCGAGATTAAAAGGGCAATTAGATAATCTTGAATACAAACTTGATATATGCGAACACTTAGGATTCTTTAACAAATTTATAGACGAGGAAAACTATTTGTTGTTTTCAAACAAATTTGGACCAAAAAAATTTGTTGAAGCCTTTGTGTATAAATTAATTAATCACGAGCCCAAAAATGAATTCGATCTAACCTTTACCGAGGAAGCCATTGAAAGCAGTAAGAAAAAAGAACAGGAATATAAGAAAAAAATAGGTCCGGTTTATAGAACCGATTCATATTATGCGTTTGAATTCGCCAAATTAGAAAAATAAAGATTATGAAGAAGTCTTTTAATATTTTTCAGTAATTTCTTTTAGACCTAGAATTGGAACTATAGCTTTACTGGGTCTGAATAAGAGTTCATAATTTAGTTCGTGCAGTGTCCGTTCGATATAAAAATAATAAGTTAATGTTAAGTCTGGTTTGAGTGTTTTTAAAAGTTTTGTCATCAATTTTTCTTCCCAAACATTAAGAACATTTAAAACTAATTCTAAAACTTTATTTTTTCTTATGACAGCTTTCCTAAAGAAAAGGCTATACAAGATTTCTTCGGGTACTTCGTATTTATCTCTATCGATAATTTTATTCTCGATAAAGTCAAGAAAAGTGTTAAATTTGATATAACTTAAAGACCGTAAGAAAGAAGCTAAATCTTTTTCAACAGGAAATTTTCCTTTTTTCTCGTCGATAGTAAGCTGAGGGTCGCCTTCAAAATCAATAAAATAAAATTTGTATTGATCCATAGACTCATCGTAATCGTAAAGGATTTGTTCCATGTGTAAATCCTGATGGACAGGCTGTATTTTAATTGCATCTTCTTTAAATTCCAAACGAAACTTTTCTATAATCTCTTTAATATCTATTAAAATAGAGTTAATTTTTGGTAAATTGTAAAAGGCATGTTCAGACTTCTTACTAATGTTATTTTGTAGATTTGAGATTATTGAATTAAGTTTATCGGTATATTCCTTCAAATAACTTTCGCTTATAACTTGTTCTAAGTTATAATCTTTTTCTTCTTGTAATACCAAAGAATTGTGCAAGTTTTGGATATAGGTTCCAATCTCGCTAGAAACTCTTCTGGTCTTAACGAAATATCTCTTAATATGGTTTGAAATCTTCTCTTTGTCATCAAGCATGGAAAAATCGTTGTGTATGTTATTAAAGACACTGTATATCATGGTGTTCACTTCCCTCCAAAAGATATCTTCAAGATTTCCATCATTTTTGACATTTTCAAGTATTCCTACAGTTTCTAATCCTCTAATTTTTATAGTTCCATATATTTTTGGCGTGTTCGGAAAATTATTTTTCACTAATACGAATAAAATAGATGGTTCTAAACTTTCGATGTACACTTTGTAGGATTTTAGAATGTATGATATAGGTTTTTGTTTAGGAGCTCTTTTGTTAATTAAATTTAACATGAATAATGTGTTGGTTGTATTACCTTTTCCTAATTGTTCTAATGTGAAATCGTATCTATCAGGAAATAAGCTTGCTTCTATTAAGTTCTGAACTTTTTCCATGATGATTTTATCCTGAAACTGTTCTGTATAAAGAGTAAGGTCTAAAGAGAGCGAGGGAAAACTCTCCGAAATATCTTTATCGAATAATATACGCTTCCAAAATAAAACGCAAAATTCCGCTTCTAAAAGATTGAGAGTGTGAACTTTATCTTTATTTCCTATTGTAAGTGCGACCTTTTTACTAAAGGTATTTTCTGTTAATTTTATTACATTAATTCTATTTTTTTCGCTCGATTCAAGAATATCTTCAATTTTTCTATAATAAATAAGTGGTAAGAAATAAGACTTAGTATAATCCGGCGTTTCAATTTGAATTATCGTCAAAAAAATTTCCTTAGCTAATATCTCAGAATATTCAATGGAAACCTTAAACTCTAAATTGGATAAAGCTGACTTATCACCAAACCACCTTCTCGATAGAAGCCATCCTTTGAATTCGTTTGAATTCATTAAATTCTGTAATAAATTTTTATCTAGAAAATCTAGCATTGTAATCAATAAATTCGTGTTAATTGATATTAATATTTTTTTCTCTATTACTTTATTTCTTTTAAGAATTTAATTTTGATAAAAATTTGGAATGTTCTTGGACCAAATGTAACTAATACATAAAAGTTTTCTCTACTTCCAATTTCTAATTTTCTATTAATTATTGGAAGAATTAATTGTCTATTTCCGTATGTGGTGGCTAATTCATGATCATAATGATTAAAATCGGCGCGATTTTCCATTGCTCTTAATGTATGTAAATGTTCAGAACTATTTTTTCTGGAAATTTCAGCAAACATATAATGTAAATCAAGGTAATTACCATGTTCGTGTTCGTTAACAATTAATGAGGTTGTAGTATGATAAGATCTTACAAATAATTCGCCGTTTTGTAAATTGGGATATTTGTTTACTGCATCATTAAAAACTTCTCTAATTATATCAGTTAAAAACATTAATTGAGTGATACTATAACTTCTAAGTTTGATTTTATAGATTAAGTTTACTTCGTTTTCATTTTCAACATTTTTATTTTTTTCAATATTTAAAGTTGTCTTAAATAATTCTGAATTTCCATCTGCGATTGGATTAAACACAGAAGCGTTTAATCTATTAACATTGCGAAACGCCCAAGTTCTTAAGATACACTTTTGAGAAAATGGTAGTTCTTCCGTAGCGTCCAGAAACCCTCTTACTATTTGAGCTACCTCTAATGTCGGAGTAGCGCTACCTATTAATAGTCTATACCAACAATTTTGAATAAAACCTTTTAGCTCGAAAAGTTGTTTGAAGCAATCAGATGGTGTCATTCCTCCAAATGTTCTCGGGTCTATTTCGAGCCACAAATTATTAAAATATTTTATTAATTGATAGTATAATCGATAATCTCCGGAAATATCCAAACCGCTAATTACGAAGATATTTTCTGGATTTCTTGAAAGAAACGATTTGATTATTTCGTAAGAGCTAAATTCAGGATAATTTTCCGGTAACATTAAATTTCCAAGGTCAATCTTAACAAAATACTTCCTATTTTTGCAATGGGATAACAAATCCTTAAAAAGTGTAATATTTTTATCAGTTAAATCTAATTTTGTATAGGATGGATAAAGCACTATGCCGGTAACATCAATTATTTTTTCAATATTTTTTAAATCCGATAATATATCTTTGTTTGACGAGTTATCAGAAGGATCATAAGATAATACTCCTTTAAACAAATTTGGTTCTTTTTTTACAGTAGCGACTACATCGGAATTAGCAATTCCATAGTTTCTTCCTAAATCCATCGCTTGAATTAACGCTAAATGTATGTTTGAACAAAATAATTCAACTTTTTCGTCTTCTACGCTCATTTTTCGACGGTAAAAACATTCTCTACCCTCATTGTTCTTCAATTTTAATAGATTCTTTAATATGTCAGACATTTCTATATCTTCAAAGATAGGCCAAACCAGCGAATCAATTTGACCATAAAGAAAAGCGTTTGAATAAGTTTTGCCAAAAATGCAACTAAAATCAGGTTGATATAATCGTTCTATCATATTTATCAAATTATTCTTATCATTTTTGAATTATTATCTTTAATTGTTCATAATTTTTGAAGGATTTTTTTACAAAAAAAATAAACAAGGAGTGGATAAACGTTTTAAAACTAACAACAATATAATTAATGAGGCGCCTATTAAAAAAATTAGAATCTTTTTATATTCTAGTCATTTTAACAGCAGCCTTTGGCCTACCACCAGTGATTAGCTGATTTTTTTCGCGAATTAAAGAATCTCGCAATTCCTGCATTTCTTTTTCTCTTTCAAGAATTAAATTTTTAACTGTTGATTCAATTTCATCTATTTTTATTTTTATCGTATGAAATAATTCGTCACAATCCGCTTCGTTAACTTCTATTATAGATAACATTCCCTTAATAATGTCATCTAAATTATTACATAGCGCTATTTTCTTTTTAGTTAGATTGATGATATTCTCTAAATTATATTTTTCGGCTTCAATTAATACATCTTTAAGTGATTTAATGGCGTCTGGGAATTTCTTCAGTTTCATTAGGTTATCTATATTTGAAAACTTATCTTGAAGCGTAATACTTCTAATTCTCTTTATTTTTTGACTAAAATCTTGATTTGTTGGGTCTAATTCTGCTAATTTTTCGTACGAAAAAAGTGCATCTTTCCAATTTTCTAAAATATAATATGTCTCAGCCAATTTTAACCATGTTTCAATATCGTTTGAATTGTTCTGAACTATTGTTTTGTAGCATCTTATTGCGTTATAATAATTATCAACAAGGCTATAGCAAAATCCTAAATTATACCACGCACTAAGTTGGATTGGCTCCATACATACTGCTTTTTCGTTGCAAAAAATTGCTTTTTCATATTCTTTTTTAGTATAATACGCCAATCCTAAATTATACCATGGATGATAAAATTCATGATCCATGTTAATTATTTTTTCAAAACATTCGATTGCCTTATCGAATTTATTAAGAAAATAGTAATTTATTCCTAAATTATTCCAAACATCAACATCGTTAGAATCTAAGCCTATTGCTTCTTGATAATGGTCAATAGACTCAATATATTTCTCATTATCGAGAAGTTGCTCAGCAAGGTTTTTTGATTTCTCGATTTGTTTTTTCCTTTCTATGCAGTTTTCAACAAATTTTCGAGGAATATTTGCAAAACCATTTTTATCTAATCCTCCTAACTCTTCTATTATATCTTGAGGGATTGGATTATTGCCAATTCTTAATTCTTTTAATTTTATTTGATGTTCAAAACCTTTTATCTTAAAAATTTGATTTCCGAAGAGATCTAAGCTTTCTAAATTTGTTAATTTTTCCAGACCTCCAATTTCTTTTATGTCGTTTCTTGTGAGATTTAATTTCTTCAAATTAATAAGTGTATTAAGTCCTTTTATCGAAATTATTTCGTTATTACTAAGGTTTAATTCTTCTAATTCGGTTAACCTTTTTAATCCGTTAATTTTTACGATGTCATTTACTTTTAAATCCTTTAGGTTTAATATTCCTTCTTTTACCCTAATTATATTATGTTTATATAAAACTTCGTCTGAATATGGATGAATTCTTAACTTGAGAATTTTCTTTTTTAACGATGGACTTAAAGTAGTTGGATTAAACTCCGATTTAATTAACATATTTTCGTGAAGATAAAGCATAATTTCTCCCAATAACATTATAGATTCTTCTATGTTAATGCCTTCTTTTGTAGAAGTTTCTATGTATGCGGCAAATTTTGAATTTTCCAAATATTCTTGAACTTCGTTATAGTCGATAACTCTCTGATCTTTTAAATCTATTTTATTTCCGATAAGGATTATAACAACATTGTTACCTCCAAACCGCCTAATTTCTGAAGCCCACTTTTTTGCTTCCATTAATGTTTCCTTTCTAGTAAGGTCAAAAATTATGATTGCCCCAGACGCCCCTTTATAAAAAGAACTGCGGACGAATTCAAATCTTTGTTGAATTCCAATATCCCATATTGAAAACGTTACTGTATTGTCGTTAGGGAAGGTAATTTGTTTTGTACCTATATTTGCTCCAACTGTTAATGTATAGTCCCTAGAAAAAGGCGCGGAAATCCAATTTCGGAATAAAAATTTTTTTCCTGAATCGTACGATCCAACTAATACAATTTTATTTTTATAATGCCCCATGATTCCTTACTTCATTGCGTTTTAATAAATTTCTTATATATTCAACATAAATATAATAGGGTTGACCTATAAGAAATTTTTTAATTAAAATATCGTTATAATTAAAAAGTAATCTTAACTAATTTTATATTACATAAATAATGCGAGCTCAACTTTATGAATGAAAATACCATCCACCTTCCTATAGTCTTCCATTTTCACCAACCTGTTGACAATCATATTTTCGTGCTAGAGGATTGTTTTAAAAAGGCGTACAATCCTTTAGTTGATAATTTATTCCAATTTTCTGATGTCAAAGTAACTCTTCATTTTTCAGGGAACTTACTTGAATGGTTTTTAGAAAATAAACCAGAATTTATTGAAAAATTAAAAATAATGGCGAAAAGAGGGCAGTTGGAAATGATTGGTGGTGGTTATTACGAACCTATTTTTGGAATCATTCCATATCGCGATAAAATTGCCCAAATGAAAAAATTAACGGATCTTATTAAAAAAGAATTTGGACTGGATGTAAAAGGCGCTTGGTTATCAGAGAGAGTGTGGGAACCGAACTATCCGTCCTTTTTGAACGATGTAGGATTAGAATATGTTATAGTTGATGACAATCATTTTAGGTCAAGTGGAATAACTGAAGAAGGCACTCTTTATTCTTATATAACTGAGGACGAAGGTAAAACATTGAGAATATTTGCAATTAACGAAGAATTAAGGTATTTAACTCCTTGGAAACCCACCTATTTATCAATAGATTATTTAAGAAAAATGGCAGATGATAAGGGGGATAGAATAACGTTATTAATATCTGATGCAGAAAAAATGGGTGTTTGGGGTACAACTCACGAAATTTGTTATGTGGATGGTCATGGTCACTGGGATGGCGATAACAGAAAACCATTTATACCCTCATTCCTAGAACAAATAATTAATAATGAATGGATTAAATCGATAACGCTAACAGAATACATGGAAAGATATCCTGCTACTGGATTGATATATTTACCTACCGCAAGCTACGATAAAATGGAAGAATGGGTATTACCAACGGAAATTAGGAAGAACTTTAAAAAAGTAAGAAAAACCGTAAAAAAAACTGAATCTCAAAAGGAATATTATCAATTCTTGAAGGGAGGTTTTTGGAGGTATTTTCTCGTTAAATATCCAGAATCTAATAATATGCATAAAAAGATGCTTTATGTCCGGGAAAAGCTTATTCAAATTGAAGAACAATTGAAAAAATTACAAGATAATGATCTGACTTTAAAACTTAATGAAAAAATAAATAAAGCTTGGGACGAGATATATAAAGCACAATGTAACGATTGCTACTGGCATGGCATGTTCGGAGGGATATATTTACAGTTTTTAAGATTCTCCGTTTATACGCATTTAATAAATGCGGAGAAGTTAATAGACGAAATGAATGTGTTAATTTATCCTTATGATAAGTCCTATATCTCAATAACCCCCATGGATTTCAATAAGGATAGTAAAATGGATATTTTAATTGAATCTAATATTCTGAATGTGTATCTCAATCCTTCTGAGGGAGGGACCCTATTTGAATTAGATTTCAAACCAAAATCATATAATCTCTTAAATACATTAACAAGATGGCGCGAAGCGTACCATGATGACGAGAAGATCGAAACGAAGGACATTATGATTGATAGATTCAGAAGAAGCATATTTCGATTAAGATTTTTACATAGCGATGTATCTTTCGAGCAATTACAAGCAGATCAATATTACGAGTTTGGTGATTTTGCCAATGGTGATTTCAAGGTAATTAAAAGCGAAAAATCTGGAAATTCTGCTGTAATAGAGATGGAGAAAGAGGGAAGCGTAAAAGTTGTTAATTCAGACGATAGAATCCCTTGTTTGATTAATAAAAAAATTCTCGTTGAAGAAAATAATGTTATTATTGCTATTAAGGGAAAATTTAAAGATATCTCAGAAGGGATGGAAAAATTGGAAAATATTCTTAAAGACGTGTATATAGCCGTCGATATTCCGTTTTTCTTCAATGGAGATACAAAAAAATTTAAATGGGAATATATATATGGGGAATTTGAAGAAAAAGATTTATTAGAGCCTTTCCAATATATGGGTACTCATTTTAAAGCCTTCGATGAGACTTACGATTTAAATTTTGAATTACTCGTTTCAAGTAATTCAGAAACAATAAGAATACATAAATTCCCAATAATTGCTTACGCTTTCACGGATGAGGGATATAAAAGGATATATCAAGGAATAAGCGTAGTTCCTATTTTTGAACTAAACAAAACTTTTGAAATTCAGTTGAAATTGCAACTTTATTAATTTCTACAATATTGTAAATTTCTACAATAAGGTATCCTTCCCTTTTTTTTGTCGGATATAGCTATCTTTATAAATATTAAAAATAAACTTAAGATCATAAAAATATAAAAAAAGAGATTTTAGAATCATGGGAAATAATAATTTCGAAAAACATGCCTGGTCGTTTAACAATAAATCTTTTAGAGATAGTATTGAAAAAAACGAGATCATCAAGAATTTCCGGAAGAAAATAATTGAAAAAAAAAAGAAAGAAAAAGAAAAACCGTAATCTCTTTTTAATTAATACTTTTTTTATTTAAAATTTTAATCACTAAAGTTCTTATATTTCTTAACTATTTTTTTAAAAAAATCTCTTTAAGATAAAGAAAACCTTGATATTGGTACTTTTTCATTATTATTTTGGTACAAAATAAAAAAAAAGTAAATTTTAAGGTGCTGAAAAAAACGAGTGAATGTCGAACTTTTGAAAAATGTGATTGTTGGAATGGAAATGACGACACCTTAAAAGATAGAATCAGAAGGAGTAAATTCGTAAAAAAGGCGAGAGCTGAACTTATGAAAAAAAGATATAAAAAGGCATTAGAGAATTAACTCTTACTCCTCAAATCCAAAAACACCCACTAAAGGGACGAAACGCACCCCTGTGACCTTTTTAGTCTCAAAATCTTCGCCTTTTCTGCATAATATGTAAAGACTCTGACCAAAACTTTTGGATCCAGCAGGAATGCAAAGGATACCGCCATCGGTCAATTGTTCCTTTAAAGGGGGAGGGATATTCTTAGGAGAGGCGGCAGTAACCAAGATCTTATCGTAGGGCGCTTCTTTTTCGTATCCTAATGTGCCATCACTATGAATAACTGATACACAATTGCCATAACCAGTTTCCCCGAGGGATATTTTAGCTTTTTCCACTAATTCTTTGTGTCTTTCAATAGTGTATACATGACCCGGATTTAGCGAAATTTCTGGTGCAACTATTTCAGCACATAAAGCAGCATGATATCCTGAACCAGTTCCGATTTCCAATACTTTATCCCCTTCTTTAAGTTCGAGATATTCGCACATCATAGCATTCATGTGAGGTGCACTAATAGTTTGACCTAATCCAATAGCTAAAGGTGTATCCATATATGCAGAAGAAATCGCCTTTTCTGGTACAAACTTTTCTCTTGGTACCTTAAGCATCGCCTTAATTACTTCTGGCTTGGTCAATATTTTCCGTTTAATTAGATTACCAATTAATTTTTTCCTTTTTTCTTCGAAATTCATGTGAACACTTCAAATTAACCGTAATTTAGCATTTATAATTGAAAGTATCAATTATCTGATTTAGTAAAGACATATATTTTGTCGTTCGGTGAAATTTCGCCACTTAAAGGTAAATCAATCCTAATAGGCTTACTGCTCCTTATCCTTTTTATGTTTGAGACCTTTTCTCCTTTAAAAATAATTTTCTTTATTTTCTCAATGTGATACGTATTATTATTATTATTACCAATAATAATAATTATTGACCCTACATTTAAATATACTTCCTTGTTTTCGATTAAAATGTTAGCGGACTTACTTCTTTTATGATAAGATAAAACCCTTCCGAGGTAATGTTTCTTATAAGGAGCTATATTTCCTCTTTTCTCCAGTTCTATATCGTTAATATTGGGTCTCTTAAAAAAAAATCCCGTGTGGAAACCTCTATTATAAACTTTCGATAATCTTTCTAACCACGCACTTATTTTTTTCTGTGAGTAAGTCCCATCTAAAAAGCTTTCAAGTGCTTCTTTATAACATTCCGTTACTATTTTCACGTAAAATGGATCTTTCATACGACCTTCGATTTTAAATGCGTCAATCTTTGCTTTAATTAGCTCTGGAATGTGTTCAATCATGCAAAGATCCTTTGCGTTCAAAAAAAATTGTCCGTCGTATAAAAATTCGTTTTTCTCGTCGTCAATTAATCTCCATTGTCTTCTACACGGTTGAACGCAGCTTCCCCGATTCGCAGAGAATTCTTCGGAGTCACAAATCGTTGCTGAGAAATAGCATCTTCCTGAAATTGAAGTGCACATGGAACCATGCACAAAGCACTCTATTTCTGTCTTTTTTAAGAGCGATTTAATATTTGAAATTTGATTAAGAGACAATTCTCGCGCCAAAATTATTCTCGTAGCACCCAATTCTTCGTAAAATTTTGCGGTTTCAATGTTAGACACATTCGCTTGCGTTGAAATGTGAAAACTCAAGCTATGTTTTTTAGCAATTTTTATCGCGGCGAGATCGTGGGCAATTATCGCATCGATACCCGCGTCTTTAGCCTCCAATATCAAATCTTCTAAGTCTTGCAGTTCTGAATTGTAAATTAAAATATTTGTACATAGATACGCGTTCATTATTGGATTTTGTTCGTGACAAAACTCAGCAACCTTTATTAAATCTTGCCTATTAAAATTTCTTGCTTTTGCTCGCATGCTGTACTTTTTTACGCCAAAATATATGGCATCAGCTAAACCTTTAATAATTTTTAAGGAATGCCAATCTTGGACCGGAGCAATTAATTCTGGGCGTTTTTGAGAGGTATCGTCCATAAATTTATTCTTTTATATTATACAATGAAATAATATATATTCGTTAAAGTAATTGTTTTCTAAAAAATAATCTTTTTACTTCTAATTAATTGATAATTATTCTATATGAGAAAAATATTTATTTACTATCAATTATAGAATATTAATTACGAATATCGTTATTAGGTATTAAATATGAAAGTTGTGTTGTTTAATGGAAGTCCAAGGACAGGAGGAGTTACTGAACAATGTCTAAACATTGTTATGGAAGAACTCAAGGCTGCTGGAATCGAATGCGAATATATTTGGATTGGCATGGATAAAATCCAAGGATGTATCTCTTGCTACCGATGTGTACAAAATCGAGACAAGAGATGTGCTGTCAAATCTGATAAATTAAATGAATACTTAGAAAAAATGCTTGAAGCAGATGGAATTATATTAGGTTCACCAACCTATTTTGCAGATACCTCTGCTCGAATGAAGGCATTAATCGAAAGAGCAGGTCTCGTAAGTAAAGTTAATAACGATCTTCTGAAACACAAAGTAGGCGCTGCTGTAGTTGCAATGAGGCGTGCAGGAGCAACCCATGTTTTTTCGAGTATAAACTATTTCTTCTTGATTAATCAGATGTATGTTGTCGGCTCTAGTTATTGGAACTTAGGTTTAAATCCTAATGTGTCAGAACCAGAAGATTTCAAGAACGACAAGGAAGGGATTTTAACTTTTCAAAATTTGGGAAAAAATTTTGCTTTTTTGCTCAAAAAACTTAAATCTTAATTTATAACTTTTTTTTATTTTATTTTAGAATTAAACCTTACTCTATTTGACATTGAACATTTAATATTAACTCTTTAATTTGATTGGAAATGAATACAACAAACCGAACGATAAGTATGTACGACATTTGTACTTGGAAAGGCACTTCCGAGTGCGTCGGTTGTACTATCAATGGTCGTCTCATATGTCATTTTAAAAAAAGATACCTACTTTATTTTATTGGATTATTTTCCCTTTTCGCAATACCTGCTATTATTGGAACAATTTTAGCAGGGTATAGTTGGTATCTTTTAGGATGGTTCGCTTTTTGGATTATTTTCTTTGAGTTCTGGGAAATTAGAATCCTTTGTAGTCATTGCCCATATTATGCCGAAAAAAGTAGAACGATTCATTGTATTGCCAATTACGGAAGCTTTAAAGCGTGGAAATATCACCCAGAACCAATAAATCGCTCAGAAAAAATTCAACTTATTATAGGTTTTATTGTTTTTGGAGGATATCCCCTTATTTTCTTGATTCTTGGTGGTCAATACTTCTTCTTATTACTTTCTCTTATCGGTTTAATAGTGTTTTTTAGCGTTCTAGTAGCAAGAAGGTGTCCTAAATGCGTGAATTTTTCTTGCCCCCTTAACCGAGTGCCAAAAAAGATTGTAGATGCTTTCCTCAAGCGAAATCCCGTCATGCGAAAAGCTTGGGAGGATAATGGTTATCAAATTGATTAATTTCATATTAAATTATTAGATGTGAATTAATTGTATTTCTCTTTATATTTTTTTTATGTGGTCGCAAATTAGTCTTTGTCGACAAAAATACCCTTTTACCTTGAACACTCATCCTCTTGATAGTAGTATATCACATCTATTTCGAATTTCTCGTAAGCACGACTCCTAGTAAGCATGAGTTCAGTCAT
>JAUWBH010000064.1 GCA_030605085.1 Promethearchaeota archaeon | reverse complement strand
GGTTTTATATTCTTCTGAAATTGTTGGTCGATTCATAATTATATAATTGATCATGGATGTTTTTCAACTTTTTGGTATTTTTGTCGCCAATTACAGAGCTAAAGGAAACTAAGATTAATTTGCTACCACATATTTTTTTTCCTAACATTTATAATTCAATTATAGTTATATTCCATAAAAATTGAAAAAAGATCTTTATACAATTTTGTATTCAATCAAGAAGATTTATTTTGATAATAATTTATTGAAAGAGAGGATGTATTGATATGGGAAAACTTGATGATAAGGTTGCTGTAATAACCGGGGGGTCAAGTGGTATAGGTAAAGCATCTGTGCGCTTATTTGTTGAAGAGGGGGCCCGTGTGGTATTTGGAGATATTCAAGACGATAGTGGAAAGGCCCTCGCCGAAGAGCTCGGTTCTAATGCAATATATCTTCACGCTAATGTCCGCAACGAATCTGAAATCAAAGCTCTAATTGATCTCGCTGTGGAAAAATTTGGACGCCTTGATTGTATGTTCAATAACGCAGGTTTTGGTGGTGCAGCAGGACCTATTGAAGATATACCCACTGATGCATTTGATGTCACCATGGAAGTGATGTTTCGTAGTGTTTTTCTCGGTATAAAACATGCGATTCCTGTTATGAAAAAACAAGGTTCAGGTAATATTATTAGCACCGCAAGTGTGGCAGGCCTTCGAACTGGCATGGGACCTCATATTTACAGCGCTGCAAAAGCAGCGATCATCCACTTGACTCATACCGTAGCTATGGAAGTAGGCGAACATAATATTCGTGTGAATTGTATCTGCCCTGGAGGAATTGCGACAGCCATTTTTGGAAGAGGTCTCGGGCTTCCACCTGCTATGTCAGAACGATTGGGAGAATTGGCAAAAATCTTTCTAAAAGACATACAACCAATTAAACGCGCAGGCCTCCCAGAGGATGTTGCTAGAGCGTCTGTATGGTTAGCAAGTGAAGATTCCAGTTTCGTATCTGGACATGCTCTTCTCGTTGATGGAGGGCTGATCTGGGAAAGTATAATAGATCGAAATATGGAACAAGTTGAAGAATTTGCAAAAAAATTGGGTATTGATGATATCGACAAACGCATAAGACAGATTAATGAAGAAATCGCTAAAAGTAAATAAATAAAATTTTTATTATTATTAATCTTTCTGTTCATTTTTTTTCTTTCAAGTATAAATTGAAAGTATTTGAATAAAAAATCTAAAATGGTTATTAATTATTGGTGGTGGTGTTGAAGTTTTATTAGGGATTTTAATAATATTCGTGGCCCCTTTCCTAAATTTATTAGAACTCACCACGATTCCAATATTGGCGCAAATGATAGGTACTTTTTTACTATGCTTCGGAATCCTTTTGATCTATGCCTCTAAAGATGTTGAAAAATACACAATAATACCTTTAATCAATATACTATTGCGTGTTATGATGTCAGTTTTTGCTATAATAAATTTATTTTTATATCCCGAGTTCTTATATCTCGTTATATTTGCATTAATCTATGATTTATCGTGGTCAATAGTAGTTCTACTGATACTAATTAAATGTGGATATATCTTTAAAAAATAGAAAAACTAATTTATAATTAAATCAAAAATTTCTGCCAAATTAAGATTAAATATTTCAATTTTTATTTATTTTTGAAAATTCAAAACTAAATTAATTAGTTTTTATTAATGAAGCTTAAATACCAAAAAGGGACGTTAGAATTAGAAGGAGATTATAATGTTCCTTATGCTAAATGGGATGATAGATCCAAATGTTATAGAGCACAAGCGCTATATTATAAAGAGATAATTGAATATTTAGAAGCTTCAAATATTTCTTACGAAGATAATGTTTTAGATTTAATTCCCTGTCCTGAATTTTCTTCAAACATAAAGTTAAGAGGATATCAACAAAAAGCAATGGAAAGTTGGTTAAAGGGGAAAAAAGGGACTATTGTAATGCCAACAGGTTCTGGAAAAACTATCCTTGCGATTAAGATTATAGAAAAAGTCAACGCTCCGATATTTATCGTAGTGCCTACTTTAAATTTAGTTAATCAATAGAAAGAGGAATTAGTAAAAGCTTTTAACTTGAAAATCGGAGAATTTACAGGGAACAAAAAAGACTTACAACCAATAACAATCTCTACATATAATTCTGCTTTTATAAACGCTGAAAACTTAGGAAACAAGTTTAAATTGCTTGTTTTTGACGAAGTGCATCATCTTCCATCGGAAGGGTTCAGACAAATTGCTGAAATGTTTGCATCTCCATTCAGATTAGGATTAACCGCTACTTACGAAAGGGCTGATGATTTACATAAGGAATTGCTAAGATTAATTGGAGGTAAAATATTCGAAATAGAAACAGACGAGTTAACGGGAACATACCTAGCCGATTACGATATTATTAAATTTGAAGTTGAATTAACAGAAGAAGAAAAAGAAGATTACGATAAGTGCGTTAAAATTTTCAGAGATTATATTGTTTCCAGAAACATTAAAATGTACAGTCCAAGCGATTTTAAAAAGATAGTTATGCTTTCTGGGAGCGATCCTAAAGCAAGAGAAGCCATTTTATCGAGAAATAAAGCTGAGCGAATAGCCTATAATTCCAATAATAAAATAGAAAAAATCAAAGATTTATTAAGCAAAGACAATAGGACAATCATTTTTACTCGATATAACGACATGGTTTACAAAATTTCCAAACGATTTTTTATCCCATGTATAACTTACAAAACGGATTCAAAAGAAAGGAAGGATATTTTAAGAAAATTTAAAAATGGAACTTACTCCGCCATCGTCTCGTCTCATGTATTAGACGAAGGAATCGATGTGCCAGAGGCTAATATTGGAATAATCGTAAGTGGAACAAGTAGTTCGAGAGAGTTCGTCCAAAGATTGGGCAGACTATTGAGACCTGGAGATGGGAAAAAGGCATTATTATATGAGCTTATATCAAAAGAAACCATGGAGGTTAGAACTTCGTATAGGAGGAAAAAATAATGCTTCCAATTAATTTGCTTGTTACACGTAAAAGAAAAGGTTCTATTATCCCAAAATATCTTTCAAATACCGATCTTGCGGATGAATTAATTAGCATTTTTCAAAAATTCATAGGACAAAAATATAAAATATTAGAGCAGTATCTAGAGGTTTTGGAGCAAGGAAAGGGAAACTATAAGGTTATACGAGGATTAAGTACGCTCTTAAAAAGAAGATGTGAATTTGAAATAAAATCTATGTTAAATGCTAAAGAAATTAGGTCGTTTTTATTTGAGAGAGGTTTTGTTGTTAACGATACCGAAAGAAATAAAGCGATGGAAGAAGCAAGCTCTTATTTTAATACTTCAAAAGATGTAATAGAAGACGCAATTTTTTCGGATTTGCCTGAAGAACAAGAGCTAACAAAATTTAATCTTCTGACCCCGTTAGAGTTAATTAAAAAATATAATTTATCTGTAACCCAAACCTTGTTATTTAACGCTTTAGAAATTGCTTTTACCGTAGAAGGGAATTACCAACAAATTTTTAGACAAATCAATTATCTCGGATTAATGTATGAAATTGAAAATAATGAAATTAAAGTTACTGGCCCAGCGTCTTTGTTCAAAAAAACAAAAAGATATGGGACTTCTTTGGCAAAGCTTCTTA
Source organism: Promethearchaeota archaeon (assembly GCA_030605085.1). The sequence goes on along the minus strand of JAUWBH010000064.1, from coordinate 24,958 downwards.
AATATATAATAAATGCTGATAAGTGGAAAATAAAAGCTAAAATTGAAATTAAATTTGGGAACGAAATAAAAGTATATAATTTTGAGTTAAATTCGTCTGACGGAGTGTTATTCCCCGCTTTCACTGGACATATAAAACCTTTTGATTCTGAAGTCGAGGCGCGCTTTTACGAAGATTTCAAGAGGTTTGATTTAGGGTGGGAGATAAAAAGGGAACCTATTTTTATAAGAGCTGGAAAATACGTTATAATTCCAGATTTTGGATTTTATAAGCATGAGATGGCATATTATTTGGAAGTCGTTGGATTTTGGACGCCAGATTATTTAAAAAAAAAGATTTCGAAGCTTAAAAGCTCAGAGGTTAATATAATGGTTGCGGTAAACCAAAATTTAAATTGTCAAAAGGAAGATTTCCCAGGAGAAGTAATATTTTACAATAAAAGAATCCCGATGAAACCAATAATTAAAATATTAAAAGAAATTGACGAAAAACATATCCAGAAAGAACTGACCAAAATTGAGAAAATAGATGTAAAAGAAGAAATTATTTCAATTAAAGAAAAAGCTAAAGAATTAAACATTAGTCCTGAAGCTTTTAAAAGAGTAAACATTCCAAACTATGTTCTTATTGGCGAAAAACTAATCTCCCAAACCTATTTAAATAAAGTAAAGGAAAAAGTTGGTGAAGAAAGAAGTTATATAAAGGTAAAAGAAATTTTAGACATGTATGACTTAACACCAAAAGCTCTAGACTATATTGGCTACAAAATAGTGTGGAAAGGATTAACACCTGTAAAAATAATTGAGAAAAACTAAATTATTTAGCTGACTTTTGATATACTTAAGTTTTTTAATATTGACTTCATTAATTTTTAGAATATTTGTCTTATTTTAATAACAATTTAGATTTTTGAACCATGAATGAAAATTTGAACAATATTTCCAAAAAAGAAGAAAAATTATATTTAGAATTGGGAAAAACTATAAAGGAATTGAAGAACGAGATTAATCGGTTAAGGGGAGAAATTGGAGATTTAAAAAAACTGAATTTGTCATTAGAAGATGTAAATAAAATCCTTCTCAATAGCATTGATAAATTAAAGGTCGAACAATCTTCTGTTGATGCTAAATTTGATGAGAACATTAATAAATTGAATAAAATAATATCAAGTTTAGAGGAAGAGAATAAGAAATATATTGAAAAAAACCAGGTTTTGAAGGCAGGATTATTATTAAATATCGAAGCAGAAACAAAACATGTTGGTAGTATAACCAACGCTCCAGATTCTGGACGAGTTATTGGAATACCTCAACGATCAGTAAAAGATATAGTAAATAAAAGACATGCTGTGATGGAGAATGCACAAGCTTCTAAAGTGGTTACTACAGAAATTAAAGAAGTAGTGGACAAAAGCTTTCATTCTGCGAAAACTGAACAACCTTCTGAAATATCAACAGGAAGGGTACAAGAACTTGTAAGTAAAAGGCACACCACAATGCAGAGAACTCCTGTTGTACCAACTGAGAAATCAAAAGAAATTACGCGCGAAATAAAGGTCGAACCAATAGAAGAACCTAAAATCTCACATCCGGCTACAATATATGCCGGTGAATCTAGTACAGATAAGTCAACTGAATTGGAAAACAAACAAACTTTTATTGGAACATCAGCCGGAAGAAGGGTTTGTCCTAAATGTGGGAATAAAAACAAAGCGCTTATTCGAGAGATGCTGGATAAAACAACTATTATTTCGGCGTATCCAAGAATGTACGGCAAAAAATATAAATGTGGAGAGTGCGGAAATGAATGGAAAAAAATATAGGAGAAATAAGAAAATCGGCAATCTCTTAATTGCGTGGCGTTTAATTTAGACTACGACGTGTGCTTTTTACTATATTGTCATTAATGGAATTATTACAATTCCCATAAAATTGCCTATAGTCTGTAATGTAATTCTAATAGTTTCTAACTCCATCAGAAAAATTTCCCCTTTAGATCCTCTTTTAATTTGAATATCTTTAATTTCTTTTTTTGAATAATCTTTGGAATATCAATTGTTAAATCGCGTATTTTGATTTTCTTATTGAAATTTATGCCATCGTAGAGATCATATAAAGATTCCATCAACATTGAGGTAGTAAGATTTATTTCTTCAGAAACCATTTTATCGATAAGGAATTTTAAAAGAACTTTTAAATCTTCGACATTAACCCTTTTTTTATCAACAATTATTGAGATAGAAGCAAGATCGTCTCGCACATTGGATTGTTCGCTCTTAATCGAAAATACATACGATAGCAGCAACTTGTTTTTAAATTTTTCTACAGAAAAGTTGTTAGCTTTCACACCTGTAGGAAGACTTTTTGCTACTAAATCTTCTTGCTCGTTTTCGCTTAAATTCAGCGATGGAAAGGAAGCCACAATTTCTGGATTCGAACCAGTATACCCTCCCAACTTACATAAACCAATACTTTCAACGATACTCATTTTAAAATAATACCTCCTTACAATATGTTAGTAGTATATTGTCTAACGTGAAATGCTACATCGTTTTTATCCCTATAATTACTCGTAGTTTCAAGATGCATAATACCTTAATTAGTACTATATATGTGATTATAGTATAAATAAAGGTTATTTAAATAATCATTTTTCAAGATTTATTTGTTCTATCCGAACTACAAATTTGTGTGTAAAAATTTCGTGTTAATAGCACAGAAGTGTAGATCTTTGTTAAAAGAAAACTTTTTTTAAAATGATTTTACAAATTAATAAAAAAGAAAATTTAGGTATTTAAAAGCAAAGTACTTTGGAAAAGAAAAAGAAATGTCTCCTGATATCTCACCACTGAAAAAGAAAACGATGAAACAAATTCTTCGTAAATATAAAAGTATAGTATCATCTAACGAATTATCTCCTAAACAAGCAGTAATCGAGCCAGAAAAATTTATTAAATCCATGAACACTAAAGATAAATTAAGATCTTTTTTAAAAATAATGCCCAAAGCCGTTGCCTCAATTCGAAACGCTAAATTAAGTTATAAAACGATTAAGAATAATCCTGATAACCCAAATAACGAAGCTAGTCTAGAATTTATAAAGGAATTTGAAAAATTTGCTTATTCTCTGGGGATTGATAAAATTGGTTATACTAAAATTACACCAAATTTGGTATATGACGGTTCATTTGTACTCTTTCCTAATGTAATTGTATTAGCACTAGAAATGGATAAGGATTTAATCCAGAAAGCACCTAGTTTTGAAACTTACATAATGATTATGGATACATACAAAAAGTTGAATAAAATAACTAATAAACTCGCAGAGTTCTTGAGAAAACACAATTTTGCTGCGCAAGCAGGTCCAGCTTTAGGAGGAGTTACCAATTATGTTGTATTAGCTCAAAATGCCGGTCTTGGATGGGTTGGTAAGCTTGGACTTCTAATTACTCCTGAATTTGGTCCAAGACAGAGATTATCGGTAATATTCACTAATATAGAGAATTTACCGATAAGTAAAAAGAACCCCCATTCGTGGATAGAGAATGTTTGTCGAATTTGTCGAGAATGTGTAGACGGATGTCCTGGAAAAGCGATATTAGAAGAGCCAATAATTCGTGAAAACGGTCAACGCACGCATATTGATAATACCAAGTGTTTTCCTCACTTCTATAAAGATTATGGCTGTACTATCTGTATAAAGAAGTGTACTCTCACCTTTATAAAATACGATGATTTTAAAAAAAAGAAATAGGTTTAATGCCTATAATCGCAACCTCTTTTTTATAACAATTAGATATTAGAAAGAAATTAATGAACAATCTCAAATAAGGAATTTACCTTCTTTCTGTATTATTTTACCATCAATTTCTATGGTGACCTTATCCATAACTCCATCGTGATGTATATTGCTATAAGTTTGACCTCCAATGTTGATGTTCTTACCGATGGCAAGGTGGGCTGTACCTTTCATCATTTTATCCCCTATGGTTCCTGTTGTTTGTTTTAAAGTGTGATTGGTTCCAATTCCTAACTCTGCAATGTTGCTTCCATTCTTATCCGCTGATTCTAAAATGGCTCTTATCTTAGCTGCTTCTTCCCCACCTTCAATTTTTACAGCGCGACCATTTTCTACGGTCACTTCTACAGGAGTTTTAATAGCACCAATTTTTTCAAAAAAAACATCAATAATCCAAGTACCTTGCGCCGATCCTTCAACAGGGGCTATAGCCGCTTCGGCGTATTCAGGAACTGCCCCCCATGCTCCAGGAACAACATGTCTTACTCTTAAAGGAGCAGAAATTCTATCCTTCATAGATAAAACAACATCAGTTCCTTTTTTTGTAATTATTTTAGCTTCTTCACCATTTGTTAATATCTCTGACAATTTTTCAGTAAGCTCCGTGATTTCATAGATGTCTTTAGTTGTTATATCTGGCTTGATATACGGTACACCTCCTACTCTTGCCCCCGCGTCAGTCGCTGCGCGTCTAGCATTCATATGAAGAAATAATTGAATTGTGCTATAAGGAAGAACTCCCATAACAACATCTGAATTTAACATCAACTTACTAACTTCTTCAGGGGGTTCAATTTGCATATTTTGTACATCTACTTTTACAAGTGTAACTTCAGCACCTAAAGCCTCAGCTTCTTCGGATAAAAGTTTTGCATTTCTATTGAAACCCTTAGAAAATATTATTAATACTTTTTCTTTTGGTTGTATACCCATACATGTCTCCGCAATCACTCTTGCGCCTTTTCTATAATCAAGTCTCTTACTCATTTAATCATATACCTTTAGAATTTTTAGATTTTTTAAGATGAATAATAAAAATAAAACATTTCTTATAATTACTCGCCCAACTTTTAAACATTTTTATGCATAAAAGTAGCAGTCCAAGTTGGATTTTTAGATTCATTATGTAATTTTAGAATGTTTTGCCATTTTTCATCAGTAAGCCGATCTGTCATTGGCCAAGGAAATTCGTAATATGAAAAAACACCGCCTCGAGTTAAATAAGGTTTACCATTCTTATTCTCAGTAATAACATATATTTCATATATATTTCCAATTCCTGCTTCTAAAACTTTCTTATTTACTGAATCAGTCATGACATCCGCAATGCAAGCGTCCACACTTCCTCCACCTTCTCTAACAAAGCCAGGACCCTCAATTATTCCTTTTATAATGTCACCAAAATTCTGGACTACATACCATTCTGAACCGGAAGAATACCGATCCATATGAGCCTCCATTCCTGAAGTTAGTTCTTCCCCGATTAATTGTTTTTCAGATATTATCTTTAAAGAATCTAAGAGATTAGAAAAGCTTCTTAATTTGTAATCAATAACTTCTTCCATATTTTGAGAGGTGAGACTTTTAATAATCAAATCTACAAGGTTTTTAAGTCGTCCATATACTTCAGGATTTGCTTCCACAACGCCAGGGTAATCTGACTTAAACCATTGTGGAAGACTTGCTCCTAATGTAGGATAAGCTTGTTTAGCGTATAATATCGTATCGTGCCGTAGTTCTGCCCAAGAACCAAGGGCTGTGTTTAACTCTTTATCTGCCCATTCTGAAGTTCTCATGTAAGAAGGATATTGTAGACTTTTCTTATGAAGTAACGGCAATAAAGAATAAAGCCACAAATAATAATAGCTTCTAGTCCATGTTTTTACATCCCATTGGCTCCTTTCTTCAATCAATTTGTATAGTTGGGTAGTATAGCCTTTATATTTCTCATTTTCGCTCTTTTGAAGTTCAAGAGCTTTCTCCGAGCCAAGAATCGCCATTATATCAAGCCCAGAACATATTGTTCGCTCGTTTACATTTGGATTTAGAAGTTTTTGGAAAAAGTAGGAATCAGGAACGAACCTCTGCCCCATGAACCTGAAACCTTTCATTCGTTCAGCCCAATCTTCTTGTTTAACCCCTCGATCAATACCTCCAAGTATTCGAGGATCAGGAAGGTTCTTCGCTTCCTTAATGATTTTTTCAATAATGTCGTTGGACTCTAAGTCGGAGATTGTGTAATTTTTTAAAAGAGTAATGTACTCATTAATTCCTAAATCGTCTGATTTCTCTACGATAAATTCTGTTATTTTAATGATACGGTCCCACTGTTTCTTAGCTTCAGGATTGTTGCTCAACCCTATTGTAATAAGTAGAGCCATTCGTGTTTGTTCTACTCCAGAAATATTTGAATTTAATGGTTCTAAGAAAAACACTATTTGACCGTAATACATCATAGTCAGAAAATACCTTGATAAAGTTTCTGAGCGCGTATAATGACCTCGAACAATAAACTGGGTGAAATCTACTTCATTGTCAGTTATTAGAGATTTTTCAAATCCTTTACAATCATTAACATTTTTAAGCTCTGCGTTTACTATATAGCGCACTTCTTCAGGTAAAGGAATTTTATGCTGGAGGAGATACAAACCCACTGCAAAAAAGGCAGAAATCCGTTGAAACGCTTTTTTCAGATTTGATGTTTCAGCATCATTGTACTGCGTCGATGCCCAAGAAAATACTCTTTTGGAAAGTTCAACTAAATCGTTATAAAAGTATGTCGTTTCCAGCTTTTCTAAAATCTTTTCAAATAAGACGTGGAATGTGTGAAGGACAACATCAGTAGTAATGAAATTTGGAATCTCAAGATTTTTATTTTCTTTATATAGGGAATAAAATTTTGAAATCGTAGAAGGAACAACAACAAATCCTGACTTAGACAATTTTGCCCTAACTAATGGATTCTTTATAAAGGGTATTTCTTTTACATCGCTTAGGTCATCTTTATATTTAATTTCTGGACCCTGGTTAGGTAATCTTACTGATAATGGTAAATACAACCCAAAATCCGTTTCAACCTTATTATTGATGGTAAAATAAGATTCCATAATAGCAAAGAAGCTAAATAAGTTTAAAATCTTTTGCTTTAAAGCAATTTGAAGCTAGAATAAAACAAGATAAATAATAATTAGAGAGAAAAAAAAATTATTTTTATTTTATCAAATCGTTTTTAGGATGGATTAGTCTAAACTTCTACCAATTTTTTACCTTCAAGATCAGAATATATTCTGGTGAAGGTAAGAATTTGTGCAGGTAAAATGAAAAATATCAGGAAAACACATAGTAGAGGCGCATATATAGCAATCCATATTCCTGAGGCATCATTCGCACTAAAGATACCCCAGAGAACAATTGATAACCAAGGAACTATCCAAATAGCCAAGAAAATGGCCATTGCGCTGAAAATTCTACCAGGTTGGTTTTTTGCTTTCTTAAAGGATCCAGAAAATGCTTCCTTCACGCCCTTACCATCTGCAATGCATGGAAAAACCGTTGATAACAATCCACCTATGATGAATATCCAAGCTAATAAGATTATTCCTTGTATCCACTGTATTGGTTGTGGCAAATTCCCTCCATAAGCTACTGAGATCGCTCCACCGATTACTAAGGGGATTCCCAATAAAATTAAGGTTATTAGTAAACTGCTTATAAATATGGGAACAAATCTTTGTTTCATCGTTGAAAAAGGTTTCTCCGCGTGAGATTTACCTTCCTCTATTATTTCCATTGCCATCCCGTAAATTCCTCCAAATACGAATAAAAAGAGCGTAAAAATCAGTATCGCAATACTCATACCAAGGATAACAATAATCCATAGGCTTGGACTTGCCCAAGTCAATTCTGCAGATGATCCTCCAACATAGCCAATTGTTAACCCAAGCGGGAGGGCAACCGCAACTATCGCCACAATTAATAATACCGAAAGTCCAAGCATCGCCAAGATAAAGCTCAAAATATTTCTTTTTGCTAAAATCAACGAGGTTTTAATATCTTTCCCTATTGATGACTTTTCTCTTTCTGCCATTTTTTATAAACTCCTTTTAATATGTTCAAATTCTAATAATTAATTCTTTTTCAATGTGTTTTGTAACTAAATTTTTTATTTTTAATTATATAAGAAATTTATAACACTCTATTTAGCATTTAAAGAGTCCAATTTTTGTTTTTTTTAAATCCGATAAAATTGGACAAATAGACATTTATTACTTGAAAAATGTTAATAATTATGGTAAAAAATTCATTCCAAGAAATCATAGTCCACGAGGATAATTGTACTGGTTGCCTCGTTTGCCAATTGTGGTGTTCCTACATTCATACGAAGAAGTTCAATCCCTCTGAGGCAAATATTCAGATTGTCAATGGACACGGATTAACGCCTAAAATTTCCTTTTTAGACTCGTGCGAAAAATGCGGTCAATGCGCTCAACATTGCCTTTATGGAGCTTTAGAACTGAAGGAGGCTGAAGAATAATGGACTGGTACGGTTATACGGGCAATCTTCTTGATATAGATTTAACAGATAATAAAATTTCTATCATAAAAGAAAGTCCCGAGGACCTTAAGCAATTTATCGGTGGAATGGGAATGAATTGCAAACTTTTTGCGGAGCGCTTTAAACCCAAAATCGACCCTTTATCGGCTGAAAATTTAATAATTGTTGGAACAGGACCATTAGTAGGATCTATCACTCCAGGGGCTTCGCGAAGCGTCGGTATCTCGAAAGTTCCGGCAACGGGTGCAATTACCAATTCTTGTGGAAGTATGAATTTTGGATTTCAATTGAAACACGCTGGGTACGATCATGTGATAATATCAGGGAAGGCAGAAAAACCTACTTATCTATTGATGTGGGATGACCATATCGAACTTTGTAATGCTGATCAATTGTGGGGAAGAGATATCGTTGAGACTCACGACGCTTTAAGAAAAAAATATGATATGTGTGGAACCATTATTATCGGTCAAGCAGGAGAAAACCTAGTTTACGGAGCATTAGCGTTAATTGACAAAACATCAACATTCGGTCGTGGCGGATTTGGTGCTGTCATGGGATCCAAAAATCTAAAGGCTTTAGTAGCAAAAGGTACGAAAGGCGTGTCCATCGCTAATCCAAAGCAATTTAATGAATTATACAAAATACTCTTTGAACGGATTCGAAACTATCCGCATAGGGAATCGTGGCATAATTTAGGAATGTTGAGAAGTTTGCCTGTTGGAATGATGGTTGCAGCAAAGGGTCAAAAGCGAAAAGCAAAGCAAGGTAGTGAACGAACATATCTAAAAAAATTGAAAAAAAAACGTATTGCGTGTCCATCTTGTCCAATGGCTGATAAGGATATTCTCGAAATTACAGAAGGAGATTTTTCCGGACTAATTCAGTATACCTCGTCCGTTATTAATCCCTTTTTCCTCCTTATGCTCGATGGTGTAAATACTTATAACGAAGCAGTCAAAGCTTTTGACTTAATAAATAGAAACGGATTAGATAGTATGACCATAACTGCTCTTTTAGATTTCTGCACAAGCTTATACGAGAAAGGAATTTTAACTACGGAGAAAACAGGGTTTGAATGGAAGCGCGATTATGAGACGCTAACTAAATTAATTGAAATTATCTCGAAAAGGGAAGGATTTGGAATTATATTAGCCGGTGGTTGGAAAAAGTTAGCTGAAACCTACGAGAAGATTAGTGACGAAATGCTTACAGTAAAAAATTTGGATATTATTTTTGACCCTCGATTTTTACGCCTTGGTACAATGGAATTTGAACAAGTAGTGAACCCTAAAGGCGCTCATGTGGCATCAGGAGGTTCTCCTACGTATGTAGGTGCTGCTAACTCTATCGATCAATTCAAAACTCACTTTTATCGCATGGGTGTTCCTGAATCTGCTATGAATAGAATCTATTCCCCTCCTTTAAAAGTAATGGGCATAAATGTAGGGAGGTTAACGCGATATTCTGAAGACTGGTACACCGTTTTAACTTCCCTTGGATTGTGTGCTCGAGCTCAAATGAATCGTTTTTATGGTCTAGAATCTACAACTGAATTCTATAACGCAGTGACTGGGTTCGAGATAAAATCAGAGGACTTGAGGAAAGCCGCCGAACGGACATGGAATTTACTCAAAATTATGAACGGAAAAGAAGGATTCTCACGGAAAGACGATAAGTTCCCTAAAGAATGGTTCAAACCATTAAAATTTGGCGATAACGAGCTTGAATTTCAAGACTTCTTTGGTGGAACTGTAATAACTCCTGAAATCGCAAATCAACTACTCGACGATTATTACGATGAAAGAGGATGGGATAAGGAAAATGGACTCCCTACAAAGGAGAAAATTAAAGAACTTAGGTTAGAAAATTACATTTAAAAAATGTATATAACATTTTTTAATAGAATTTGTTTGTCTATCCTTAGGTTATAATCTTCTATATTATCCTCTCGAATATTGTATTCCAAGCCTCCAGTTTAAGAAAACTCTCGTCCATATTATTGTATAGTTGGATTAATCTATCGTAGCCAATAGTAAATGTAACTTCGTAAGTTTTTATATGTCTACGAGCGAGAATATCTGTCAACATACCAATTATGGGTCTTGGAACCTCTTTGCCTTCAATTTCATGCAAAGGTTCTGTTATTATTGTGCTACAACCAGAACCTTTTCCTAAAATCGTCCTATTTATAGTATCGTAGTTAGCTAATTGAACCAAACCAGCTAATTGATCCATTTTTACAAAAAAGATTACTAAAAGTGGTTTGTAAGTATTCAGATTAACTTGATCTAAAGGCATAAAGACAGCAAAATCTGCAGGACTTTTTCTAAAAGGAATATTCTCTAAAAAAATTTTCGCAAGTTCGGGAGTTTTTATAAATCTCTCCCCTTCAAGCATTATTTCTCCCTCTTTAGAACGAATACCTGTCGAAAGAAAATTTTCTAATCCTCTCATTATTTTTTTAAATCCTAAATAAGCTAAACCTCCAGGACATAAATTTCGACTTTGTTTTCCAAGTACAAGCGTTCCTCCACTCCTTACTCCATTCAATAATTGAATGATACATGGAATATATTTAATTGATTTCCGTTTTGGTTTATAAACCTCTTGAGGTGGATTATTCGTGTAAAAAAATGCTATAGGAGATTCTATTAATTTAAATGCCGATTTAAATTTCTCAACTAATTCGCGATTATTTAATACCATATTAGAAACCACCAACATTGTCAGTATTTAGAATATTAAATAATTATTTATATGATTAATGAAAAAAGTAACATATTACTAACCATTTATTAATCATTATTAAAACAAGAAAGCATTTTCTAAGGATTAAAAAAAAAAGAAAATTTACTTTATTTAACCAAAATTGATGGCGAAAGAAAGCGAAGAAAGTTTGATTAAAAGGGCTGAAATTGAGGAGAGAGCCTATAACTGGAAGGAAGCCGCAAAATTATATGAGCAGGTGGCAACATCTTTTTTGGATAATAATTTAGATGAGAAAGCCGCTATAACATATAGGAATCTAGGATATGTTTATGTACGGGCGGCCAATACAGCAGAAACCGCTGAAGAATATATAAGATTAAATAACTGTGCAGTTAAATCGTATAACAAGGCTGCAAATCATTTTAAGCTGACCGGAAAAAGAGCTGAAGAATTAGAATGTGAAGCAGAAGCGCTATCCACAAGTGGGACAATTGCGAGTTCAATTATTGAAGCTAAAAAAGCGTTCAAGAGTTCTTTTGAACTTTTTATTGAATCGAGCGAAAATTTTTCAAAAGACGAGCATCGAAAAAGTATAGCAAGAACCTTGAGTCGTGCAGCGGAAACCTCATGGTCACTATTATTTTTATGCGGCGATCGGAAGGAGCTCGAGCAAATTTCGCAAAAAGGTGTTGATATAGCGGATAAGGCTTGGATAATTTCAAAGGAAGCTGGAAATTTACGAGCTCTCGTTGCTTCATTAATCGCTAAAGGGTGGTTAAAGTTTGGGTTAGAGTTTTGGATTGGGCCCTCTAAAATGGACGAATACACGAAAGAAGAAGCTAGAGAATACATTTTAAAGATTGAAGAAGGTATGAAGCTCATTGAGAGTAGCGAAAATAAGTGGCTTTTTGGATATGGTTCCTTTATAATTGGTGTTGGTTATTTTCACTATGGAACTCGGTTACCTGAGGATGAATTTGAGCAAAAAGAGTTTATAGATAAAGGATTTCAAACGCTGGAAAATGCTTTAGTTTTCGCTAGAGATATAAACGATAAAAATTTGATTATTGAAGTTTTATTCTGGTTGGATTATTTTGCTGTTTTAACAAGAAGATTTAAATATATTCAGAAGAGAATATTGAATGATATTGATAGTTTTCTGACCTTAGGTAAGATTTATTCAAATTCTTGTACCATTTATAGATATTATTCGTATGCTTTACCAGGATTTTATTATGTGAGCTTTGCTCATAGAAGCTTTTTAACCACAGCTCAGAGAAAATCATATGCCGAAAAAGGAATTCAGTATAGCAAAGAAGCCTTAAATAATCTCGGTTTTATGCCTTTTGCTGCACAATCATATCAAGCATTGACTTGGTCTCACTCTTTATTAACAGTTCTCACAACATCGAAGGAGGAACGAAGTGAACATGCACACAAAATGCTTGAATATGCAAAGAAAGCAGAAACTATTGCTGAAAAGTACGAAGGAGGAATAGCGCGTTCAGCAGGTTACGACTCTCTATATCGAGCTTATAAAACTCTAGCAGACATAGCTGAGAATACAGAAGAAAAAGTTAAAATGCTTTCAACTGCTATAGATGCCTCCAAAAAGAATATTAAACATGCCGTGGAATCTCGGACTACCATTACAAGGTTCCAAATGCGTTTAGGACTCCTCTTCGAAGAACTGGGTATATTATCTGGAGAAACTCAGCACTTATTACAAGCACGAGAAATATTTCTCCGCATAATTAGAGAAACATTAGAATGGGGGTATCTATACCTAACTGCAGTCGCGTATGAATATATTGCGCGTATAGAAGATCGAATGAGTAGGCATATTGCTTCCGCAGAGTCCTATAAGAAAGCCCAGGAAGCTCATACGGAGTCGCTGAATAAAATCGAATATAAACTTCTTAAAGATAGAATTAAGGTGAAAATAGAATATACACGAGCTTGGAGTTTAATCGAAAGAGCTAAAGCCTCTCATAAAATGGAGGATCATTTAAATGCAAAATTAAATTACGAGAAAGCATGTGAAATATTATCAAATCTATCCCGTTTTAATTACGAAGGTGACTATTTCTCAGCTTGGGCTTTGTTAGAGGAAGCAGAATATCTCAGCAAACAAGAAACGCATGAAAAAGCCATAGATCGATATAAATTGACAAAGAAAAGCTTTGAAAACGCTAGAAAGACGCTTAACTTAGCTTACAAACACTCCAAAGATAAGAACGAAATAGAAAGAATAGGAAAGCTTGTGAAAGTTGTCAAGGTTAGGATAAATTACTGCTCTGCTAGGATTGATTTAGAAAGAGCAAGGATTTTGAAAAAAAAAGGCAGTCATCTCGAAGCCGCAGAAAAATTTGCCTGTGCAGCTACTCAATTTAAAGATGTGTGTATTTTATATAAAATTGAGCGTGAACGAAGAGAACTCGAAGCTGTATATTTTCTCTGCAAAGCTTGGGAAAGTATGGAACTTGCAGAAAATTACCAAGAAGCTGATAAGTTTGCGGAAGCAGCAAATCTTTTTATAAAAGCAAGCAATCTCTATGTTAACAGCAAATTAAAGCTTCTGGCCTCAGGTAATTCAGCTTTTTGTCAAGCTTTAGTTCATGGGTGTAAGTTTGACGAGTCAAATGAAATGCAAATTAAGGCAAAATCGTATCAAATGGTCAAATCAATGCTCAGAAAAGCATCTTCTTCATACGAGAAGGGTGGCTTTAAAAATGTTGCTGACTGGGCATTAGCAACTTCAACTTATTTCGACGCTGTATGGTCTCTCGTAAGAGCAGATGATGAATTAGATCTTAATAAACGAAAAGAACTCTTAGGTATAGTGTTTAGATACCTAAAATCAGCAGCAGACCTATTTGGAAATGCTGGCTATGAAAATAAAGAAAAAGAGGTCCTTGAAAGATTAGATAGAGTGAAAAAAGAAGAAAAGATTATAGTTTCAGCCTTAAATACTATAAGAGAACCTACCATCTCTAGAAGCACTGTAGGCATAGTTGCCCCTTCTTGTCCTATAGAAACCAGTCAATCTCCAAGACTAAGCGAAATACAACAGTTTACTGATGAGGAAAGAAGAGTTTTAGGAGAGAGAATGGCAAAAAAGAAATATCAGCTCATCTATAGGGACTTATTCAAAGAGTACCCTAAAGTTCAAAAGAGGGAATGTAGGGTCGCAATCGCACAAATAGGGATATCCAATACGGGCAACATTGTGGGAGAATTCTTCAAAATGAAAGCTTCAGGGCTCCTAGGACTTAGAGAAGAGAAAATAGAATCTATAAGATCTAAGGTCAAAAAAATGATAGAAACTGCATGTGAGAAGGAAGTCAATATCTTACTATTCCCAGAAATGATGGTTGACCTAAACTACACAGAACTTCTAGAAGACATATCAAACCTCGCCAAACTGTACGGAATGTATATAATTCCAGGATCTTATCATGACCAAGAAACAAGCCGAAACCTGAGCATGGTAATAGGACCTGACGGAATCCTTTGGGAACAAGAGAAGCATATACCAGCCATTATACATTTAGGGAAAAAAAGAATCAAAGAGGCTATAGACGTAAGTACTCAACCAAGAAAAACCATCGTCTGCAACACAGAGTATGGAAGAATCGCGATCGTCATATGCCGAGACTTCCTTGACATGGATCTAAGGGTAGAGTTAAAAAATTTTGAGCCTCCAGTAGATATTGTATTAAATCCTGCCTTCACTCCGGTAACAGCTGACTTTAAAGCAGCTCACTTCGACGCCCGTAGATCCATCTACGCGTACTGTTTTTTTGCTAATGTTGGAGAATTCGGTGATTCTTTAATATATACGCCTGAAAAGGAACGCATTGAACGAACTGTACCACCACACCAAGAGGATATCATTTATAAGGATGTGGATCTCTTTAAATTGCGTTCGGAACGCAAAAAATGGGAAAAAGAGCGGATGAAAGAAAAACAGTTTATTCAAAGCACAAGATAGCCATTCTTACTATACTAATATGACTTACATGTTTACTACTTAATGATTACATCGATCGGTTAGAATTTAAGAATTAATCTAATAATTCTAAGCTTTGAGTAAGAGCTATAAATTTTCATGAAGATTTTCAATAATTATCGACGTATTTATATTGTATTTGGAATAATATGGGATTATAATTCTAAATTTTTTGAAAAAACAAGAATGTAAAACCAAAAAACTGATTCTAATATGGAAGAATACAAAATTATTCGCGCTACATCAGCATTTGATTGTGGAGGACGCTGCCCTCTTAGACTTCATGTTAAAAATAATAAAATTATTCGAGTTGAGGGTGATGACGCAGAAGAGCCACATCAACTTAGAGCTTGTTTAAGATGTCGTGCTTATAGAAAATATATACACCACCAGGACCGTTTAAAATATCCTTTAAAAAGAATTGGTAAAAAGGGAGAAGGGAAATTTAAGAGAATTTCATGGGACGAAGCGCTTGGTGAGATCGCTAAGAAACTGGAACATGTTAAGAAAATCTATGGGAATGAAAGTATTTTTCTTGTAAATGGGGCAGGATATTTGGGCGCTTTACATGACGGTACGTTCGCATTAATATTATTATCGCAATTCGGTGGTTATTCTACAAGATATGGAAATGTTTCGTCTGAAGGTTCCCTCTGGGCGTGTTTAACGCACTATGGTTCAATTATGGTGGGTAATAGTCGCGAAGATTTTCTAAATTCAAAATTAATTATAATGTGGGGGTGGGATCCCGCTAGGACTATTTCTGGGACTAATACAATATACCATCTTATAAGAGCAAAAGAAGCCGGCGCAAAAATTATTTGTATTGATCCCAGATATCATGATTCTGCTGCAATTTTAGCCGATGAATGGATTCCAATATTTCCTGGAACAGATACAGCAATGATGGTAAGTATGGCATATGTAATAATTAAGGAAAATCTCTGTGATCAAGCCTTTTTAGATAAATATACTGTTGGATTCGATAAATTCAAGGATTATGTGTTTGGAAAAGACGATGGCGTCGAAAAAACATCTAAATGGGCTGAAAAAATAACTGGAGTTAAGGCTTCAATAATTAAAAATTTAGCTAAAGAATATGCGACAACCAAACCAGCTGCATTAATGGATGGTGAAGGTCCAGCCCGTAGCGCTGTAGGAGAACAATTTAACCGTTGTGCGATGACTTTATGTGCAATGACTGGAAATGTTGGAAGATCAGGTGGTAGTGCTGGAGGGGGCTTAATGGGATTTCCTATAGGTCATACATATAGAAGTGCTCGTATTCCAGTACCAGGTAAACTTTCTATGGAGTTAGGATCAAAAAAAAGTAGCTTGAATCTAAAAGACCGTTTAATCAATGCCGTTCATTCTACAAAAATTTTTGATGCGATACTGAAGGGAAAAGAAGGAGGCTATCCCTTTGACATCAAATTTGCGTGGTTCGTTGGTAATAATTTTCTAAATCAATTAGGTAATATAAATAAATCTGTTAAAGCATTAAAAAAGCTCGATTATATGGTTGTTTCTGAACTTTTTATGACTCCTACAGCCAAATTTGCAGACATTATATTACCAGTTACAAGCACGGCCGAAAGAAATGATTTGACGAGACCCTCACCATCTGGTCCATATTTTACTTTTACCAATAAAGCAATTGAACCAATTGGAGAATCTAAATCTGATCTTAAAATTGCTGAAGAACTTGCTGATAAACTTGGAATTCAAGAATTTATAAAATATTTAGATGATGAAGATCGTATTCTTAAAACATTATTGAAAGTTTCCTCTGATACCAGAAGGATTATAAGAGACTTTAAAAAATTCAAGCAAGATGGAATTTTTAGAGTCAAACTCGAGGAACCAATAATCGCATTTAAAGACCAAATCGAAGATCTTGAAAATAATCCCTTTAATACGCCATCAGGAAAGATCGAAATATTTTCCCAACGAGTAGCAAATATTAAAAATCCATTATGTCCACCAATACCTAAGTATATTAGTACCTTCGAAGATCGAAATGATCCTTTATTCAAAAAATATCCGCTTCAATTAATTTCTCCGCATCCTAAAAACAGCGTTCATTCAGAGTTATATTTGGTTGAATGGCTAAGGGAAATCGAGCCACATCAAGCTTGGATTAACTCAATAGATGCAAAACATAGAGAAATAAAGGATGGAGATAGTATTTGTGTTTTTAACGATAGAGGGAAGCTAATAATTACCGCATGGCTCACAGAACGTATTATACCAGGAGTGATTTGTATATTTGAAGGTTCATGGTATGACCCCGATGAAAATGGGATTGATAGAGGGGGTAGTGTCAATGTATTAACTAAAGACTCATATTCGGAGGGAGGGGCTTCAGCACTAAACACATGCCTAGTTCAAGTGAGTAAATTTGAAAAATCATCGTAATTATCGATGATTTTATATGAGTAAAAGAATTAAAGAATTCTAAAAATCATAAAAATGTAAGGTGTTGAAAAATGGCAAAACCAGAATTGATTGAAGAACAATCCTTTAAGGGCAAATCTGCCATAATTCCTGGTGGTTCTAAAGGAATGGGAAAAGCTACAGCCAAAGACTTTGTTGAATTAGGAGGTAGTGTATGCATTATAGCAAGAGGAATGGATGCGTTAAAAGAAACCCAAGAAGAATGTAAAAGTTTAAAATCAGACGAATCTCAATTTGTTGAGATTATCTCTTGCGATACATCAGATATGGATAAATTAAAGCCACTAATAACAGACTACATTGATAAACATGGAGTACCAGATTATTTATTGAATTTCGTAGGTTATGCTTATGTACAATATCTTGAGAAATTGGCTCTTGAAGATTTTAAAAAGAATATGAATGTAAATTATTATGGTCAGTTAGTTCCAATTCTCATAGTTTTACCATATTTTATGGAAGCTCAAAAAGGATATATTGTTATTACATCTTCAGGCTTGGGATTTTTAGGTTATATGGGTTACGCAACTTATGTTCCAACTAAATTCGCTCTGGTTGGTTTAGCAGAGGTCCTAAGAAATGAATTATTACCGCATAACATTAAAGTTTCAGTTGTATATCCTGTAGATACTGATACACCTGGATTTGAAGAAGAAAATAAATCAAAACCACCCGAATGTGTGATAATTTCTCAAATTATGGTGCCTAAATTAATGACTGCAGAGGAATTTGCAGAAGAATTTATTGAAGGTATTTTAAAAGGGGTTTTTGAGATTCTCCCTGGTGATGCAGGTATAGGCATAAAAACTATGAGAGAAGACCCTGATGATATGCGAGGTGTATTGGATAGATTTTATAAAAAAGCAAGGAGAAAAACCAAAAAGAAAACTTAATCACTTTTTTTTTATTTTGAATATAAAGAATAAAGATAAAAGTAGCTGAAGAATTCATTGACGGCATTTTAAATGAAAGTTTTGAAATTTTACCAGGTGAAGCTGCCATTCGAGGTGTATTAGATAGGCTTTATAAAAGAGCAAGGAGAAAGCTGAAGAATTCATTGACGGCATTTTAAATGAAAGTTTTGAAATTTTACCAGGTGAAGCTGCCATTCGAGGTGTATTAGATAGGCTTTATAAAAGAGCAAGGAGAGAGCTGAAGAATTCATTGACGGCATTTTAAATGAAAGTTTTGAAATTTTACCAGGTGAAGCTGCCATTCAAAGAAAAGAGATGAGAGAAAATCCAGATGACATTCGAGGTGTATTAGATAGGCTTTATAAAAGAGCAAGGAGAAAAACAGGTAGAAAAATTTAATTTCTTTAATTATTAAAGAGCAAATTTCTCCAAATTTTTTTTTAAAAGTAAGTTTCCCAATCTTGATATGCTTCAGTATTGTTTTCTTATTTTAAAGAAATCTAAGATATTTGACGAATTGATTTATTTCTTTATTAAATCGAACTCCTGATTCGTAATGATATCCACATTTATAGCAGTTATAAATCGTAGCTTCTCCTCTACTTGATTGATTTAAGCGCGTGTAAGACATTATGCTACCGCATTTTTCACATAAAATTTTTCCTGACATAATATAATACTAAGCAACTTTAGTAAATTTAATCACCAAGGGAGTAAAAATTTAGTAAAACTTAATTCAAATTAAAATTTTAAATCATAAATAAATCATCTATAGTGGATTTCTTTTTAAGGTTAAAAAAATATTATTAATATTAAATGAACTCTAAAAACACATCTCATTCTGAAAGAGAAGTTCCATATTCACACTTAATACAAGGTCTATCGCCTATTATTTTTATTACTGTTTGGATATTAGATACATATGTGTTTTTAATATCCGTTGGCTTGAACAATTTTGTTCCATTCATAATCAGATTAAGCTTATTTATCATAATCCTGGTCATTTCATTCATAATAATGTTTTTCTCTCATCGTACGCTTTTTGATAAAAATGAACCTTCAGAAATGTTAATAACTGGTGGAATTCTTAAGTATGTCAGAAATCCTTTATATCTTGGAATCTTATTGATTTATGTTGCATTTATCTTACTTTCCATTTCAATAATTTGCATAATTCTGTTTGTAATAATCTTTCTGATTTACAATAGAATGGTAAATTACGAAGAAAAAATCCTTGAAAAAATGTTTGGTGAGGAGTACTTAGAGTACAAAAGGAAAGCATCAAAATGGCTCCCTAACCCCTTTAAATAAGAGCTAGTAAAAATTATGTTCATCAATTTCTTTGAGAGAATGCGTGACAATTTCACAGAGTATTTTCAAGAGGGAGACATCTACTTTATCAATAGTATCGTTAACTGTGTAAATGTATTTATGAGATTCCCAGTCCCCAAACTCAATCCCTTTGTATCCTCTTTTGAAAAAATAATATCCGTCTGTATGAACGCCAACGGGAACTCTTCGGAAATTAGTTTTTAAATTTAGGTTCTTAGCGTTTTTAAGAATAATCTCTTGGAATTTAAAGGGTTTATGTTTTGTTAAACCAAATTTAATTAAATCTACAGCTTTTCCAATAGCATCAAAATTAATGACAATAAATTGTTCTTTGTCTTTTTTGATTTCTTTTACCGCTCTATATAATTTACGAACTCCCTGTGTTCCGCATTCTTCTGCACCGGTAAAGATAAACCAAAGATTTAAATTTTTTAATTTTAATTCTTGATTAGAATTTGAATAATAATTAAGAAGCTCTAACACGCATGCGATTCCAGAGCCATTATCCAAGACTCCATTTGAATTGTTAATCGTTTTATTTTTAAAGGTTAAAATTACAGCAAATAAATTTAACGCTAAAGGGATAAATCCAAAAATATACAAGAATAGAACGTACAAAGTTAAGGAGTATAAAGTGAAAATATGTTTTATCGTTATAAAAAACACGATAACAAATATAGAATAGAACCAAAGCATATATGTTTTTACCCGGTTTACTACGTCAAACCTCTGACCTTTTGAATCTAAATGAGCTAAAAAAAGGATCTCTTTTTTATTATTATTAAGATGGGTTTCATTAATATCAATATTTATTTTAACGTAAATGTTCTGCGAATGAAATTGTTTGCCAATTTTTAAACTATCAGGTTTTCTTAAAATAGATGAGATAATGTAGGTTAAAAAAAGTAAAGCAATTAAAATTAGAGTAACAATCTCTTGAAAAAGCCGGAAAAAATTCAGATAAAATCCAATATTTAAAAATAAAACAAAAAGAAGGCAAAACATTAGCGCAAGCATTATTCGGTTATAATAAATTGAATAAAAATTGGAAAATCTGAATTTTTGAGTAATCGGTGTTAAGTTTAATTTCTCAATTTTTTTCTTTACTATTTCATAACTTTTCCTCTCGGCGTCAGATCCATAAAACCGAGGAAACGAAAAAATTTCTAAATTCTTTTGTATTCGAGTCTCATCTAGTTTAACACTCATAATGTAAAAGATCTAAATCTAAAATATTTAAAAATTTGATGATTTTAGAATCCCTTTTGTATACAATACTTGATTTTTAAGACATTAGAAAAACTAAAATACGAGGCTTAATTAATTAAACATTAAGTAAGAGAGGTGATTAACTTGGTAAGAGAGAAATACGAGGATTTGTTAGATTATCGGTTAAAACAATTAGAGAAAAATAAGAAAGTGGAAAGAGAAGCGTCAAGTTTCTATATAGTTACCTCAAATAAAGATAGAAAAATGTCTCAATATCCCTCTTTTGAACATATTCCCATTGAAATTAGAAATAACGAGAAAGATTTTGAGATTCTGAAAATACGATACGAGCTTCAAAAACGCAAAGCTCAAAAATCAAGCATGGTTGCTCCGAGAATTGTACGGCGATCAGGCTACTCATACTACGAAAAAATACTCTATAATAATTTAATAAAGCGAGGTTATAACGAAAATCAGAATTTTAAACACCTCTATCCTATTGAAGACGAAAATTACATTTTGGATTTTGCTTTCGTCAATGAAAAATTAGATATTGAATGCGATGGGGAACCCTGGCACGAAAAATGCAGAAAACCTGAAGAAGAACAAATACGCGATGAATTTTTGACAAATCAAGGATGGAAAGTTTTGAGATTTAAATTTAGCACTCAAAACATAAAAAAAGATTTACTAAATGCGTTAAGAAGAATTGATTTAGAGATTAAAAAAATAGGAACAACACGCCTTTAGAGAGAGAAGTGATAAAATGAAATTTTTAAATATTGCTTTTCATCTCAACTCGATTTAAAAATACAAATGTTTTATAAGATTATTGGATTCTATCAAATAATTAATTGATAGGTGAATAAGCTGTTAAAGGAATCAAAAGGATTAAAAGCTAGGTATATAGACTTTAAAGAATTTAATGTTTCACATATTAAAGGTCAAATGATGGTGGAGTTCTCAAAACTTTTCCCTA
The DNA here is from genome assembly GCA_030605085.1 of Promethearchaeota archaeon. The sequence continues at coordinate 2,990 of JAUWBH010000064.1, read as the reverse complement.
AAATCACTAAAGGCGTTCAAAAAGCAAGAAGAGATTATAGAAACGAAATTAAAAATCCTCCCAACGATGTAAAACATGCCCCTCAAGAATTTTGGGACGAGCTTATTGAAAAATCGAAAATCCTAGGAATAGGCCTTATTGGATTTGCCCCAGTTGACGAAAATCTTATCTTTAAGAACGATCAAACTACTAAAATTGAATTATTATACGAAAATGCCATTGTTTTAGGTATGGAAATGAACTATAAACCAATAGAAACGGCTCCTGAGCCTCCTGCAGGCTTAGAAGCTCAGCGGATTTACGCAGAATTAGGTATAGCTACAAATAATTTAGCAGATTTCATCCGATCAAAAGGTTATAGAGCAATCGCTTGTCATCCCCTCGGCGGTCCAATTCTTTATCCTGCAATGGCAGTAAAGGCAAACATGGGGGAAATAGGAAAGCAAGGATTACTAATCACGAAAAAATTCGGACCAAGGCAAAGATTATCCATGGTTGCGATAAACGCGGGACCACTTCCCGAAATGCCTCGCGAAGATTTTAAAATATCTGAATATTGCGAGAAATGCGGAAAGTGCGTTTTACAATGTCCTGTAGAAGCAATTTACAACGAGCCAATAGTCAACGAAAATGGAACTGTAACCAGAATTGATGGGGCAAAATGCATTGAATACTTTTACGAAACTACTGGATGTTCGGTTTGCATTAAAACATGCCCGTTTCATAAGATTGGATACGATAAAATATTTAAATTAAGATTTTACAGCTAAAATGTGCTAATTTTTTACAAAAAGTTTTATAATAAACAGAATTTTATTTTGAAAATTTTTTTCAAATAATGTAGTTTACGAAAGAAATTCATCTAAAATTTTATATTTTACTAAAAATAACAAGATTATGGGATGAGAGATAAATTAATTGTTAATGTCTCAGATAAGATTAAGATAATTCTGAAACTTATTAAGAAAGATAATTAATATTATATATAGTACAAAGAGAATTAATTACATTTAATATAGAATTTTAATGGATGATTTAAGACATAAAAAATATCGGGATAAATATAATTATATTATTGATAATATAAAGGGCTTACCATTTGACCCAAAAAACGAATTTGAAAAACGCGGGATATTTTATTCGCTTCAAACATCCATTGAATCAATCGTAGATTTAATCGCAATGCTTGTTAAAGATTTAGGTATTGAAGTTAAAGACGATCCAACAAACATATCTGAGATTGTTAAAAAAAGAAATTTAGAGCCAGAATTGGGAGAGAAATTGAAAAAAGCTAATGGCTTGAGAAACATTTTAATACATCGTTACAACGATATCGATGAACAGATTGTTCTGAATTCGGTTGATGAGGTTAAAGATCTTTTATTTAAATGGTTAGATGTTGTGGAGGCGATTTTAGACGAATTTGCCTAGTATTGATGAAATAAAACATATTTTAGCCCCTTTAAAAGAGAAATATGAAGTAATTCTTTTTGGATCTGCTGTAGAAGGAGGATTACGCCCAAAATCAGATATAGATATTGCAATTCTTTCACATAATCAAAATGAGAAAAAAAATATTAAATTTCAAAAAGAACTTCTAGGTAAATTTCCTTTAAAATTCGATATTCGGGTATTTGAATTATTTCCCATTTATATACAAATTTCTATTATTCAAAACTATAAAGTTATTTTTGGAAATCCGTTAGAAATTTCTGAATACTTTTATAATTTTCGGAAAAAATGGGATGATTGTAAACATCGTATATTATCGAATCAATTTTCGAGTTATCTTGAACGACTTTCTTTAATAAAGTAAATTTTTGTTAAAGCTAAATCTACTTATGTAGATTCATAATATAAGTTCATTTAATGCCCCGATTTTTTTCCAGTCATGCTTGATATTTCGATTTTTACGATCTTCACCTTATTTAATGATTCTTCTTTAAATTCAAACGAATTTCCAGGTAAATAGTGACCGACAATTATATTTAACGCTTCTCTCTTTTTCTCAAGGTCTGCAATAAAAGACGCTTTTCCATAACCAATAACGCTCTTGTATTTCATGGTCCCTGAACAAGGTGTCTCTGAGCTCTTAATTAAATCTATATCTGTTTCAACCTCAAAGCATACATTATTATTTTGTTCAATTATTTCAATTTTTTTACCTTCTGGCGCAGAATGGAAATATAGACAATCCTCGTGATATCCAAAATTTACAGGGACAACATAAGGAATATCATTTAACGATAAACCTATTCTACACACTTTCGCCATATCCAATATTGATTTAATTTCCATTTTATCTTTTATTTCTTTATCTTTTCTTCTCATTATTGCTTGTATTTCATTCTTTTCTTATAATGATTTAAATCATGATAAAAAATCCTTTAATGAAGATCTATTGATAATTTTTTATATTTTTAATCAATATGTAAAATATGGATAAAATAACGATACTAAAAACAGATGTTCTTCTTGAAGGATTGATATTTCCAGAAGGCCCTCGATGGCATGACAACAAACTCTGGTTTTCTGATAATGACGCACACAAGGTGATGACTGTTGATCTTAACGGCAACGCCGAAACAATAATTGAGATGTCGACTTCCCCTTCGGGTTTGGGTTGGCTTCCTGATGGTAGATTGTTAGTAGTTTCAATGGAGGATCGTCGCTTGCTTCGGCTCGATCCTGATGGACTTACGGAAGTAGCCGATTTAAGCAAATACACCCCTTATCTCTGCAATGACATGGTAGTCGACAAGCAGGGTCGAGCGTATATCGGACATATGGGGTTCGATTTTTTAAATAGAAAGCGGTTCTCTCCAGCCGAGATCATTCTTGCAACACCTGATGGTGATACGCGAGTTGTAGCCGATAAAATGGCTTTCCCGAATGGAACCGTAATTACTCCGGACGATTCAACGCTTATTGTCGCTGAAACATTTGCTATGTATCTTACAGCATTCGATATTATGGAAGATGGTTCTCTT
>JAUWBH010000186.1 GCA_030605085.1 Promethearchaeota archaeon | reverse complement strand
TTATTTTAATCATTTTAGTTTAAGCTTAAAAAAAATATAAAAATTTAGTATAAAAAAAATTGGGAAGGCATAAAGCCTTCATTTTTGTCCCGCTGTACTTGCAGGGATTAAAAGAACTTCGTCTCCATTGGATAAATTATAATTCTCCATTGGCGAACCTTCATCCATAGTTACCCCACCTGAGGATACATGAAAGTCGGCTGGATTTAATCCAAAAATATTTCCAACGGTTCTTTTTATATCACTAACGGCATTGCCGTTATTAATGGTTAACTTCTGTTTTTTCTTATCAGGACCAATAGTGGATGTGAAATAAAGTGAAATATTTCTCCCTCCTGTGGGAGCCTTGCTTGCTGGAGTTTTTGATCTTGTTACTTGTTCAACAGTATCCTCTTCTAAATCCTCATCAAATTCATCTTTAAAACTCACAATAATCACTCCTTTTATTTTTTTTTTATAATTGTTTTATTTAATTTAATGAAACTGTTGGTATTATTTGAATGAATTAGGAATAAATGTGAAGAATTTTGTTATTCTAAAAAAGATAAATTGAAACAATCAAGGTTTCTTAAATAACAATACTATAAATTGAGTGAAAGAATAATATAATTTATTGGCGTAAAATTTTATCTTAGAAAGAAAGAAGCTTAATAAAAACTGAGCTATTTAATGTGAGTAAAATATTAGATTATGAGCGCCTCGAATAATGCTGAAAATGTAGTTTTAGGAATAGTTAGAGAATATTTGTCAAAGAAGCCTTTCTTTTCGATGAAAGATATAGTGGAATTTGTAAATAACCGGGTTAGATATAACCATGATATAAATAAGAATAGAATCGAACTCATTATTAAATCCTTAATCAAGAATAGAGTAATAATTTCAGGAACTAAGTTAATGAAAAAGGATATTATTGATAATCCAACAAGGAATGAAATTTATAAATACATAAAGCAAAATCCTGGTAGAAATATCAATGAAATAATGAGAACGCATAACTTAGGAAGTAATTTGGCATTGTGGCATCTTTCTGCGTTGGAAAAATTTCAATTCGTAAGGTCTAAAAAAATCAGGAATCGATGTGTATTCTTTAAATTTGATTCAGATCCTAAATTTGATCAATTACACTATTATATGGCAAATTATATTGTCCAGTCTATTATTAAACTTATGAAGAATGAAAGACCGCTCAAGATCACAGAAATAGCTGAAGGTCTTAAAAAAAATCATAATACTATTAAGAAATACTTAGAAGCTTTAACCGATCTGAGATTAGTAGAAATTGAAAAAGAAAAATCAAGAAATTTATATAAATTAAATAAGGAGAGGTACTTAAAAGCAGTAAAATTAGTGCGTAGAGGTTGAATTTAATTTACTTCACATTTAACCCTATCGAATTTTTATTGAACAAAATGAATATAATAATCATGAGAAAATGATGATAAATCTATGAGTACAAATACATCAAGAAAAACAAAAATAATAATTGTGGTACTAATAGCTCAATGTGCTGCTTCTATACTATTCTATTTCATCTCCTTCTTTGGAAATCCTCTTTTCTTTCTCATACTGGTTGTAGGGAGTGTTGTAGTGCTATCTACAGGCACAATTTATACCGTTATACATCATGAAAGTTCGGATGATAAGATAACTGGAAAAAAACAATTTGTATCTAAAGTAAAGGCGCTTGAAAAGAGAAAAAAGTTAGTTAAAGAGGATGAAACGTCTGATATTATTGAAGATTATATGGGTGAGATGCCTTCTATCCAGAAATATGTTGATTCAGATAAGTCCTACGAAGAGTTGCCTATAATTGAGAATTTCATTTTTACAGAGCTCAGTCCTAAAGAATTGGCTAAAATTAATCGTTTAGGATTATCAAATATTGATAAAAAGCAATTCATTAAAGAATTATTATATTTTACGCAGGAAGAAAGAAGTAATTTAATTGATAGCATGATTGAGAACCTTTATAAAACTGACGAAGAACTCATATATATTCCACCAATGAGGCTTGTTGAAGAGACAAAAACTATTCATGTTTATGCAATCTCATTAATAGAATCAGGGGAGAAGATGAAAATAATAAACATAGAATCAACTGAATTTGTAAATGTAGTCAAGGATCAGTTGGCGGTTATGTTTGATTACAATTTGGAAGATTTTCTATTGTCTACAGGGGGTATAATCATGAACGAAAATGCCCTAATAAAAGATTATAACATTGAAGATGAAGATGAAATTGTTTTGATTCCTTCAAGAATACCTAAAAAATAAAATTATAAATAGAATTTATGTTAAACATTATTATTTTCGTTTTTAAAAATCTTTTTTGTTCTTTATCAGACAGCATCTTTACCAAGTTTCAACGATTAAAAAGTATTTTCTAGCAATATTAATTAAAATTAACGCGCTATCTATAATTTTTTCTTTTATCATTAATTCATATTAATTTCAATAAAGAAAAGGATTGAAATTTTGAAAAAGGAAAATTGAATAAACATTCAAATCATTAATTTTAAATTTATTTGTTATAAATATATATTATTATAGAATTATAAGAAAAAATTTAGTTGGGTGATATTATGAGCGATGATGAAAGAGGTTTTGCGTTTAAAGTTGTTGTAGTAGGAGATGGCGCAGTAGGGAAAACATCGTTAATTAAGAAATATACCCTAGGTGAGTTTAATAAAAACTACATCGCAACCTTAGGTGCCCAATTTACTCAGTATAAAGAAGTGGTAGAAGGAACTCCTTGTGAATTGTTTTTCTGGGACATAGCAGGTCAAGAATCGTTTCAACCACTCCGCACAAAGTTCTATAAAGGAAGTAAAGCAGCGATAATTATGTTTTCTCACGAGGAAGGTGAGCACGGAGCAAAAAGTCTTAAAAATGTGAGTAATTGGTACAAAGATATCATGAAAACTTGTGGTACATTGCCAGTCGTATTATTTGGAAATAAAATAGATTTAATTGATAAAGATTCATTAGTTAAGAACAAGGAAAAACCAACTTCGAATTATAATGTCGATATTTTACGTAAGGATTATAATTTTGCAGGCTACTATTTAACGAGTGCTTTATCAGGAGATGGCGTAACCCAAGCTTTTCAAGCATTAACAAGGAGATTGCTTCAAGCGTATAAATATTTCGCGTAACCAAGGTCGATTGGGAATCGATTATTCTTTTTTTTATTTTCCTTTTGATGGCAATTGCTAAAAGATACTCTACATATGCCAAGGTTGAAGGATACAAATATAAAATAGAACCTTTAATGGACTCAGAAAAAGCAATAACACTACTAAAATAAGGGAAATTTAATACTTAAAAATTCTAAATTTTTATTTTTTTTTTAATGCTTTTATATTCATTACTCATAAATTTAAAGTTTGAAGCCGAGAATATCCTTTTTTTTTATAATCGTAATCAAGTAATTCGATTTTTTCAGGAATAATTTTTAATAGTAATTTTCGTTTACCTCGAACTATTTTTTGCGCGTAATCAAATCCCTCATCTTCGTCTCTTAGAAAGATCAATCTATCTTTTCCGGTAGCTGTAATCTGCATTCCTTGAATCTTTCCCGAGTCTAATGGGGTATAAATTCCAATACTCACAATTGGATTTTCTTCAATATTTTTAACTTTTCTTCCAGGAGCAGGGGCAACATAAATATTAAAGTCCTTTTTTTTCTTATCTATGTAAAAATCCATTGGTGTGGCACGGGGTATGTTATTAGAACATGTACATAATACCAAAACTTTTCTTTCATTTAAGAACTTCATAATTTCCTTTTTAAGTTCTTCTTCGGGCATTTTCTGCAATTTTTTATCCATACAAAATCATTTTGAAAGATATTTCAATTTTTAATATTGATTTAAAATGATTACATCTAAATAAAGCTATTTTGATGAGAGAGATATCTTAAAACTACTAAAAAAAATAAAATTATTGAAATGGAATATTTTCCTCCGAATTTACGGCAGCCCTTACATATGGAGAGATAGGGCCTTTCCCCAAAACCATTATTCTTATTTTTGTATCCAGATTGGGGTCCATACTGGCACCAAATTTTAATTTTGCATCGCAAGGGATCTCGTTAGAAATTGTTGAAACTATTTTATCCACATTAAAAAGCGACAATCGATGATCGCTCGAAATAGATATTAAACAACGATCCACTTCGCTAGTATTTGGCTTCAAAAGAGGATTATGAATAGCTAACTTGGACTTCTCGATTAAATCTTTACCTAAAGCTTCTGATATTCCAATCAAACCAGAAGGATAATCCCCACTTTTTTCGAACACTTTTCTAACATCTGCGAAATCAATGTTAATTAACCCACAATTATTTATAAGAGAAACGACTTCTTTTATACTTCTTACTAAAACTTCGTCCATAACTTTAAAACAAGTTAGCATTGGAGCATCTGGAATCATCTGAAGGAGGTTATCATTTGGCAAAGGGATAATCGTATCGGAATATTCTGCGATTTTTTTAAGTCCTAATTTTGCTCTCATCCTTCTTTGTTCTCCTTCTGAACGAAGAGGAAGGGAACATAAAGTTACAACTAAAGCATCGTTCTTTTTCGCCTCTCTTGCAATTATAGGTGCGGCACCCGTTCCAGTTCCACCTCCTAGACCATAGATCATAAATACAATGTCAGCTTTAAGTGCTTTATTGAGCCTATTAGAATCCTCTTCTGCGGCTTCTGAACCGATTACAGGATTATTTCCCGAACCTAGCCCTTTACATGTTTCTTTACCTATCAATATTTTCTGCTTCGCATTCGAATAATATAAATCGTGCGCATCTGTATTAACATTCAATGTCTCAGTATTCTCAAGACCCATTTCTTGTAGTCTTGAAACAGTGTTGTTTCCAGCACCCCCGACACCGACAACTAAGGATTTAATTTTTAAAACTTTTAATAAATCCGCTAGATAATCATCATTGTCGTAATTTTGATTTGATTTATTGTTTTTATTGATATGAGCGAGAGTGTTAAATCTACTTGAGCTCACTGATGTTTCTGATCCTGTTAAAGTAGGTAATTTTATTCTTTCTTTCAAATCGAATTCTTTCAGATTTGTCACCTTAAATCCTAATATATAATACGAGAATCATATTAGAATAATATTTGATTGTAATATGCCAATAATATTCAAAATTTTTTGGTTAAACCTCTTTATAAAAATGGTATAGTCATCATCAATTAAACGAATGAAAAAAATGGGAGTGTTTTCCCACTTCAAAATAAAATATTTTTAATTATTCACATTGTTCGTGCGAAATAAACGACAAATATAACGAAAATAAATTTAAATTAAAGTATTTTCTAATATATTATAGAGAAAGGGGTTGATAAATTGGAACTCGATTATAAAAAAATTGGTATAACCCGAAAAGCTCCGAGCGAAGAAATTGAGAAAGGGCTTATTAAGATTAAAGCTGTAATTTCTTGCCCTAAATGTAAAAACGAACAGAAATTTAAAAATCAATTTCATCTGAAAGATATTGAACAGATGGTTGTTTCCTTGAAGGTATTCGAGTTTATGACGTGTGACAAGTGTGGTGAACTTTTAGACTTAAATTTAGATTTCATAATTTAATATAATTTTTACAGATTTGTATATTATATCTATATTTTGCGATTGAAATCCTTTTTTTTCTAAAAAGTCCAAAAAAAAATATATTTATTCTTAGTTTGAATACCTCAATTATTTTTAACAATTTAATGATAATCTTGATGCTTTAAATATTCATTCCATTCGTGATTAAAGTCCCATTTGAATCAGCTTATTCTTATTCTCGATAGCAATTTCTTTTGTAATTTTATTATATTTAAGGAATATAATTGCTACTATCAAAGAAATTCCTGCAGGAATAACAGAGATTTGCATATTTAAACCGATTCTTGCTGCTTGTGAAGGAACAATTCCTTTAGAGTAATCGTAATCTATATTGGGATTATAACCTGTGATAGATGCGACTATCATAAAGATTAATACTTGCCATAAAATCCCCGTTGCAGTCACAAATCTCAAAATGCCAAGCGAATTCTAAGATAACATACTTGATTTTGTATTTGAATTATCAAAACTAAATTTTGAGACTCCTGTTTACTTTTAAATACAAATAAAAATTAAATTAAAAGTTTAAATACAATTAAATTCTAATTTATTCTTAAAAATAACTTTTAAAAAATTAAGTAACCTCCTTATTATACACAATAATATAAAAAACGGTGTATGAATTTATGGAATTAAGTCCTATTGAAATACTTAACGGAACTTTAGGTTGGATTTATGTCATAATCTCTATACTTGTAGGCATTAAACTCATTTCTAACTATTTTAAAGAGAAAAACAACATATATATTTATGTAGGATTAACATGGATTGGATTGTCGACCTTATGGCTTGCCGCCAGCATCTCTTTTTTAAGCGCTATATTAACTGGCAACGGTCTTCCTGAAGTACCATATTTTCTTATCGGAGTTTCCTCTATTCCCTTGACTCTCTTCATATGGATGACCGCATTCTCCAAACTTATATACGAGGAATACAAAAGGAAAATTCAAATAGCTTTTGCCATTTATGGGGCTATATTTGAAATAGTTTTCTTGTTCTTTCTTTTTACCGATTATTCTAAGATAGGGGTGTTAAAGACACCTATTGATACAGATTGGGGGATTTTTATGCAATTTTACTTAATTGCCACAATTTTTATTGGAGTAATCACTGGTGGTTTATTTGCTCAAAAATCTATGAAGTCTCCAAACTCAGAAGTTAAATTAAGAGGTAAATTGATCGTTATGGCTTTTTTTACTTGGGCTTTCGGTTCAATTATAGACACTATATTTGAAGTTCCATTGATTAGAGCATTAGCTTTAATATTCTTGATATTAAGTTCTTTTCTCTTTTATTTCGCCTTTAACTTACCTAAATGGATGAAAAAAGTGCTTCTAAAACAATCTTAATTATAATTTTTTTTTTTATCTTTTCTAATTAAAGATCGAATTTTATTGATCCATATGTTCCGCCTCCGCCGGGAGTGTACTCGATCTTGTTATTTCTAAAGGTATTTATTACTGAGGCAATATTAGCATCAAAATTTTTAATTTGATTAATTGGACTATCGATTAAAATTTCAAATTCGTTGCCTAATTCGTCTATCATTTTATTATAAAGATTTAAAACGGTTTTACTATTTGGACTTTTAATGCCTTTTACCGAGCGGATTATATCAATTAAGGGGATTGCGTTAATATATGGGGGTCTGTGATTTGGATGTTGAGGTTGGTCGTATGATGAAATTACATTTATTCTTTCACTTACTCCTAATTTAATTTTAATTTTCTTACCAGTTTTTTCTTGACAAGCGGGACAAGTCATTTTATTATTTGCTACTTTGAGAATATAATCTTTTTTTGCTTTTTCTGGTTCAGGAGAAGAAAATATTATAAAATTATCTGTAATTGAGTATTGATTAAAAATTGAGCTTATGTTTGTGTTTCTTTTAATCTTTTTAAATATAACTCTTCTCCTACACTTATTACAAAACATGTTATAATATTTTCCTAATTTAGGGTATAAGCCAGCATTCAAAGTAATTCTCCTATGATTTTTTCTCTTAAGAGCTAATTCAATTTCCTCAAAGGAGGGACTTTCAATCTCGAATCTATTAAATTCTCTACCTAATGATCGTGGCCCTTGCGAATGAGCATCACTATTACTTAGGAATGTTATGTTTTTTAAACATTCCAACTGATCTGCGAGTTCTGTATTAGCAGATAAGCCTAACTCAACAAAATCCACTTTTTTTACCGCATCCTGATAGCATGCTTCAAGAGTTTCAAATTTGTTCTGACGAAATATTGCCTTAAAAGGAGTGAAAGCATGAGCAGGTCCTATCAAACCTCCTACATCTGTTACTACATCAACTAATTCCGGAGGAGGTAAATTCACCCTTGGTCTACCACCCCATTCATCGAAAATATTTTTTGAATATGGTTTTAACCTTTTTTGAAGTTCTTTAACCGAGTCAAAATCAGGAAGTAGAACTACCTCATGAACACTTTCCATATCTTCTATTTCTGTTTGAAGAATAAAATATGCATCTTTGTAATAATAGGCACCATCGTTATTTTTTTCAAGGTTATTTTCCATATATTTAAGCCATTCTGGTTGTAAAATATCACCGGTACCTAATATATTTAAACCCTTTTTTCTACATGTTTCCAGCATAGTATCAAGATTTAAATTTTTCGATACAGCGATGGAATGTGGGCTGTGTATATGGAGATCTGCATTATAAATATCCATTAGTTAATAAAAAACAGTTATTTAATAAAAAGTTTAATTGATCTTTTATTAATAATTAATAAATTAAGAAACTTTTAATTTCCTTTTCGAGGCTTCTTTATAGCATTTTTTCGCTTTTCTTGATTCGTTTTTAATATCATAGATAACTCCTAGCTCATTCCATACTTCGGGGTCATCTGGAGCGAGTTCTAAGGCTTCCTTATAACAATTAATGGCGTCATCATAGTCTTTTTCTTTATAATATATAATTCCTAAACTTTTTAGGGTTGAAGGATTATTTGGATTAAGTTTGAGTGATTTTTTATAATATTTGAGTGATTTTTTATAATATTTCATTTCGTGGTAGGAATAACCAATATTTTCGTATAATACACTATCCTCTGGGTCAAGTTTTATTGCCTCTTTATAGCAATCGATTGATTTTCTTAGGTTCTTTTGTCTCATATCATTTTTCTCGTTTGAGAACGCATATGAAAGACCCAAGCCATTCCACGATTCGATCATGTAAGGATCGTATTTAGTGGCCTTTTTATAGCATTTAATCGATTCATCGTATTTGTTGAGATCATAGTAAACATTTCCTAAATTATTCCAAATTATGGCATTATCGGGGTCTAACTCAAGGGCAGTTTTATAAATGCGAATAGCATTTTCGTAGTCGTTTTTATCGAAATACACATAAGCTAAGTTCTTTAAGATAAACGTACTATCAGGATTTATTTTTAGAGCTTTTTCATAAGATTTTATGGCCTTATCATACATACCCTCATCTAAATAAATTAGAGCAATATTGTTCCACGCATCAGCATAAGAAGGATTTAATTCTAAAGTTTTTTTATAGCACTTAATTGCTTCCTCAAATTCTGTTTTATCTTCAAAAGAATATCCCATATTATAAAATACTATAGGATCATCAGGATCAAGCTCAATGGCTTTTTTAAAACATTCGATTGCTTTATCGTGGTCTTTTTTGTACGAGTAACCAAGCCCCAAATTATTCCACGCTTCACTAGAATAAGGATCCAACTCAGTTGCTTTTTCATAACATCCCAAAGCTTTAATATAATCCTCATTTTCGTAATGAGCATCCCCTAAATTCATCCATGCATCAATATCGTTGAGATCAAACTCAACCCGTTCTTTATAACGATCAATTTTTTTCATTATTCTTATTAATATTAAAAGAAACCAAAGATAAAAGTTTAATTTGTGAAAAATAAAACAAATAATTTAAGAGCTATAGCATGGTAAACCTAAAAAAAAAGAAAAATTGTAAGTTTTATCCTGGAATGGTCAAAAATCGCTTTGAATTACCATTCTATCTTTATTTTGATCACGCAATATTAAGCGAAAATGCTCCTCTTTTCCTTTAAATTCGACTTTTTCCAATTTTCCTTCAACGAGAACGGTTTCACCTTTTATTGCTTGCTCACAGACGAGAACGGTTTCGACTTTTTCCAATTTTTTCCAATTTTCCTTCAACGAGAACGGTTTTTGACAAAAGCTCAGTAATTACTTTATAACCTTTTTTAGTTAAAAAAAAGAGTTTTTTTACAAAAAGAAGATTCTCTTCATGCTTGCGGGCATAACTTATTTTTTCCAATTCCGTAAGCTTTAATGTATTAATTAATTCCATATCGGTTAACTTTTGGGTATAAGTTTGCGGTCTAGAAATCTCAAGACAATTACCTAATTCTCCATTTGTAAATTCGTTTTTTCTCTTTTTTTCAGTGATATTGTATGCACATAGTAATGCTCTCTTCCACGCTTTATCAAGCGTAAAATCCATTATTATTGTATGCAATCTTGTATTCTTAACTATATCAAACTTCTGAATATTACTTACTATCTTATTATATTCATCTTTAGCTTCTTGTCCTTTGATCTCTCCAAGAATTTCTACAGAATGTTTAACAAATTGATGGGAAGGTATTAATTTATGATAATTTGCATACAAACATATACATCTCTCTTTTAATAACATAGTTATAATCTCCTTTATATTGAGATGTTTTATCTTTTTCCAACTTAATTTTTCTTCTATAATAGAATAAATATGGTGGAAATCAAGACTTGGAAGATTATTGAATACAGTGATTTTTCCACACCCAGCACACCTACCATTAAATAGATATTCGATAACAACTCTCTTTTTTATCCACTCTTTAATTCTAGTAATGTCCCCTTTTATTCCATGATTTCTTTTAAAACTATTTATCCTAGCTTCAATCTCATTTACAGTATAATTATACAAATTTGGATCAAGAATTATGTCTTTAAACCGTATAAAAAGATAAGCATGTTCCAATCTCTGACAGTTCATGCACATTAACACAACTTTTTCTGGTTGAAGGATTTCAATAATTTTTTTATAATCAGTAGAATGTTTTTGCAAGAGTCTATGCAAAGTATTCTTTTTTAGTCTAGGATCAAGATGGTGCATTGTAAGGCTAGGTAATTTAGCTATATCGGTACCACATTTAACGCATCTTCCCTTTCTAAATTTCCCTCCATATATCTCAACAATAACTCTTAATTTATTAATAGCCTTTTCAATAGCTTGATATTTGTTTTCGCACTCTTTACATACAGTTCGATGACCCTTATGAAATTCACTATATGGTTTTTTAACACCGCATTTACTACATACTCTATGTGTACCATCATCTACTACTCTTGCATATCCTTTTGTTTTTTTTCGCTCAATATTAAAATCTGTTATAACCTTATTTAAATAATCTAAAAGTTCTATAACAAATCTTTCTAAAGAATTGAGAATGAAACCTAAACTATGTCCATCTTTTATTAGTTCTTTACAAAAGGGTAAGACCCTAAAGGGCTCTGATTTATTAGCAAAAGCGATCAATCTAATAATGATTTCGGTAAAATCTTTTAAATAATCTCGTAAAATTTCTTCAAAGTTAGGCATCTGGAATTTATTATGAAGATAATCCAGAATGTCTTCTTCTTCCATTTCTCTCACCCAATTTATACTCATGTTTTTATTCATTAGGTTCTTAATGAGGGTATCTATTATCTGCTCTCTTGATAAAGCTGGTTTGGAATTTATAAGAAAATAAATAGCTTTTGATAATATATGTCGCATTGTAAGCGGTAAATGTTTTATTTTTCCATCCTTAATACCAATTCTTATAACAAATACGTCTTTACTCTTTTGAGGATTCTGCAATATAATTGCAGTCTGATGTATTCTTGCTATTTCTGACAATTTTTTTTGGCTAATATTAGGTATATTCTCATTTGAAACAGAAACAGCATAGATGATTGTTACAGCATTTGTTAATGGACTTGTACTACTAGAAATGTTTATTTCACCTTTTATGGCTCTTGAAATATGTTGGTCTAGTATATCCTCAGCTTTTTTTAATATAAGTTCTTTTTGATTGTCTGTGGCTTCAAGTAAGGGAACTAACCTTCTTATTTCGTTCATCGTTTTTTCCTTAAAGTTGGGAACATTGAGTGGAAAAGATGTATGTGTTTTTTTTATCACTTTTTGTTCACTCTCTGAATTTACTATTTCTGTT
>JAUWBH010000021.1 GCA_030605085.1 Promethearchaeota archaeon | reverse complement strand
GGACTCAGGACAATTGAGTTTTGTTAATAATCAACCTAGTATGAATGTTTTTAAAACTTATACATATCCTGAATATAAAATCTTGGGAAGTTACTTAGATGCTATAGGTTATTCATGGGATCTAAATTACGATTTAGGGGAGAATTTGAACGAAGGGTTATTGCTCAGCTTTGAAAACGATACAACTTTAGATTGGATGGGCTATTCTCTGGACGGTCAAGCAAACAAAACGATATTAGGAAATACAACGATTCCGTTGCCCGAGGATGGAACGCATAATATCCAAGTGTTCGGAAACGACTCGTTAGGAATCATGTATCAATCAGAGGTTATATATTTTTCCGTAAAAACCTATCTTACTAAGCAAATACTAGTTATAGGAACATACTTATTTCAAACTGACCCTCAAGGTACGACAGACTATATAATTAATATATCGATCGGGGTCAATGGCAACATGGAGTTACTTTATGCAGGTTTTAGAGGTAATCCTCTCGGTACTTCACTTTCCAACGGTTTATTGTTTGTTGAGATACTACTTAACGATACGGATAATTTGAGCGGGATGTTAAATATAACATTTATATATCAAGGAGCTGCAAGTTTATCGAATCTTAAATGCTGGTGGTTTAACGAATCGGCTAATAACGGAAACGGGGAATGGCAAGAAGTTGCGATTAGTATTAATGGAAACGAATTCACTATTTCAGTAGACCACGCATCAATATTTGCGCTATCCGGTATAGAAGATGCTGGTGGCAATGGAGGTGACGACGGTGACGATGGAGGAGGAGGCGGTGGAGGGGGCGGTGTTGACGAGGATGAGGATGATAAGGCCGAAACCCCAACGAATATTTTTGAAAGTAGTCTCCTTTTAATCGTAATTTTAGGTATAGTAGGAGGTGTAGGAATTGCAGGAGCATTGGTCTACATCAAAACGAGGAAGAAAAAGCAATTACGCGAGGAGCCTTCGAAAAAGACTTTTAAAAAGGATTTCATAAGCAAGTTGGTTATGGTGGACGAATTAATTCAAGAAAGGCAAATTTCGCGTGCTAAAAAAGAATTGCATAAAATTATTAAAGAAGCGAGACTCCAAAATGTTAAAAAAGTTGTTAACTTGGCAAACGAAAAGCTAACCAAATGCGAAGAAATAGAAAGGATAATTTTAGAGGAGGGATTCAAAGACAGACTGGTTAAGATAGATACTCTAATTCAAGAAGAACGATTCACAAACGCTATAAAAGAATTAAATGCGATTATTGAAGATGCTAAACTACACGAACTTAGCGTAGTTATTAATGAGGCAAAAGAAAAATTAAACGCGTGTCAAGAATTAGAAAAGAAAAAAATGATTCTTGAAGAAAATTTTCCTAGGGTGGAAGAATCTATTCAAGCAAAAGACTTTTCGAGAGCCATTGCCGAATTAGAGAGTATTAGAAGCACCGCCAGACAATATAATTTCAAAGAGATCTTAGCGTGGACCGATGAAAAGATGCGTTTATGTAGTTATTTGATAATTAAGACGACAGTGTTAGAGTTAGGATCAAAATTCAGTCGCATACAAACAGTTGAAATTACCGAGAAAACCAGAATTAAAGACGAAAATTTGATTATCGGCGTAATTCAGTCCATGATAAAAAATCAAGAAATAGACGCCGAATATTTTTCGAGCACTAGATCAATTGTATTTAATCAACTCACAAACATCGATGAAATAGATGCATTAATGTTAGCGTACAAAGAATGGGAAGAAAAAGGGGAAGGAAAAGTAGATAAAAAGGAACTTCAAAAAGGTAAAGGAGTTCCAGAAGACTTTTCAGAATCATTTAAAAGCTTCGAAAAATCCTATAAAGGCGCTCCAATTGCGGTCGAAACGGAGGAGAAACCTGCCTCTAAAGAGTTCATATATTGTAGGAATTGTGGACTTCAAAATAAAAGAACTCATAAATTCTGCGTAAAATGTGGAACAACACTTAAATAGTAAATAGGAACATTATTTTTTTTTAATATTAATATTCTTCTCAATATTTTCTCAAAATTTTTTTAAAATTCTACTATTTTATAAATGATTTTTCATAATCATATTGGCGATACTAATCTTGTAAGCTTAAGTAAACAATTTCCTAATAGCGTTTCAATTGTTACAAATTGTACAATCATTAATTATTACCAGATGGGCAAAAATAATAAATCCCAACAAAATATTATTAATAAAGAGTTTGATAAATAAATTAATATTGAATTTTATAGTAAATAGGATCTTAATTTAGCTTAAATGAGAAATTCTATAGACTCAGAAGAAGTTACTTTTTCCATTTTAATGGCGAATTACAATAACGCAAAATTTATTGAAGAAGCTATAAATAGTGTTATTTTTCAAATTTATCAAGAATGGGAACTAATTATTGTAGACGATTGTTCAACAGACGATTCGATTGAAAAGATCAATAAATTTTTAGGTAATAAAAAAATCAAATTGATACGGCATAAATATAATGAAGGATACGGTGGTGCTTTAAGAACTGCTGCCAATAATGCTTCAAATTTAATACTGGGGATCTTAGATTCCGACGATAAACTTCATGACAATGCTTTAAAAATTGTAGCTGAAGCTTATCAAAAACATCCAGATGTTGGCTTTATTTATAGTACGATGTGGATTTGTGATTCTGAAATGAAGAATTGCGTTATTAAGGAATCTATTGGTCCTATTATTCCAGAAAAAACTAGTATTTTTAAGACCAACATATCGCATTTTAAAACATTTCGTAGAGCCGCGTATCAAAAAACTACAGGTTTTGATCCAAACCAAAAAAAAGCTGTAGATAAAGATATAATTTATAAATTAGAAGAGATTACTAATCTTAAATATATAAATAAACCATTATATTATTATCGTAGCCATCAGGGGGGAATATCCCAAGGTAGGAATATGTTTCAAGCGAGAGTTTACTGGTATATCGCTAAATGTAAAGCATATCAAAGAAGATTGAATACTGGTTTTCCAAACTTAACCTTGAAGTATCTTTATACTGAATATTACAAAATAATGTTTCACAGCTTAATAGTTTTTAAAAGATCTCTTTTTAAAATATTAAAAATTTCTATGTTAATTGCAATATTCTTTAATAAATTTCCTAATCTCCCTAAGAATAAAAGAAGAAAAGTAAAAATTCTTATTAAATAACCAAATTAAAAAAAATTTAAATTCTTTTTATATATGGGTCATAAAATCATCAATATCTTTATAATATTAATTTTCAAAGCTTGGTTTAAAAAATCAAAGAAAAAGAAGCTATGGATAAAGAAAAATAAATATATAAATATGTATAAGCCTCAAAATTTATTTCTTTGTATTTATTAGATAGTTCATAATTTCTTCCTTATATCTTTTTAGATCCTTATCAGGTCTTTTCAGATTTTGGGGGCTGCTTTTTGCAAGTTTAATTAACAGAAGAATGGGACCTTCTTGTTCTTTAATCTCCAATATACTATTTATTAGTTCTTCTTTAGTTTTGATGATTTTACCGGATTTATAATTAGAGGCTAAAGCAACTTGAAGTAGATCTGTTGTAGAAGAATTCGTAGGTTGACCACCAGTGGTTTCATGAGCTTGATTATCAAAAATAATGTGGACATAATTTGATGGAGAATATTTGCCAATTGTTGAAAATGCACCCATCTGCATTATTGCTGCGCCATCACCATCAAAAACAATAACCTTTTTATTTGGTTTTTGGAGTGCTATACTTAAACCAATAGAACTGGCACATCCCATAGCACCTACATTGTAAAAACTTCTGAAATGTTCTTTATTTCCTGATTCTTTGTACTCAAATAATTCTCTAGAAATATATCCTGTGGTAGATACGATAATCTCGTTGTTAGTCAAATTTTTCATTATATCTCGAATTACTTCTTTTCTTTTAAGGGTATAATTATTTATTTGCTTTTTTCTCATTTCGTAATTTTGAAAAAAATTGCCCTTTATGATAAATGCATATGCTGCTTTGTTTTTCTTGAAATAATTAAAAGCTTTTTCAAGTTCCTTTTTAATAATTGTTAAATCTGGCTCAAGTATATAATATGGAATTTGGAGAGTATCGAGTAAGGAAAGCATAATTCTACCCATTTTTTTATGTTGAGGTGCGTCAATCTTTCCAGGTTCACCACGCCACCCTATTAATAGAAGAAGAGGGATAGAATAAACTTCGGTATCGCATAATGAAGTTAGAGGATTAATTGCTTTACCAAGTCCAGAGTTCTGCATATAGACAGTTCCTATTTTTCCAGTTGCTAAGTGATAGCCAGAGGCTAATGCTATAGCTTCACATTCATTACATGGAACTAAATTTTGTAAATTTGTCGAATCGTTATCTGCTATAAATTTCATAAATTCTTTAAAAGTAGAATCAGGAATTCCAGTAAAAAAAGAAATACCTTTTTTTTTCAAAAGATCGAAAAAATTTTGACAAGAAATCATGGTTATATATCATTTTAATTAAGGTATTATTATTTATTTAACTTAAACTGTTTATTCTTTTGAAGAATCTTTTTAATAGATTGTAGATCTTCGAAATCATCAATCTCTTTACAATTTACATCGTTAATATAAAAAGGTTTTAATATGTGTTTGCTAAGAATTTCGTTCAATGCGTCTTCTGCATAGCATTTTATTTGATTATTCTTGACAAACTTTTCTATTTGATTGAGCCACATTTCATAAAATTGTTTTATTAATTTATATAAAGGGGCTAAGAATGCAATATTAATTCCAGTAACATTAACTCCAATTTTAAGTATTTTATTATCAATAATTAAGGCTTTAAAATCTTTTTTAGGAGGTATTATATTTTTATTAACCAATACACAATTAAAGTCTTTGGAATTGATTAAATCTCCTAGAATTGAATTAGAAAAAATCAAATCTCCATGAAGTAAAATAATATCGTCATCGATAAAATCTTTAGTCAAATACATCGAATAAATGTAATTAGTTTTATAATAAATTGGATTTTTAACATATTGAATTTTTAAAGTTGGATAATTTAAATCGATATGATTCTTAATTTTATAATCAAGATATCCCGTAACCATAATTATATTTTTCAAATTGCATTTTATTAAATTTTTTAATTGAATATCTAAAATCGTATTGTTATTATGAATTTTTATAAGACACTTTGGATTATCCTTTGTTAAAAATTTAAGCCTTTCTCCAATCCCCGCATTTAAAATAATTATTTTCATTTAATATCCTCCAATATTCTTCTTAGTTGATGTTCTGTTAATTTTCTTGGATTATTTTTCACGCGATCGGGTTTAAATCCATTCTTAATAATCAAATCAATATCAGCTTGACTCGTTATCCCTAAATCCTTCAATCTAGTTTTTAATCCGATATTTTGCATTAATTGAGAAGTTTTTTCTTTTGCTTCTATAAAATCTGATGCGCCTAAAAATGATAATAACTCTCTCATAGTTTTTTTTACATAATCTACTCCACGCGGGTCTAAATTATCATTCTCTGTTACTTCAGAATTAAAAACTATCATGGAGGGTAAAGTTAAAGCAACAGCATGACCATGAGGAATGTTAAAATATGACGTAATAGGATAAGAAATAGAATGACATGCGGTAGTTTTTGTAATATTTATAGCCTTTCCAGCATAATTTGCGGCAATGCTCATGTTAAATCTAGTTTTTTTATTGGGATTTTCAATTACTTTCAAAATATTATTCAAAATTAATTTTATTGCTTTTTTAGAATAACTTTTTGAATCTTTAGTAGAATGTATATTCCAAAAAGATTCAACAGCTTGAGTAAATGCATCCATTCCTGAATAAGCAGAAATATGTTTTGGTAAACTATATGTAAATTGAGGATCTACAATGACATAATTAGGTTGCATATATTTAACATCAGCCAAAGAATATTTAGCCTTGCCAATATAAACAACAGCAAAATGTGTTGCCTCACTACCGGAACCAGCTGTAGTAGGAATGCGAATTAGAGGGATTCCCTTTTTTTTAATTTTAACTTTATTTAAAACTAATTGTTCTGGAGGTTCCTTATTAGTTGAAAAAATAGAAATACATTTTCCCATATCTATTACAGAACCACCTCCAACAGCTACGATTACATCATATTTTTCTCTATTGTATAATTCCAATCCTTTTTTTATATCTTTAATTTCTGGATTGGGCGTAAAATCATTAAATTGAAAAAAAATAAAATTTTTAAGAAGATAAAAGATTGTTTCTTTAATATTAGTACTTTCAAATGATTTTTTTTCAAAAGTTATTAGAAAAATTTTTTTGAAATTATTTTCTATTAATATTTTTTGAAGCTTTCTTATAGAATTAAATCCAATATATTCAACCATCTTCTCAATTATTTAATACGCGACTACTTTAAACTCTATATTAAATGAAATTATAAAAATCTTTCAGCAATTTCTATATCTTTTTCATTATGTATTTCAATCCATCCTTTATATACTTCTAAAAGATCTACTTTGAATCCTCTATCAATAATTTCTTGAATAAAATCTGTAAAAGATGCCTTCTCAAATGAAGCTGCCTCATGAAAAGAACCACTGTGATTTATTTTGCTCTCATTGTATATTTTTTTTATTATATCTGTTCCATTTTCTGAAAAATAGGCTATTCCTATATATTCGTAATCGGCTATATTTTTATCTATATTCTTACCTATTCTTATAATTTCGTTATCTTTTTGGAATAACATCCGTCTTTCTTCAGAAGGTTTATTTTTCGATAAAACCAAATCAAGTTTCTTATCTATTTCATGTTTATGATATCTATACGAATTATCTACAGCTAAAACAATATCATTTTTTGAATTTAATAAATCTTTTATTAGGCGTTCGTCAAACAAAACATCTGAATTTATGTACATAAAGCCCTCATTCATATCCTGTTCAGCCTTAAATAAAGAATATAATATATGGTAATTTTCGTAATCATCGTTATCAATATACTTAATCCCCTCGACATTAACGAGATTTTTTTTAAATCCTCTAATTACAGTAACATCCTTAATACCACAGTTATTCAATGTTTCTAATTGTCTTTGAAGAATAGTTTTACCTTTTACCTTTATCATTGATTTGGGAATCGTAAATGTTGGATCTTTACCAGCTGCAGGAATTATAATTCGAATTTTTCCTTTAACATATTTCATATCTTTTTCTTTTACTTCTAAAAAACCAACATCTTCAAATATAGATTTAAGACTACTACACTTTGATTCTGCTTCAAAACCTCTTTTATTTCTTAAAATATTTATCGCTGTTTCTTTCATAGCTTTATGAGCTGAACGCAATAGGTGATTGGCGTATATTACAATATTAAATCCCACCTCTCTTAATTCATCTTCGGTTATAGTATTGTAAGTAGTTGGAACACAAACTAAAGGTTTTCTAAACCCTAATTCGTCTGTTAATTTTTGATATTCTTTTGCAAAATCAATAATATCTTTTGGATTGGTTTCTTTAGAGTGAATCATTATTCCATCTGCTCCTGCATTTAAATATTTTTTTGCCCTAAAAATTGCGTCTTTTAGTCCTAAACCAGAGATTAAACTTTCAATTCTAGCAACAATCATAAAATCTTTAGATATCTGAACCTTTTTACCCCTTTTAATTTTTATAGCAAAAACATCTGGATTTTCTTGAGTTTGTATTGTACCAGATACAAGACTATTCCTTTTAGGAAACATTTTATCTTCAATTATAACCATTGAAACGCCCATATCTTCTAATGTCCTTACAAAATATTCGAAGTTTGTTGCGTCTCCACCAGTGTTTCCATCAACAATTAGAGTTTTATGTGAACAATTTAAAATTTGTCTTATCGTTTCATATCTAGATTCGGGTCCAATTATATCAACATCTGGATAACCTTTAGCAGCACTATCTGTTAAACTACTCTCCCATAATGCGTCAAATTCAAAAAATTCATCTCCAATTTTTTCTTTGATATCATTTGCAATTATAGCACTAAAACCATTATGGACTTCAATAGCTCTTATAAAATTTCTCTCATTAATTAATTTTTTTAAGACTTTTCTTCTATCTTCAGGTGAAATTCTATTTCTTAAACTCATTATATTTATAAAAAGTAAGATCACTAATTTATAACTTTGTTCGGATTATTCTAATATTCAAAAGGTTTAGAGGCGTGTATTAAACGATAAAGAGCGTTATTTCTCAAACTTATTTTGTATTAATTATTATAGACGATGTTTAAATATTTCAATAATCTTTCTGTTGATTTACCATCGAGATATTTATTAAATCTATCTCTTATTTTTTTTCTTTTTTCTTCGTAATCCTTACTAATTTTGGCGATATTTTTAATTCCTTCTATTAAGTCATTAACATTAAAAAATAAGGGACCTGGTGCTATTTCTTCTAAATTATAGTATAATCCCCTCTTTTTTAAATAATCTTTTAAATCATAAGTATATAAGAGAATTGGTCTGTTCAATAAAGAAAAGTCAAACATAGTAGAAGAATAGTCTGTTATTAAAATATCTGTGATCAAATATAATTCCTGAATGTCTGCTGTTTTAGACACAATTTTGATGTTTTTATAATCTTTAAAATTAATATTTTTAACAAAAACATGAGCTTTTATTAGAAAAATAGATTCTGTTTTTTCAAGTAAATTATTTAAACTCATTAATTCAGCCGCCGTGAAAGGAAAATTTAATTCAAAATCATCTCTCCAAGTTGGGCAATATAATATTATTTGTTTAGTATTTTCCGGTATGTTATAATAATTTTTTAATTTATTTATCATTTCTAAATCTTCATTAAATAGGATATCTAATTTCGGATAACCTAAATCAAGTATTTTCTCAGATGATATCCTAAACGAATTGCTTAGTATTTGATGATCCCTTTTATTTCCTGATGGAGTTAATAAATAATCAATATATTGGTCATTTTTCAACTTTAATCTAAAAATATCTCCCCATTTACTATATAAATATGAATCTGTTAAACCAAGATTTATTTTTTTAATTGGAGTTCCATGCCAAGTTAGAATAACAGTCGTTTTTGAAGAAAATTCGATAGGTAAAACATCTAAATAACCATGACTTAAAAAAATATATTTCGCTTTTCTAAGAAGTCTTATAGTTTTTAAGTTATAAAAAGGAAGTACATTATAACCTTCTCTCTTTAATTTATTAAAAACTTGCTTGGCTTTTGCAATCCAAAATACTTTGTAATCAGTCCTTTCATTTAAATATTTAAAAATATATTTGGGATCATCAAGAAATAACCCTCCTCCATGTGCTCCCATAATAATTAGATTTTCGTCGATTTTATCTTTATAAAATTTAGAAATAATTTTAATTATGAATGGATAAAGGATAGTTTTGGTGAAATCGTAAGTTTTATTATTTTTGATAAAAGAATATTTCTGAAGTATTCTATAAAGAGATTCACCAATCATATATTTGTTTGTTGATTGTATTAATTAGTTATTTCATTAAATCGAATTTTCTATATATGTTTTAATTTCTTACAATATAAGTTAGATATTATCAATTTATAAATTTGGGTAAATAATTTCTTTAATAAATGGTTAGTTAGAATAATATTAAGAAATAAAATAAATTGAGTTTCATGACCATTTTTAATCAAATTTTAAATGTAATCGCAGATCTAATAGAATTTATTAGTTCATTAAATTTTTTGATCATTTTTGCCTTATTAATCATTTTTAATCATATTTTATTTTATTTAATAAGGGATAGAAAATATATAAGGGCAGTAAAAAAAAATAGAGATCCTGAAACAATCTCTATTAACGATTTAAAGGAACTCCCATTAATAAATATTCTTGTCCCTGCATGGAAAGAAGGAAAAGAATTCAAAGAATGTTTATTATCTATCACTAAATTATCATATCCGAGTATAAAAATAATTGTTAACGCTGGAGGAAGCCAGGAGACTATTACTATAGCAAATTCTTTTAAAAAATATAATACATTTTTAATTTTACACCAAAAAGGAGGTAAAAGTAGGGCTGCTTTAGGAAAAATCAGGGCCTTAAACGAATGTTTAGACTATGTCAATGAAGGGCTCGTATATTTTATTGACGCAGATTGTTATCTTACTGATGAGCTTCTTTTAAGAATGATTTTTCCAATAATCAATGAAAATGAGAAAGTAATACGGGGTTCAGGACTAAGACCTTTAAAATCTCAAGAGAATAATGATTTAGTAAATTATTTACAGTTTAATAGAATGAGATTTTTTAGATATAAATTCACGAGATATCATAAAACAAGTATATCAGGAGCTAATACATGTTTGAGTTATGAAGTTATTAAATCGATTAGAAAATTTAAAGAAGATAGCTTATTTGGTGAAGATGTATCTAGAGGATTAGACATAATCTCTAAAGGATTTAAGATTTATTGGTTAACAGATTATCGTAGTAGGATGTATACATATTTTCCTGGAACAATTAAAGAACATATTTTGGATAGAATTAGATATATTGAAAATTTATTAATATTTTCTTATAAAACTAAAAAAATAAAAAATATTTTAAAAGTCTTATTTTTCTTTTTAGTGTCTGTATATTTTTTAATTTTTCCTGTTTTTTTAATTTTAAATTTGGGTTTATTTTTTATCGGAGTATTCATTTTATGCAGTATATATCTTAAAAGAGTAAGAGCATATTTAGTTTTTAAAAATTTAGTAGATAAGAAATATTATACAAAATTCCGAAAAAGAGTGTTCTTAAAAATGATTTACTATATCTATATTGAGACAATTAGCAAAATTTTAATCCCATTTCATTTTATAAAATATTTATTATCTTTAAAAAAATAAAACTTAATTATTAATATCTGAAAAACAAGAAACTATAAATTAAATTATGATTTCTCGAAAAACAATATCTACATTAACTGGAAATGATCAATTCAAAAAATTTCTTGATGAAAATATCGAATTTGAGATTCTTCATAAAAATATAAAAGAGAATGAAATTGAGAGGATAATTTATGAATATCCAAAATTCTTTTATGTCGCTGAAGATATTCAAAAAATTCGAAAAAAAAAAAAGATTTCATCTATAATATGTTTTACTTTAGTTAAATGTGATATTAGTTCAAATAATTACTCTAATTTAAAAAAAATTAAATTCTATATTGATGAATTTAATAACAAAATACTAAGAATACTACAAAATTAACTTATTTTAATCTCTGCAGAAAAAGATTCTATTTTTAAAAAATGTAAGAAATGACAAATAAAATTAAATAAAAACCATTAATTTATCCTGTGTGCTTATGAAAACACTAATACCAATTGAGGATGTATTAGAAGAAAATGAACGCGTTAAAGAACTTGAAAGACAAGGGCTTATTATAAAACCTAAACGGATTGAAAATTATTTAAAAGATTTTGAAAATCGAACATCTGCTTTACCGAATGAAAATTATTGGAAAGATAAGCGCGTTCTTATAACAGGAATAACTGGATTTGCCGGAAGTCATTTAGCCGAGCAGCTATTAAGTTTAGGATGCGAGGTTCACGGAACAATTCGTAGGCATGCTGTTCCGTTGCATGAAAATATTGAGCATATTCGCAGTGAGATCTTTTTACACGAAGCAGATATTACGAGTACTGAAAGAATTCAAGGAATTTTTGAAGAAATAAAACCAAATGCTGTATTTCATCTTGCGGCAGAATCATTTGTTCCTACTTCTTTTAGAGAACCTGTTAGAGTTGCTCATAATAATATTGAAGGGACAATTAACATTTTTGAAGCAGCAAGACGGTTTGACAACGAATTAGAAAGCGTGCAAGTAGGTTGTAGCAGTGAACAGTATGGATTAGTGAAACCCGCAGAGGTTCCAGTGTCTGAAGATTTAAAAAAAAATCCCTTCCGCCCAAGAAGTGTTTATGCAATAACTAAAGTTGCAACCGAACATGTTGCGTGGTTATATCACAATTCCTACGATATACCAAGCATTATTACACGAGGTTTTAATCACGAAGGCCCTCGAAGAGGAATACAATTTGTAACTAGTGTTGTTCACAGACAAATTGTAGAAATTTTAAAAAATATGAGGAAAGAAATAATTATCGGAAATCCTAATGCTATTCGAGATTTTACGCATGTTAAAGACACTGTAAATGCCTACATTTTAATTAGTGAAAAAAAGAAATGTGGGGATCCTTATAATATTTGTTCAGGTAAAGGAATCTCAATAGCAGATTATATAACAGTAGCTAAAAATATCCATAATGTTACCGCAAAAGTTTATGTAGATCCAAAAAGAATGAGACCAAGTGAAGTTCCTTTGTTAATCGGTAAAAATGATAAAATTGTAAAAGAGATCGGATGGAAACCAGTAAGAACAATAATTGATATTATAAAAGAAGGTGTACAATATTTTCAAAAACATCCAGAACAATTAGGTATTGAGGCTCATTGAAAATAAACAAATAAATTATTATTTCATATTAATGAACGAAGAGTTAAATAATAACGCTGTATTTCTCATTACCATCGATGCCTTAAGACCAGATCATTTGAAAAAATATGGATATCACCGAAATACAGCACCAAATTTAGAAAAATTTGTTGAAAATGGGATAACTTTTTTAAATGCAATTACAAACGGTCCCGAAACCCCGTCATCATTTTCAACAATTTTTACTTCAATTTTACCATTTTTAAAAGGGGGATATTCCCCCTTGCCATCACATAAAATAATTTTCCCTCAAATTTTAGAAGAAAATGGAATTTTTACCTACGGTATTCATAGCAATCCTAACTTAGGAAGGTATTTTAACTACAATCGCGGATTTAACATCTTTTTAGATGGTGAAAGATATAAAACGAGTAAAAATAATTCAAAAGAGTTATCGCATTGGCAAATCTTTATTTTTACCATAAGAAGAATTTTAAATTATAAAGATCTTATAAAGAAATTAATCTACCACGTTCCTGGGTTTAATAATATAAAAAATTGGCTAAGAAAAAAAATACCCTTTATTACAGATTTATTATTACCTTTCACTCCTATCGCATATAACGCACCTTACATTATTAGCAAAATAATTTCTTTTTTGAATCATTTTAAAGGTAATTTTTTTTTATGGGCTCATTTTATGGATATTCATAGCCCTTATAATCCTCCCAAGGAAAATGTACTAAGATTTATGGAAAAAGATGTTAGCCTCTCTGAAAGAAGTTTTTTAAATAAAATAATTTTTTCAAAATCTAAAAGATTTGTACTTTCGCCTAAAATGCTGAATAAATTAAAAGTTCTTTACGATGCTCAAATTAATTATTTAGATAATCATTTAATTAAATTATTCTCATTTATAAATTCAAGATTTAAGAAAAATTGTTTGATAATATTTACTGCGGATCATGGAGAATCATTTTTTGAACATGGCTATTCAACTCATCAAGGAAATGTTTATGATGAACTTTTAAAAGTTCCATTATTCATAATTAAGTTAGGAAAAAAGCACTCTGTGAAAAAAATAAGCAATTTGGTACAATTAATTGATATCCCACCAACAATTTTAGATTATTTTGATATTAAAATCCCCGATTATTTTCAAGGAAAAAGTCTTTTACCCTTAATCCATGGAAAATCGCTAAAAACAGAAAAATATATAATTACAGAAGGTTTTCAAATGGGGGGAAGAATGAAAAGAAATAATAAAGAAGGTTTTAAACTTATATCAATAAGAACAGTCGAATGGAAATATATTTTTGATGAGGAGAAAAAAAAAGAATTTCTTTTTAATTTAAAATCAGATCCTGGTGAAAAAATTAACCTAGTTTCCCAAAATATGGTTAAATTAAGTGAATTTAGAAAAGTTAAAGATGAACATCTTCAAGAAGTATTAGAGTCTGGAGAAAGGTTAAAAATTTTAAAAACAATAAGTACTTTGGATTTTAATGAGTTCAAAATATAGTAGTTAAAAATATCAGTAACCTATAAATTCAATTCTTTTTTTTGTATTTTCATTAATTCTAAAATTCCTTTTTGACCTATTTCTAAAATATCGTTTAATTTATCTTTAGAAAAGGGAGCTCCCTCTGCAGTCCCTTGAATCTCGATAAATTCTAAATCATCGTTCATTACTAGGTTGAAATCAACATCTACTTTAGAATCTTCGTAATAATCTAAATCTAATAAAATATCTCCGTCTAAAATTCCTAATGATATTGCTGCTGTTAATTTGTAATTTGGAAATTTGTAAATAAATCCCTCATTATAGAGATAGTTAATTGCATCAAATACCGCTACAAACGCTCCTGTTATTGAAGCACATCGAGTTCCACCATCAGCTTGTATAACGTCACAATCTATTCTTATCGTACGCTCTCCTAATTTTTCGTAATTAAAAGCAGCACGAATTGATCTTCCTATTAAACGTTGAATCTCAATTGTTCTTCCTTTAGTCTTGTTTCTATTGTTTCTTACTTGCGTTGCCCTAGGTAACATACCATATTCCGCAGTAATCCATCCCGTTCCCGTATCTGCCAAAAATTTAGGGACATAATCTAAAACTGAAGCTGTCACAATAATCTTAGTGTTGCCTTGAGTAATTAACACAGAACCTTCTGGATATTTAAGATAATTTCTCTTAATCGTTGTATCCCTAATTTCATCAAATTTTCGTTCGTTTAATCTTCCTTTGTTAAGCATCTTTTTTTTAAAAATTTATACTTTACTTTAAAAAAATAAACAAAATAAAATAAATAAATTTTTAGTAAAAAATTAGAAAATGATTGACATATTATATTTTTATTACATTATAGGATAAGAACCTAGAATTTTGTACCAAATTACATCCTGATTCATCTTATTTAGTACTTTTCTTATTTTAGGATCATCTCTATCACCTTCAAAGTCCATGAGAAATATATATTCCCAACGCCCTTTTCTCCGAGGTCTAGATTCAATTTTCGTAAGGTTGATGTTGGCATCTGAGAAGTTTTTTAAAACTCTATACAAGGCTCCTGGAACGTGTTTCGTTACATAAACCAAAGATGTCCTTACTCTTCCCTTTCTCAATTCGTTTTCTTTTTTTGAAATAATTAAAAATCTCGTAAGGTTTGATGGATCATCCTCAATATTAGAACTTAAAATTCTTAAATCGTAGATTTTGCTCGAAAATTCTGTACCTATTGCCGCATTGGATTTATCGTTCAACTCCTTAATCTTCTGAACCGCTTCTGCTGTGGAATTCGTATTTATTAAAGTTGCTGACGGTAAATTTACTTTTATCCATGTTCTAGTCTGCCCAAAGGCTTGAGGGTGGGAATAAATATTCTTTATGTCAGGAATATTGGATTCATTTAGAGAAATTAAATTTTGAACAATCCTAAGTTCGACTTCGCCATAAATTATTAGATTTTTTTCTATCAATAAATCCAAAGTTTCTCTAACAGTTCCTTGAAGGCTATTTTCGATAGGTATTACTCCAAACTCAATGATATCTTTCTCTATACTTTCAAATATCTCAATAATGTTTTTACAATCAATATGTTCTGTCCCTGCTTTAGAAAAAAACTCTAATGCGGCTTGGTGAGTAAATGTTCCTTGAGGTCCTAAATATCCTACTTTAAAAATAGAACCTTGGATAACTTTACAAGCACCCATTATCTCTTTCCATATTGCCTCAACACTAGCAGGTATTAATACCTTGGATTTCTCTTTAATTCGATCAATAATTTCTTTTTCGCGATGTGGCTGATATGCTTCCCATTTTAAGATTTTCTTTATTTCGCCAATTTTTATTGCAATTTCTCCGCGTTTACCTAATAGATCTAATATTTTTTGGTCTATATCGTTGATAATCTCCCTATAATCTTTTATTTTCTTCTCATTTATGTCTTTTTCAGTCATTTTCTTTTTACTCTACGATTAAATATTTTTTAATAAAAAAACTATAATAATTTTTGTAAATTTAATTCTAAAGCGGAGGCTGGAAACTCTAATTTAAAATTCAATAATACTTCTGGATGAATTTCGCCTATTTCTCCTATCTTTGTACCGTCTAACAAGATTTCCCCATAACGACCATCAATATATGTAGCATTCTTTCCAGTTTTTACTTCAAAATTATTAGAGAGTCCCAAAGATGTCATAATAAAATCTAATGTTCCTCTAATTTCAATAAAATCTGCATTTTCATGATAAGTAGCTGCTGATAAATGTAATTTTCTTTTGGCTCCTGTCTCTTCTTCTGGAGCTATTTCAATAATATCACCCACTTCGAAGATTCTAATTGGTTTTTCTTCTGATCTATTGAAAAATATTGTTTCCATTAATTTAGGCAATAAATTTGTTCTTGTTGTATCGTATTCTCTTGATACAGGATTGGCAATCTGCACTAGTTTTGATATATCGTACTCTTGTTTCATATATTTGTAATGTCTTTCTGAATTGGCTAAAATGAAATTAAGTACTTCTAAATATCCTGCGCCGATCATTATGGTTCTTATTTTATTGGCAAATACTTGAATTGGATGATACGCACCAATACACCCTTCTCTAATCGTTAAAGGCAAATTAAAATAGCCATATCCAATAGCACATTCTTCGGTAAAATCAACAGGATGAATGATATCCCCTCGATAGGCCGGTACCCATATATCTAAATAACCTGACTTTTTAGATTTTTTAGCATCCAATCGAATCTTTTGAAAACATTTTATCATTTCCTTTGATGTCAGGTTCAATCCCACGTAATCATTTACATAGCCAATTTCTACTTCCCATTTTTTAGGTTCTAAGTTCGGTGTAATAATGTCTTCGCCACCCTTATAATTGACTTTTACACTTTCTATTTGAGCACCAGTATCGGCAAGCATTGTGGACAAGATGTTTAAAGCCAAGTTGATTGCTTTAAAATCTGTACCGGTTAAATCCAAGAATAAATTTTTAGTGTCATCGGTGACTGTCGTGAGAACACCGTTAATAATTGGAGGAAACGAAATAACTTCGTCATTACTATCCAGTAAAACAGGATATACCTCTTTGCCTTCAAGTATATGTGCATATTCAATCCCTTTTTCGTGCAATAATAAAATTTCTTCCAAGTTCATTGAATATCCATCGCCATGTAAAGGAACGAAACTTATAGCGTCCGGTTTTACAGCTAAATATCTATAAGGAGGTATAATTTTATCCAAGTCGTGAACTCCAATAGCTACCTTCTTTCTATCTCTTCCTACCGCCCAATGTAATTGTTCTTGAATACTCATTAATGTTGCTACTTCATCTTCGTCTAAATCGATGTTTCGAATTACTCCACAGACTATATACGGTCTTACTTTGTTAACGCTCGGATCAACATTCATTACAATTTTACCAAGGGTGATGTCGTAATTCGGTAAACCTAACTCTACCTCGTAATATCCTTTTAAAGCTCTTGAAATACCTTCTGGACTTGAAAAATCGGGTCTATTTGGATTATACTCTACTTTAATTTTTTGTTCTTCTATATTTACATCTTCTAAATCCAAACTTATCCACTGTAAATCGTATTCTAACTCCTTTATATCTAATTTTCGTCCGACTAATCGTTCCAATCTTTCAATTTTTAAATCTAATGTTGGCATTTTAGTCTTCTCCTCCTTAATACGATTGTTGCCTTAACCATTTAATTGGATTAATATATAGATCCCTTATATCTGTACGACCAAATTTTAGCATAGCCAATCGCTCAAGACCTAAACCCCACGCTAATACCCGAATAGGATCTTTGATACCCCAAGGATAAGTTACTTCTGGGCGGAATATACCAGACCCTCCCATTTCCATCCACTCCCCTAATTTATCGTAATAAACGACAATTTCCATACTTGGCTCCGTATAAGGAAAAAATCCAGGTCGTGTAATTACTTTTTCAAAACCCATCTTTCTATAAAACTCTTTAATGACTCCAATCAAGTCGCAAAGAGTAACTCGCTCGCCGATAATTATCCCTTCGATTTGAACGAATTCACATAAATGAGTCCTATCAACTTTTTCGTTTCGAAAAATTCTATCAATGGAAAAAACTTTAATAGGTGGGACATCGTTATTTCTATAATATTCTGCTAATCTTCTAATTGTCGTTGCGGTAGTGTGTGTCCTTAATATTGTTTTCTTGGCAATGTTTTCGTCCCATTGATACCCCCAGCCAAGAGATCCCGAATCGCCACCATTTTCGTGGGTTGCTTTAACGGCAAGAACTCTTTCTTTTTCAGGTAAATTTGCAACTTTTGGATTATTTAAATAAAAAGTGTCGTGCATTTCTCTAGCTGGATGGTCTTGCGGTTGAAATAAAGCGTCAAAATTGAAAAAAGCGCTCTCAACGATTGGACCCCTAATTTCCGTAAAACCCAAAGAAATGAAAATTTCTCGAATCTCATTTATTAAATTAATCATTGGATGTATTTTACCAGCTTTCAATAATGGTCCCGGTTTAGAAACGTCAAAAGGTTTTAAATTATAATCTTTCCATGTACCTTTACTTAACATTTCGGATGTAATTTTACTTACTTGTTTTAGCTCTTTTATATCAGAAATTTTAACTTTCTTTCCCTTTGCACTTAAAAAAATAATTCTCTGGGTTTTTCGATCTTTAATAACTAATTTTCTTTTATTAAGTATTTCAAATTGAATAATCTCTTTTTTAGATAAAGTAGCATAATCAAACTTCCTATTACCTTCAAATTTCTTTAAAAATTTTTCTAAATCTGTTTCGGGAAAAGAATCTACAACCAAAAAAACTTTATTTTCACCTGAAGCTTTGCTTAACGCAATCCATCGGGTTCTTTTCATATTATTGATTCCAATATAGAAGATTTTTTCGTCTAAATTTGATTTACTTAGTAGTTCTTCTATTGCAATTTCTTTTAAGTTATTATTTAATAGAATTTGAAGTAATTGACGCTCAGGCAGACCGTTTTTTAAATATGATTCTCCCTCATCGTTTAATGAAACCTGATATATCTCCTCCTCTCTAAAACCTCCTAAACCTTGGTCTATTAGGTCATTTACTGCAGACATGAGTATTATATAATCAATATCTAACTCCTTGGATAGATCTGAAGCGATACATTGAGATCTCTTTTTCTTTAAAATCTTAAAAATAAAAATTACTTCTTCTCTAAGTTTGATCGTCATAATACGAATATCTTTTTTTTAATCCTTATATTTTTTCTAAATATTTAACTTATTTAAATGTTTTGGCTTGTAGATTGCTCAAAATCCCTCTTTCTTTAATTAGGATAATTTTTTTTATTATATTATGTTAAGAATTATATTTTGGAATATGAATAAATAAATCCGCAGCCAAGAGAAAAAATCTATTTGATATATTATTCTCTTGGCAGTATAAAGAAATTAAAGAAGAATGAAACTTGAAATAGATATTGTTGTAATTGATTGATATTAATCGTCGTTATATCGTTCATATTTACTCTACTCAAGTATTCATTTGAAAAATAAAATTAATCCTAACTAAAAAATTTTTTGGTTTAGGTAGTTGTGGATTTAGATTTAATTTATGTTTGTACAGATTGTAACTCATATGTTAGCTTAAATTTTCTCTGATTGATGTGGAACTTATTCTTTTATTTTCATTATCTTTAAGCAATGGAATTATAATTATAATTAATGGTTTAAACCCTTTATTTTCCCTAATTTCGTTTATATTTAACGCACCTGGATAGGTTTCTTGGCTAGCTATTAGACCATCGTATTCTGGTTCGTGTATTGGTGGTCCATATCGATCAATTAATTTAACTATTTTGACGCGATTTATATCTGTAAAAGAACTTATAAAATTTTCAAGATTATGTTTTCTGGTCTCGTAATCCTCTATTAATGAAGAAAGTTTTTTCCTTGCAAGTAAATCTTTCGTTGTTAATCCTATAACAATATTTTTAGAAATTGATAAAGCAGTTTTAATCAAATACTTGTGCCCTTCGTGCAAGTGGTCAAATGTGCCACCTAAGCCTAATAAATTTAGAATCTGAATTACACCTATTTTTAGATAGATTATTAAATCAAAAAAACGATTGGAATTTTATTTCTTGGTCTTGGATTTTTGTTTTTTTCTCTTTTCCTTCTTACTCGGTTCAGTAGGTCTTTTCAATTTTACTGAATATATTTGCTTTACTTCCATTGAATCATTACATTTTGTACAATTATCTTTTTTTTCAAAAACAAAGTCTCCAGTTTCGAAATTTCTAACCTTTGTCAACCCACATAGACTACAAATTAAGATTGTTAACGTCTGCCGTAACGGTTCCGGAGTTGATTTTTGAATTTGCATCAATGTAGTTCCAAAACAGATGAGCATAATCCCAATAATAAAATTTGTCATTTGATCAGGACTTGGTCCTAAATACATAAACAAGGCTCCTGACAGAATTATTGAAACAACTAAAATATTTTTTATGGCGCCTTTGAATGTGATACCTTTTTTTAATATGTCCTCATCGTCATCTTCATCTTCGATAATTTCTTAACCACCTTGATTAAACACTTATTTACCATTATCTTTAATTAGAGTCTTCTTAAATCTTAGAAAAATAGTATTATCTTATTCTTTAATAATAGAAAAGCATAAATAAATATTAAAATTATCTAAACTAAATAATTTCAATTACAAACATATTTTAAAAATTCGGAGAAAAATGTACAATATATATCAATTTGGTCAACGGCAAACAGATCCCATTTCTATAATTCTTAATTTGATGTTTTTTTTGCTCATTTTTGTTTCCATGTTTTACGGACAACGAATTCAATCTTGGAAAGCAGCGAGACAAATTTCAGCGGGATTAGAAAAGATTAATAATTGGAATGTCGAGTGCAAACAAATTTTGCTTACAACTTTTAAAAAGCATGCCGATAAAAAAGAAACAGATAAAGATCTTGCTATAAAACTTGAGGATTTTATAACTTTTGTAACAATTATTCCCATTTCTTTAGACCCTTATGGGATTGTCCCCAAAATAGACCATCTTATTGATGTTAGGGATTATAGATTTAAGGAACAAGTAGAAATGTTGGCTCCTAATGCTGATAGTCCTACAAAGCAAAGTTTAGAAAACCTTCTTGAAGCTTCTATGGCGGTTGATTTCATTTATCGTCTGATAAAGCACTATTTAATTCTTGGTAAAAAATCAAAATCGATGATTCTCCTAATGCAAATTGCAATGCAGATGGGTTTAATACTTGCTCTAGCTAAAGCCTTTTACTATGCTACTAAAGCATTTAGCGAAGGAAGTCCTATTGGAGATGCTCTTGGTCCTATGGTTGTAGGTAAACTGGTTAGGGACTTGTCCAACAACGGCGATGTAGAAGCCATAGAAATATCTAAAGATACAATAATGCAGGAAGTAAATTTCGAAGAGCGAACGGTCTATGTTGTTCGAGCAAAAGGACCGGGAGGGACTGTAGGTAAACCAGGCACAGCTATTAAAGCGCTGGTTGAAAAACACGGAGATTCCATTTCGCGTATAATAATGATAGACGCAGGGTTAAAGTTATCTGGAGAAAAAACAGGGTCAATAGCGATAGGTGTTGGGGCCGCAATCGGAGGAATAGGCGTAGAAAAGCACTATATTGAAAACAGTGCAACTCAACGAACAATTCCCATAGACGCATTAATTTGTAAGCAAAACCTAGAAGACGCAATAACTACAATGAAGCGTTCAATTACGCAATCGGTTCCCCACATAGTCGAAAAGATTAAAATGGCTATACGAAAAAGAACCGAAAAAGGGACTAAGATCATTGTCGCTGGAATTGGAAATACAATAGGGATTGGCGTATAATTAGAAGATATTTTATTTTTTTAAAATCTTCTTTTTCAATAACAATCATTCAATTCAAAAGAGTTTTCGAGAATTTCAAATTCACCATAATTATATTTTCTTATTTTTTTCTTATTTTTACTAGAAATTTTCTTATTTTTACTAAAGATTTTATTGTTTAAAACCCTCCTTGAACGAGGAGCTATTCCGACAAGATAGGAATGGTTTTTTATTAATTAAACATAATTAAACATAATTTAACGACGAATTAAACAAAATAATTAAGATCATAAGAGGTGTAAACTTTTATGTGTAGATAGTGAACTATTTACATAAATAATTTGATATTATGTTTTTCGCAAAATTCTTTTGCTTTTTTCTTTGAAATTGGATTATTTGACAAGAATAGCAATTTTAGATTAGATAAAGAATCTATACTTTCCAAATCAGATATGTTGTTGTCACTTAAATCAAGTTTTTCTAACTTATATAATTTCTCAAGACCTTTAAGTTCTCTTAGATTGTTTCTTCTGAGCGAGAGGAATTCTAAATTAACGAGATTATTAAGCCCCTTAATTTCAGCGATATTATTCCCTCCAAGAAACAAGTACTTTAAATTGACAAGTGTATCAAGCCCTTTAATCTCTGAAATTTTTTTAGCCTTAAAGTTTAGTTCTTTTAGACTTGTAAGATGCCCAAGGTTTTTAATCTCAGAGATTTCGTTTAACTTTAACGATAGATCTGTTAGGTTATATAAATTGTCCAGACCTTCAATTTCTCGTATTTTATTGCAAGAGAGAACCAAGATTTTTAAATTTTTCAAATGGTTTAAGCCGCTTATTTTCACAATCTTATTTGCGTCGAAATATAACTCTTTTAATCTCGTAAAGCCTGTAATGCCATTAATTTTAGACAAATTATTCCCGTTTAAACGTAAATCTACGATTTTAGAGACATCAATAGAAAATGTAACATCTTTCGCAATATCGTCTATTAACATGCCGCCTAAATATAAGACGGGATTTTTAGGATTTAATTTAATTTTCCGACCTTTAACGATAATACAATTCATCTTTATTATCAAAATGGTAAATTATAGATTAAAATATATCGACTTTATTAACTATTTAAAAAATAGCCCTTTCAAGTTTTTTAATTTGCTAACTAATTTTCAAATTTTCCTAAATTTCCTAAAAATTTTGGCCGTGTATCAAAATCTTTGAAATACTGAGAAGATTCTCCGTGAAAACGGATTGAATTCTGAATGCTTTTATAATAACTGGCTTGTTTTATTTCAATACCATAATCTTCAGCGAGGCGAGTTATTGTCCTTAGAGATACCCCTAATGTCTTTGCGATAAAAGTAGGAGACAAGAATTCTAACATCTGTTGTAATTTCTCTTTCGGAAGAACTTCTATTAACCAACGCCTTACAGGAGAGACGCCATACTTCTCAAGAAATTCAAGGGACACTCTTTTTCTTTTAAGACCGCCCGAATAAGCCTTTAACATTTTCGAGAAAAGTTCCGTTCCTAAATAAAGCGTATATACTTCACTCTTTACGATCATGTTCTTTCTATAATTGTATGTTTCTGAAGATTTTGGTTGTATTTTGTATTTAAGATTAAAAATTTTTTTTATTTGAGATAAAAATTCATAATTAGACGATGAGACTGTAGGACCTATAAACTTTATTTCACCATTTTCGTCCTTCGTTGAGCCAAGGTTGCCATCTCCCTCGTAAAATCCGAAGAGTAGGGCCAAATTCAATTCTTCGCTTCCCAAATCAGGAAGCTTTGGAACCTTTACCCTATGTCCCTTTTTATCGTCAAACTCGTATTTCATTCCTAATTTTATTAAATCCTCAGCCATATCATTACTCGTCCATTTTATCTGACTCATTGGATATGCTTTTTGATCAAAATTACAATAAGCATCAAACGGGTAAATATATTTAGGATCAAGACCAAGTTCATTACACAAATCATGAAGAACTTCTTCATCCGCTCTTTGTAGAGTAAGCTCTATTCTATAATAATTCCCTGACTTTTTGTGCTCTATAGAAATACAACCGTCAGCGAGCAAAAATCCCAACATTCTAGCTTGCTCGACATTAGTAATCTTTGAAAAGTAGTTAACCTTGAAATTTGGATGATGATTATAAATTTGGCTTCTCGGTGTTGGTTTTGGCTTGAACCTTGTCTCATAATCGTCAATGAACTTAAGGATGTCATTTTGAGCCTTTATAAGCAATTTAATTAAATCGGGGTCCTTTAGTTTTTCACTCCATTCTTGAACTTTTTGTTTGAAATTTTTCCTCATTTCATTCAATACGCTTTTAGCGATTACCTTCTTAGCGTGTTTTGACAACCTTTGGTCTTTAATGTAATTAAATCCTAATTCGAAAAGGTCATTCATTCCTTTGAAAGTTTTATAAGGCTTAAACAAGAACTTGATTCTATTATCGAGATTCTTTATGTAATTTTTAATGTTATCTGTTAACCACTTATTGTAATGGGCAATTTCTTCTTCACCTTCAGAATTTCGACTATTAAGCTCTGCCCTTGAAACAGATTTTTTGTCTTCACCAAAAAATTGCACCTTGCCCATAATTACAAAGAGCGGCATCGCCTCGGACCAAAGATTTTTAGTAAATAGCTCATATTCCTTACCCAATAACGATTTCAATTCTTCAGAAGGAAGTTTGCTTAGTATTTGTCTTAATTCTTCTTTATCTTCTTCTGTAAGTGGCTCCTTTTGGATAATCTTTATTAATTTAGATTTTTCATTTATGCTAACCATTGTACTTTTATATAGATTTTCCCTTAAAATCTCCTTGAATATTTTTATATCAGAGTTTTGTTCGCTTAAAACCTCTTGTAAAAAAGTCTAAATATTATCATTGAAAGATTTCGAGGAAAACCTCCTAATTGTACTTCTGAGTTTGCATATTCGTGTATGAAACTCCGCTCAATTTTCTTGCATCCAGCTTTTACCATAGTGATCGGTAAATGATGGAATTTCCTTTAATCGATCATTTTTTTAAAATTTAAGTTCTATGGATTTAGCCTAAAAGTCATAAATATTCAAAAAATCTTTTTTAATGTCTTTGTAGGAAGGGTTTACCTGCCAAATCCTCAAGTAATTGTCCTGTGTTTCCATCGCGTCTTCATAGCTGTCATCCAGCTTATATCTAAATTTGGAACGCCTATGCTCGAAATCTTTAGAATCTTTTTCCGGATAATATTCGTCCATTCTTAATCTCACTTTTTACTCGTCTTTTGTAATTAGAAAATTGTCTAAGAACAGAAATAGCAGTTATTTATAAATTAATTTAAAGACTCATAATGCAGGAATTTAAAGTTAACGAGTACATTACGCTCAAGCTGGAAGGAATAAAGACATTTATTTATATCAAAGGAAAGAAATTCCTTCATGTCTCCGTTTGGTAATACAAATTCCTAATCAAGACTTTAGAAGATACGACCAAATTAAATCTATTGACGATGCTGTGCAGGTTTACTTATACCAAAATCGAATAGTTCGAGGACCCAACGCAATGCCAGTGAGAGATCGCACTCACAAGAAAAACAAAAAAAATAAGAAGTAATACAAAAAAAGAACGACTCTAAGGAGAGTCTTGTCAAGTGACCAATTGGCTTAAAGGGGGTCCTTTCGAATGAAACGTTAAACAATCGAGGTCGAACAGCTTGTCAACTCCTTCGCTAATTTTACCGTCCACAACCAATATTTGTCTTTTTTCTTCATAGATTTTTAAGCCTACGAGCGTGTTAGTACCGCACCCGTTTGCTAAGG
Organism: Promethearchaeota archaeon; assembly: GCA_030605085.1. Next base: position 21,413 of record JAUWBH010000021.1, on the reverse strand, counting down.
CGAATAAATAAAATTCGGTGTTATCGTAATGGTTAAACGTTTGAACGGCGTTTCCTAATTTCACTTCCACGACATTAAGAGCGCCTTTCTCAAGCTTGACATTGGCGTCCGCTTCGTCATCATGCTCTGGTTCGATCACCCCTAACTTGACCATAACTCTCACTAACATTTCTGAAGATTTTACCAGTGAAGAAAAGCCCTCGATTCTGAGCCGTTCAAAGATCCTGTCTTTAACTTGCCACTGTATAGTGCTCATCTTAACGTTTAATTCCTTACAGATCTCGCTTACCGTGACTTTATCTTTGTAAGAACATAAAGCGGCAATCGACGAAACTAAGCCCGCAACCACCGTATCCTTCGTGCGATTCACGATCTTCCACAACTTATACAAGATTCTTTTATATTATATTGAGGACTCTACGACTAATAAAACGATTCCAATAGACGCATTAATTTGTAAGCAAAACCTAGAAGACGCAATAACTACTATGAAGCGTTCAATTACACAGTCCGTTCCGCTCATAGTAGAAAAGATAAAAATGGCTATACGAAAAAGAACTGAAAAAGGAACTAAAGTCATTGTCGCTGGAATTGGAAATACAATAGGGATTGGCGTTTAAGTGAATTACTACTGCCTGAAGGTATTAGCTTACTATGCATCCGCACCTAATTTTTTTTTTTGCTTTTAACTACATTTTAACCTTTATAATTTGATTAAAAACATTTATATAATTTAAAAGTTAAACCCATTGTCGCATTAGATCAAGTTAAAAGTTAAAAGTTAAAAGATTTTCTACTAGTTGGTAACACGCATTAAGTTATTCCTTAATCTCGGATTTTTATAATAATTGTATGTCAACTCAAATATTTAAATTAAATGTCATGAGACTAAGATTAGAGTATAATAGGAACAGGTAAATTTTTTCTTTTAATATTTATTTTTTTTTATTTTTTTTTTTATCGGTACAAATAAATGGAAGAAAAGCAATTATTATCGTAACTAGAAAAAGACGATTTGAATAAGTAAAATCACCTTTTATGATAAGATGTCATCAAAAATGACTAAATTAAAAGACTTAATTCAGAATTATTTGTTAGACGAAAATCTTTTGAGAGGAAATGTAAAGGACGAAAAATTAGAGTTTGGATTTCGATTCGTGTTTCCTGGAGGAACCGATCCCACGGGACGACCGAGAGGTAGAAACTTAACGGTCACCAAACCAAAAAATAGAGATTTTATCGAAATAGGCGGCGCCACTATAATCTCTCCCGTACACGTGAAAGTGCTGAAAGGAGACAAGAAAAAGCGCTTTTTTATCGAATTGCAGAAGTACTTACTCACGAAGAACTTTTTCTTTAATTTAAACCTCAAAAACAACCGATATGTGATAATTGACAACATATTTCCGGAGAAAGACGGTACGATTTCGAAAGATTCGTTTTTTAGAAGCGTGCGAAATGTGTTTACCAGCACCGTTTATAGTATTCTATTGTTAAAGGAGCATTGCGACGAAGGTTTAGACCTAAGCGATTGGGAACTTAAATAAGGTCACATTACTAATTTCTTACTTACCGAGCCTTTTCTCTCTTTTGGATTGATTTTTTCGATTTTTTGCCTACAGTAGTATCAGGTTCCAAATCTCGGCCTCTCTCTCTTTGATTCCACGTAGGAATTAAATAGATAAGGGCTTTATATTTCCAGATGCAAATATATGTTTGAACAAATTTTTCTTTAAATACTAAGGTTTTATAATTCAATTTAAAAAAAAATTAAAAGAGGAAAGGATAGAAATTATGCAAAGGCAACAGTTAAACGAGATAAAAATATTAATTGAACGGAAAAATTGTCCTAAATGTGGAGGACTATTATATATTTTAAGAAATAGGTCTAAAATCTTTTGTAAGAAATGTAATTTTTACGTTAGCCCTAATAGAACACCCCCTACTAATCGAGAAATCTTAAATTCAAAAACCCTTGGTAATATGTCTTTAGATAAGCTGATTAAAATTACAAGCATTTTGAAAAAAGCAAAAAATAAAAAAAAGACGAATCTAATCGCGTATTCGAGACATGGTCCACGAAAAGAAGTGGTAAATGCTATAATTCTTGACGATTATTTGAAAAGGATCGATTTTCACTCTGAAAAAAGCATTGAAAACGCCATTCTTTTTATCCGACATCTAGATCGCAATTGTAGCATTCGTCCCATGGCTGATTTCCTTCTTAGCAAGGATTACGAGGCGTGGATAAATTATTTTAGAACAATGGAGGATTACAATAAAGCGATCGAAGATCATCAGATAGAATTTTTACATAGATTCAGTGAAATGATGATCTCTGAGATTGAAAAAGTAATTAGATCGCATTTACAGCAATATCCAGTAAAAATTTTCAAGCCACACGCGGAAACTAGCGAGGACAACGGTTATTTTGAAATAGTTATGGAAGTTCCAACGGTTAAGAAAGACGATTGTCTCATAACAATTAACAAAACTGCTCAAAACCTAATATTTTTCGGATTTGGTCAAAATCGTTTGTATAAAAAAGCTATGAATTTGCCTTTTAAACCGGTTCAGAAACCTTATTATTTTAGCATTAATAATGGAATCGCTATAATTAAGCTGCAAAAATAGAATTAGAATAAAAAATAATACGACATAATTACATTTCACATTTAGATTAAAAAGGAAATTCTTTTGTGAGTAACAATTTAAATAATTAAATAGCTACATGTAATATTGAAAAATAATGAAAGAATTCTTAAAAACTTAAATACTTATAAAAAAAATTGAAGTAGATATAAAATTTAGTGAATTTCGCTAAAAAAAATTCAGCGAAAATGAAATTAAAATTTCTTTTATTTAAGATTATCATCAACCTGAGGTTTAAAAAAAGTCCATCAAATTAGACCCAAACAATAATGATATTAGAGATCTTGCTTACAAATTCTTAAAAAGGCATAAAGAAAGACAAATGGAGTAGATTTTTTTTTATAAATACTTTATTTAAATACTATAAGTCTCTATCATTAAGAAATGAGTGCTTCTAAAGTTATTTGTAAGGAATTTTTCATGAAGATGGACCATATCATTTAACTTTGAAGAAAAAAGAGTAAAACAAAATAAGAAAAAAAAGAGACAACGGATTAAAAAGTCAATCCTGTCCTTACGTGTGGTAATAGTCCCTCTTGATTGTTAGCATTTCTCGGATTTACTTCAATTAAATGAACCCTTATAGAGATCCAATGTAAAAAGTTCAAACAATTAAAAAATAAAATAAAATAAAAAAAATACAATAGGGATTGGCGTTTAATTGAGAGGTAATCTATTTTCTATAATTTTTCTTTTTCTTGAAATATTAATTTAATTTATTAATTATTAATTTAATTTATTCTTCCAGAAATTCTCACTTGACAAAATCAATTTTCTTATTCTGACTTGTTTTCTGTCGTTTTAAATGCCTCTAATTATTCAATATAAAAGATAGTAGAAAAAAAGAAAACAGAAAAAACCGAAATAATTTTATAAGAAGTAGATTTAAAGTATATTTAAAGTAAATCTATTAATAAAAACCAAATTAAAATAAATTTCAATAAGTGGAGTGTTAGATTATGTATGGATATATGGGAAAAATTTTAAGAGTGGACTTATCGAGTGGAACGATTACGGAAGAATTTCCTGACGAGAACACTCAAAGAATGCTTTTAGGTGGAAGTGGACTAGCAACCAAATACTTAATTGAAGGAGTTAAAAAAGGAACCGATCCTTTAAGTCCTGATAATATGTTGATATTCATGACTGGTCCTTTAACAGGCACTTCGTCTCCTAGTACTGGAAGATATTGCGTGGTCTCTAAATCGCCTTTGACGGGTATTTGGGGGGAAGCAAACTCAGCAGGTTATTGGGGGCGAGATTTTAAAAGATCTGGCTTTGATGGAGTAATATTCGTAGGAATGTCACCTAAGCCAGTTTATCTTCTTACAGAAGATGGAAAAGCTGAGCTTAGGGATGCTAAACATCTTTGGGGTAAGAACACTTCAGAAACTACAAGACTGCTCAAAGAAGAGCATGGAGACAGAACCAATGTCGCATGTATAGGTATTAGTGGAGAGAACCTAGTTAAATACGCAGCAGTTATGAACGATTGTGATAAACCAAACTATAAAAGAACCGCTGGAAGATACGGTATGGGCGCCGTAATGGGGTCCAAGAACTTGAAAGCCATTGCTTCAAAAGGGAGTGCAAAAGTCGAATTGGCAAAACCAGATGAATATAAGGAAGAGGCAAAACAAAGATACGATTGGGTTAATCAGAGTTTATTAAAAATGACCCTTGAAGTCTATGGAACGGCTACAATGGTTGATTTGGTAAATATTAAAGGGGGATTCCCTACTAAAAATTGGCAAACTGGAGTTTTTCCTAACCCGGAAAAAATAAATGGAATTGCGATCAACGACACGATTCTTACCGGAAGAAAACCTTGTTTTGCGTGCCCTATCGCTTGCGGTCGACTTGCAGAAATTAAAGAAGGGCCATATAAAAGTGCAGGTGAAGGACCAGAATACGAGTCAATTGGAGCTTTGGGTGCCATGTGCGGTATAGATGATTTAGAAGCGATAACATTTGCGCATTTTCTTTGTAACGAATATGGTCTCGACACGATTTCTGCGGGAAGTACAATTGGTTTTGCTATGGAGTGTTATGAGAAAGGAATATTAACTAAAGAAGATACAGGCGGAATAGAGCTTAATTTTGGCAACAAGGATGCTATGATAGATCTTCTCCATAAAATAGGCAAAAGGGAAGGTATTGGGGATTTACTGGCTGAGGGAACTAGAAACATGGCAAATAAACTAGGTAAGGATTCCATAAAGTTTGCGATGCAAGTTAAAGGACTAGAACTTCCAGCTTACGATAGTAGAGCTGCCAAGATAACAGGGTTAGCCTATGTTACAGCTAATCGTGGAGGCTGCCACATTACAGCATACATTGAAGGTCCGGCCTTTTTAGCAATGCCTTTTATGATCGTTGAGGAAGCCGATGTTGGTGATCCACTTCAAGAAATTCCTGAAACTACTAAGATTGTTAAAGAAATGGAAGATGCTTTTGGAGTTTTTGACGCAATAGGGGGATGCAAATTTATGGGAATGGTGTTAACCGCCGAGGATTGGGCATCCCTGATAGAAAAACTAATGGGCTATGAATTCACTGCCCAAGACTTTAGAAAAACAGGTGAGAGAATATACAATCTTGCAAGAGTTTTTAGTATACGAGAAGGTTTAACCCGAGCCGACGATACCCTTCCACCGCGTTTGTTGGAGGACCCTATGCCAGAAGGACCTGCTAAAGGACAAGTGGTAAATTTAGAACCGCTTTTAGAAGCTTATTATGGATATCGAGGATGGGATAAGGAGACTGGCAAACCAACTAAAGAAAAACTTCAAGAACTCGGATTAGATTGGGTCATTGATGAGATTTACTAACTTAATAAAATTAAGAAGTTATCAAAACGTTATTTCAATCGAATCGTGAATTCTAATTCAAACCATTAAATTTATTTTTTTTTATTTTTTTTAACATATTTATCAATAAAGTGATTCGAAAATAGATCATCTTTTTTCAGAATTATATCTGCGCTTTTTTACCGTATAAGATGGATTTAGAATTTTATATTTCGATATGTCGAAATATCCAATAACTTTTTTCTTCATATATTGGAGTTATTACAATTAATTGAGAACATTGAAAAGACAAATTAGTGAAAAAAGTTGAGGAAATCAGTAAATTATAACACTCCGTTTACATATAAGTTCGAGAATACAATTAAATAGTGTAAAAAAAAGTTAGAGAAAATAAAAAAATGCCTCTCAAAAGCATTGAAAAGATTCAAACAAAAATCTTTCGGATTTACCCGACTAGATCGCAAGAAAGACAACTACACGAAGTTTTCACGATTTACAATAGAATGAAAAGAATAGGATACACCCTACTTTTCAACGGAAAGGAAAACCCTAACAATTGGAACGAAGAGAGGGAGAAACTGAGCAAAAAAGAGAAAGAGAAAATCCGCAACGAAGAAAATAAGAGAATTCGCAAAATGTTAATGGAAAAGTGTCGCAATAATCCCTATGTGAACACCATTGTAGCCGAAAACTTCCAAAAACTTGACCAGCAAATAACTTGGCTTAAAAATAGAGAGGAAAGAATGACCGAAAAAATAGAAATCATTAAAGAAAAGATTGAGAGCATTAAGAAAGTAAACAAATACGATAGACGACTGAGAGGACTTTATTCCAATCTTAATTCTACGCAAAATAAGTTACTAAACTTAAAGCTCAAACCTATCGTGTTTGGAACGAAGCGATGGTTTCGAGAAAGACTACTTCAAAAAATTAGCGGAGAAGAATTTATAATTAAACGGGACGCTTCTTTCAGTTGTATAGGAAAAACGCAGGGCGTTAACTTGAATATAAAGTTATTAGAGGACAAGACGATTAGAGTTCATAACTTTCGCAAAGAAAGGAAAAAAATATGGATAATCGATCCTCTTTCTATGATCAAATCCCAAGAGCGATTCTACAACGAGATTCTTAACGTGAAAAAATACACCGCGACGATTAAAAGAAAGCTCTTTAAAGACGGGATACGGTATTTCACTCACATCTCTTACGAAATTCCTGAATCAGAAACAAAATTCGGATACGAAAAGGGAGCTGTTGGGTTAGACCTAAATTACAACTTCGGTTCTTTAACAAATGTGAGTAAAAAAGGCAACTTGTTAAGCTACAAAGAACTCTCGTTCAGAAACCTACCATCGTACCGAAAGAACAAGCGAGAGGATTACCTAAGTTTTTTAATGGATAAAATAGTAAATTATTGCATTAATAAGAAGAAAGGAATCGTTATCGAAAACCTTTCTTTCAAACAAAAGTTTAGTTACAACAAAAAGCGAAACAGAAAATTAAGCAATTTCAGAACTACCGCGTTAGAACTGTTAGAAAGGAAATGTGCGAGAAAAGGAATAAGCGTTCGAAAAGTACATCCTTCTTACACATCTCTAATCGGTAAGTACAAATATTCAGGCTCACACAACTTATCAACTCACACATTAGCAAGTTTTGTGATCGCTCGAAGGGGTCTAGGATTTGAGGAATCGCTTCCAGCCATTTATAAGTGGGTGCTTTCACAAGTCGGGGACGCTATAAAGCCCCGTTTGAAAAAAGGCACACCCTACTACGAATGGTCGCAAATCCATGACTTTTTCGAGCATAGCGGGATAACATCCTTCAAGACTTCCGAAGTAATGAAAAAAACATTACAAATGAAGTATGTCTTAAACTCGGCAACGAGTGAACAGCCCGATAACCTTAAGGCTGGTCTTTCCAAAAGCGGAAAGATTGATGATTGGAATAAAGTTTGGAGTTTTGCAGAAACTTCCCAATTTTTATAAACAATCGTAAGGTTTCTCAATAATAAGCTGTCTGAAAAAGAATTTATTTCACATCGCTACATTTTAAACTTTATAAATTTGCTTTTATAATTTGTTTGATAACATTTATATAATTTAAAAGAGTAATTTCTTCATTGAAACTAAATAAAAATTAAATTTCGAATAGAGGAGAGATTATAACAATGGGAGAAGAAAAAAAATTAACCTACGCAGATAATCCTTGGCAGAAATCTTATACTCTTGGACCGTTTAAACTCAAAACAACCATGGAACCATATCCTAAAATAAATATCTATCAATTTCTCGAAGATTCCACAAAGAATTTCCCCGATAACATCGCGTGTATCTATGCGGACGAAGAAATTACTTATCAAGATTTAAAACTTAAAGTAGATAAGCTAGCATCGGCATTAGTGGATTTTGGCGTTAAAAAAGGCGATTGTGTTGCGACCGTTCTTCCATCGTGTCCGGAGTTCATCTTAGCCGATTATGCTGCAATGAAAATAGGAGCAATACATGTTCCACTCAGTATTCTACACAAGGCTCCCGATCTAAAGCATGAGTTGAGCGAAAGCGGTGCTGAAACCGTTGTCTGTTCTTATCGACGTCTTGAACGTGTTAACGGTGTAAAAAATGAAACAAAACTTAAAACAATAATTTATGCACCTACAAAATTATATCCTGACTATAAGCACCCTGAAATGGAAAAAATTTCTGATGAAGGTTATTATCTACTAGACGATATAATCGAAAAATACGAACCTCATACCGAAACGGTTGAAATAGACCCTATGGAAGATGTTGCCTTATTACCTTTTACCGGAGGCACAACTGGAGTCCCAAAAGGCACAATGTTAACTCACTATAACTTAACTACAGCCATAATTCAATTTTTTCATTGGATGATGGAACCTTTAAAACTTGGGCTTATAGGGAAAGCTGCTACAACAATATGTGTTCCTATTTTCCACCAATATGGGCATGGGGTCATACACACTGCTATTTCTATGAGTCTTAAAATGTATTTAATGGATCCAAGAGATATGGTCAAAATTGTAGAAGTAATAAATAAATATCGTCCATTTATGGTTTGCGCTGTTCCCGCCCACTATACAATATTTCTTAAAATGGATATTCCAAAAGCTCCGATTTTTTATCTTTCTGCTGCTGCGGCTTTACCTACAGAACTTGCTGAACAATTTGAGAAGAAATGTGGTGTTCCCATGGGTGAAGGTTATGGTGCGACAGAGGCAGGGGTGGTAACCATTAATCATTCGGGGATTTCAAAAATTACGGGATTTTTGGCAAAAGTAAAAAGAGGCGTTGGAATACCTGTTCCTGATACGGAAGTTAAAATTATAAACCCAGAGACTGGTGAGGAACTCCCTCTTGGAGAACGAGGTGAAATTTGGGTTCGCGGACCTCAAGTAATGAAAGGCTATTGGCCAACACCAGGTAAAGGTTTAACCGAAGACGGATGGCTTCCAATGGGCGATATAGCAGAAATGGACGATGATGGGTATTTCTATATCGTAGACCGTATTAAAGATATGATAAATGTCTCAGGAAATAAGGTTTACTCAAGAGTGCTTGACGATATTTTATACGAGTATCCAGCAGTCAGCGTAGCAGGAGTTGTTGGAGTTCCAGATCCTGAACGTCCAGGTAGCGAAAGGGTTAAGGCATTTATATCGTTAAAACCAGAGTACGAGGGTAAGATATCTGAAGGAGATATTATTGAATATTTAAGAGATAAAGTTAAACCATACGCCGTACCGAAATATGTTGAGTTTAGAAAGGATCTGCCATTAACAAATGTCATGAAACTTTTTAAGAGAAAACTCCGCGATGAAGAAATAGCTAAAATGAAAGAGCGAGGAGAAATTAAGTAATACTACAAATTAGTTTTCAAATTAAAATACTAAGTCCAAATATTAATTTATTTTTATATTTATATTTTTTATAAATTTTTACCGATTTTTTTAGGACATTTTTTATAATAACTTTTCTTAAAATTAAATATTAAAAATCTTAAATATTAAAAATTTAAAAATATTAAAATCAAATACCAATCATAAATATTTAAAAAAAAGAGAGTGATAATATGCCAAAATTTGCAACTCAAGAATGGGCTGAAGCCTACGCTAAAGCTCTTAATCAAAACCAAGGTTATAAAGAAGCCGCTGGACCAAAAGGATTTCCGCCTAACGGGTGGGAAGGAGATTTTATTTTTGTAATTGAACCAAGTGGTCCTTTTACAGAAGAAACAAATATGTGGATTGGACTATACCATGGCGATTGCACAGGAGCTAGAATCTTAGGAAAAGATGAGAAATTTCAAGTTATAAAACCAGGAGAAAAAGCCCCAGAAGGCGTAGTTGGAGCGGAATTTATTTATTCTGCCACTTACGATAACTGGGTAAAAATTTTGAAGAAAGAATTAGATTCTGTCAGAGCCTTATTGGGCGGTCAAGCTAAACTTCAAGGAGACATGGCTAAATCAAATTTCAGATTTCCTGAAAGAAAGCTAAAGTTATGAGAGCTACAAAAGCCGCTCAAGAAATGGTAAATACTACAACCCAAATTGACACAGAATTCTGGTAAAAGTATTCAATTATCTTAATTTTTTTTTTTTTTTAATAATTTTACTTCTTTTTTCTATTTTCTAAATTTTTAACTTTTTTTTCATAATTTAAACAGCCAGTTTTAGTAAACTATCACTCTCCTTCAATATATTTAGGATTAATTTCAAATTATTATTATGGATAAGAAAATTCTTAGCCAAATTGAAGAACTTAATCAAAAATATTTCTTGAGGAGTTAAGAATTGGTATAAATTGTTATTACGGAAAAGAAGTTTATTACAAATGAAACCGATTATAAAAAAAGCGCATGAAAACCTTAACAAAAAGGTTCTTATTTCTAAATTAAAAAATAAATTTGGACAAACTTACTAGAACTATTTTCTTTCTGCTTAAAGATGAAATTTTATATGTTATTTAATTAAAAAAATAAATTAAATTATTTTCATTTTAGATGTTTGATCTTATCTAAAACAAAAACTTTTGAAAATTTCATTAAAATTCCGAGATGACGCTTGCCGTCGCTTCCTTTTTCAGTTCGTAATTTTTTAAAACCCCACGCATTTTTTTTAATCATCATATGTAATATCGAATATTCACCACTATGATAACGTAAAGCATCTTCTGGAGCTATTCTTAGTATCACATCATAATCGTCCAATTTTCCTCTTGATAAAGTATAATTTCCATTTTCGGCAATCAGATTGCACCAAAAGTAGAAATCCTTATCCATTTGATAACCGAGATTTATTATCGCCTTAAATTTATTGAGAATCTTCAAGTTTTTAGGATTTTTTCGTTTATCTTCTATTATACTCTCAAGTACATTTTTAAAATTTAAATATAAATTTTCTTTTTCATATTCTTCCATAATTAATTACCTTAATTTACTAAAAATTCTCTATTAGATAGTAATTTAAATTTAAAAATATTTATAGGTTGTCAATGTATAATTTATTCTTAAAGAAAATCAAAAAAAATTAAAATTTTAAAACTCTTAAAATGTGGTGAAAAAAAGAAATGTGGTTTTTTTATTGCCCAAATATAATATATGGGGATGATGCCGCAGGTTACATTGAACAAATCTCGGGAGATAAAATCTTTGTTATTACCGATAAAAACCTTGAAAAATTAGGAATTGTGAAGATTTTAACGGATAAACTTGATAGTTGGGGAAAAGATTATAAAGTTTATAATAATATTAGTTCAGACAGAGAATGCAACGAAGACGACATTTTAAAAGCCAAGGACCCAATTATCTCGTACGCGCCCGATACAGTAATTGCTCTAGGTGGAGGATCTATTATTGACGATGCTAAAACAATTTGGGCTCTGTATGAATTTCCAGAATTGACTATAGACGATCTTAACCCTTTTAATCCGACTTTAAATGATTTAGGTAAAAAGGCAACATTAATTGCAATTCCAACTACTTCGGGAACTGGCTCAGAAACAACGTGGGCAATGGTTATCTCAAGAGTTCTTAATGGTATCGAGACTAAATGTGCTACAGCTCATAAGGGATTTATCCCACAATATGCCGTGCTCGATCCAATTTTCCCGGTCGAAATGCCCCCAAGACTTACTGCGGGTACTGCGTTCGATGCTCTGGCGCATTCGTTTGAAGGTTTGGCGTCGTCTTATAGAAACGAATTTAGCAATGCGATGGGCATAAAGGCTGTAGAGCTTGTATTTAAATACCTACCGACTGCTTACAAGGATCCTAAGAACATAGAAGCTAGAGATATGGTCCATCAGGCAGCTACTATGGCAGGCTTATGCTTTGGTAATGGTCAAGCTCATATAGGTCATTCACTCGGTCATTCTTTAGGTGCTGCGTTTCACATTCCTCACGGATTTACTGTTGGTCTTATGCTTCCTTATGTCACTCAGTATTGTTTACTAAATCCCGAAGAGAACGATGTATCTGTTGAGATTCACGCTAACATTGCCAAAAAGTTAAGCTGGGCGAAATGGGCCGATGACGATAAGAAGGCAGCCAACATCGTTCTTGATAAAATTAAAGAACTTATGAAAGAAGTTAATTTCCCATTGTCTCTTAAGGATTTTGGAATTAAAAAAGAGGATTTTGATCAAAAATTAGATACGATTGTTACTATGGCTATACAAGACCCGTGTACTTCGATGGCTCCCCGGAATCCGTCGCTCGCCGACCTCGAGAATCTATATAAATACGCTTACGAAGGGAAAGATATCGATTTCTAAAAAAAAATAATTTCAACTAAAAAAATATAACTTTTTTATTTCTTTTTTTGAACTATATATTAATTTTTTATAAAACTAAATATGCTTTCAGAAAAAAGCGATTTATTTGGATTAAGAGAAAAAATAGTTTATTTTTTCGACTTGGATGGTACAATCTATTTAGGAAATAAATTATTCGATAGAGTTCTTGAAATAATCGAGCGTTTAAAAAAGGAAAATAGATATTTCTTTTTTCTTTCAAACAACTCAAGTAGATCTACCTCTGATTATTTGAAAAAATTAAAAAATCTTAAGCTTAATGTAACTCGGGAGAATATAATTCTTTCACAACATCCTACAATAGATTATTTAAAGAAACAAAATTATACGAGAATATTTTTATTAGGGACTCAGTCTCTTAAAGAGGAGTTCACGGAAGAAGGGTTTGAATTAACCGAGGAAGATCCTGAAATTTTAGTTCTCGCTTTTGACCAAGAGCTTACTTACGAGCGTTTAGTTAAAGCATCCTTTTTTCTTCAAAATAACATGCCTTACATAGCAACTCACCCAGATGACAGATGTCCCACTGAAAAAGGATATATTCCTGACGCAGGCGGTATAGCGGCTCTTTTACACAAAACTACAGGAAGAATGCCAAAAGTATTCGGAAAACCAAATGAGGAAATGTTGCTATTTAAATTGCAACAATTAGAGATCTCCCCTAAGGATGCGGTAATCTTTGGAGATAGATTATATACAGATATAAAAATGGGACTTAAGGCAGGAGTTACTACTTGTTGCGTTTTGTCAGGAGAAACTACTTTAGATATGATAAAAAAAAGCGAGTATAAACCTGATTTTGTAATTAATGGGATTTGGGAATTTTGCGAATTACTGCAGTAAAAATTTCTTTGTAAAGAATATTAAAGTTGTTCTTTCTTAGTCTTTCTAAATTTTAATTTGAGAATGTGCTATATTTTTAAGTCTTTATTCAAAGTAGCATTTTTTTTATTTTGTAAATAATATATACCATAAAAATTTAAATCTGAAATTATACATATTGCTATTGATATGACAACCAGCAAAGAGAAAAAATTTATTTATAATTTTAGGGAAGGCAATAAAGACCTAAAAAACCTTCTTGGAAGTAAAGGTGCGAACTTAGGTGAGATGACCAATTTAGGTCTTAATATTCCTCCTGGCTTTACAATCACCACTGATGTCTGTTTAAAATATTTCGAATCCACCGAAGAAACAATGAAAGAATTAAGGCCTATAGTTATGAGATATCTAAACGAATTAGAAGACATTACAGGAAAGAAATTTGGCGATAAGAAAAATCCTTTACTGGTAAGTGTGAGAAGCGGTGCGCCTGTATCAATGCCAGGGATGATGGATACCGTTTTGAACTTAGGTCTTAACGATGAATCTGTGATTGGTGTGGCAGTAGAAACGGAGAACCCTCGATTTGCCTACGATTCTTACCGTAGATTTATTCAAATGTTCGGAGATGTGGTACAAGGCATCAGTGCTGAAAAATTTGAAAGAATTTTAAATAAATACAAAAGGATGAAAGGGAGAAAAGCAAAAGACACTGATTTAGAAGTTATTGACCTACAAAAAGTAATTGCTGACTATAAGACTTTATACGATAAGGAAATTGAAAAGATTTTTCCACAGGATCCGTATGAACAATTATTCTTTGCTATTGAGGCGGTTTTTAAATCATGGAACAATCGGAGAGCAATAACTTACAGAAAAATTAATAATATTCCGAATTTTGGTACGGCTATTAACATTCAAACAATGGTTTTTGGAAATAAAGGTTGGGATTCCGCTACAGGTGTAGCATTTTCAAGGGATCCCTCAACTGGAGAAAATAAGCGATTTGGAGAGTATTTATCAAACGCGCAGGGTGAAGATGTAGTCGCAGGTATAAGGACTCCAAAGAATATAAAAGAGATGAAGGAAGAATTTCCCAAAATATACGATGAGCTACTAGGTACATTAAAAAAATTAGAAAAACACTATAGAGATATGCAAGATATTGAGTTCACGATTGAAAAAGGAAAGTTATTTATCTTACAAACCAGAATCGGAAAACGAACGCCTTCTGCGGCAGTAAAAATAGCCGTTGATATGGTTAAAGAAAAATTATTGAACAAAGAAGAAGCAATTATGATGGTGGATCCCAAGAAAATATCTAAGCTATTGTTTAAAAGTATCGACGAGAATGCTGTTGTACACGTCTTAGCTCGTGGTATCAATGCATCTCCTGGAGCAGTATCTGGAATCGCTATCTTTGATGCGGATACGGCAGAACAACTTGCGAATGAAGATCAAAAAGAAATAATCTTAGTTCGACCGCAAACTAGACCTGATGATATTCATGGATTATACGCTTCTAGCGGTGTCTTAACTCAATTTGGAGGTAAAACATCTCATGCTGCAGTGGTTGCAAGAGGTATGGGTAAGCCTGCGGTAGTCGGAGCTCAGGATATCGAAATTAATGAAGAAGAAAGAGAATTTAGCATCGGAGATACTATAGTTCGAGAAGGTGAATATATAACAATTGATGGTACCACAGGTAGAGTTATTGAAGGGAAAGTACCATTGATTGAACCGACAATTAAAGGAGAATTCTTGGAATTGCTGGAAATGGCTGATGAAATTAAAAAACTAGGGGTTAGGGCAAATGCGGATACTCCCGAAGACGCTCAAAAAGCTTTAGAATTTGGAGCTGAAGGGATAGGTCTTTGTAGAACCAAACATATGTTTATGGCACCAGAAAGATTACCTGTAGTTCAGAATATGATAATGTCAAGAACAAAAGATATCCGTCAAGAGTTTTTAGATAAAATCTTACCTATGCAAAAAGAAGATTTTTACGAGATATTCAAGATTATGGCGGGAAAACCAGTGACTATCAGACTTTTAGATCCTCCTTTACACGAATTCTTACCGGAATTATCCATTGTTTTATTAGAAAATCAAGAATTAATAATGACAAATTCGTTATCAAGGTCTTTACTAAATCGGAGTCCACTTGACAAGGAAATAACCAAGAAGAATAAAGTTATTAGTTTAATTCGATCGTTATCAGAAGAGAATCCTATGATGGGTTTGCGTGGTTGTCGATTGGGAATTGTATGGCCTGAAATTAACGAGATGCAGGTAAAAGCGATTTTTCAAGCTGCGTGTGAGCTGAAAAAAGAGGGAATCGATGTGATTCCTGAAGTTATGATACCCTTAATAAGTATGATTTCAGAATTAAAACATGTAAAATCTCAAATGGTTGAAATTGCTGAAGAAACAATTAAAAGTTATAATGTAGAATTGACATATAAATTTGGCACGATGATTGAAATACCTCGTGCTGCATTAACCGCGGACGAAATTGCTTCAGAAGCAGAATTTTTTTCATTTGGAACTAATGATTTAACACAAATGACTTATGGGTTTTCAAGAGATGACGCAGAAAGTAAATTTATACCAATTTATTTAAATAAGGAGATTTTAAACGAAAATCCATTTGAGATTTTAGATCAAAAGGGAGTTGGGAAATTAATGAAGATGGCAATTAAAGCGGGTAAAAGTACAAGACCTGATTTGAAATGTGGCATTTGTGGGGAACATGGTGGTGAACCTTCCTCGATTAGGTTCGCTCATTCTATCGGATTAGATTATGTTTCTTGTTCCCCATTCAGAATTCCGGTAGCTAGAATTTCTGCTGCCCAATCTGTTATTTTAGAAAAAAATAAATAACGAATTATATTTATTCTTGAATTATCCTTTCTTTTTATTCAAGCTTATAAATATCGTAAAAGTTTTATCAATGTAATAATTTACTTTATTATTAAAATACTGAGTGATTGATATAATGTCATTAACTTTGGAAGAAAAAATTTCGTTATTAAAGGAAGTCGGAGAGGAAATTATTGAATTAGATGAACTTCGGGATATGATAAAATGGAAGGTTGAACGTAAAAAAGATATCTTTGCTTACGATGGTTTTGAACCTTCTGGAAATATTCATATTGCTCAAGGCCTCCTCAGATCAATCAATGTGAATAAAATAACTAAAGCCGGTGTAAAATTTAAATTTCTAGTAGCTGATTGGCACGCTGCTGCTAATCATAAATTTGGAGGGGACCTAAAAATAATTAAAAAAGTTGATGATTTTTTTATAGAGGTCTGGAAAGTATGTGGAATGGACTTAAGTAAAGTTGAATTTATTTATGCTTCTGATATAGTGAAAGATCCCTCTTATTGGGAATTAGTTTTAAATATTGCTATTAATTCGTCTTTAAATCGCGTTAAAAGATGTACTCAAATTATGGGAAGAAGCGAAAGCGATAAGTTATCTGCTTCACAAATCTTATATCCTTTAATGCAAGCTGCTGATATTTTTTATCTTCCCGCAGATATTTGTCAATTAGGTTTAGACCAGAAAAAGGTAAATATGCTTGCGAGAGAGGTTGCGAAGAAGATAAATAGACCAAAACCAGTAGCGGTCCATCATCATATGTTAATGGGTTTAACTAAACCTCCCAAGAGAGAATATGAAAATAATATTGAAAAAATAATTCATCTTAAAATGTCAAAATCAAATCCAGATTCTTCTATATTTATGTTAGATTCGGCTTCAGATGTGAAACGAAAAATAAACAAAGCATATTGTCCTCCAAAACAAGTAGAAGAAAATCCCATATTAGAATATTGCAAATATATTATCTTCGAGCTTGTTGATAGTTTTAGTATTAAAAGGCCAGAAAAATACGGTGGTGAAGTTGAATATAATTCATTTGCTGATTTAGAAAAAGATTATAGCGAAGGAAAATTAAACCCTCCCGATTTAAAGCCTGCGGTTATAAAGTATTTAAATCAATTGCTCGACCCTATCCGAGAACATTTTGAAAAGGATAAAAAAGCTAAAGAACTCTTTTTATATGTTCAACGAGAATATAATAAATACCAGGCAAAATCAAAGTAATTAAAGTATATTAATTTTTATGACTGCTCAACTCGAAGCTGAGCATCAATTAGTTCAAGGTAAGACCGAAATTGAAAAATCAAAAGTTAAATTAATAGAACTTGAACAGGCTAATTTACAAGCTAAAGAATTAGGTAACACGAAAATTAACGCAGAAGCCGCAATTGGAAGATCTCGTGGTGAAGCTGAAGCGATAAAGATTAAAAAAGCAGCCGAAGCCGAAAAAATAGGAAAAGTTATTGAAGCTCTTCAAAAGGATGGGGATAATACATACATACGATTGCAGCAAGTATTATCGTTCACAAATGTTGATAAAACAGTAATCGTACCAACTGACTTGAGGTTGTTTGTTCCAATGGGAGATGTGCTTCAAAATAAGAAAATAGATGAGATTTTAGAAGATGAGGAGTAGAAAATTTAATAAGAATTTAAAATAATCCTTTTTTTTTTTATGTAAAGAAATAAATTCTAAAAAAAAACATTTTTTTTAATATGCAATTTCTAGCAATAGGGGATTCTCATATTCCAAGAAGGGCCAATAATATTCCGGAAAGAATTATTAATAAATTAGACGAATTAACTAAAGATGAACCATTTGAATACACTTTTTTTACTGGAGATTTGATAAAATGTCCAGAATGTATTGAGCTCTTAAAATCAATAACTAATAAGGAATTGTTTATAGTTGTAGGAAATATGGATAATTATGATGAAAATGAGGACGTTCCCTTCTATCAAGAATTAGACTATTTTTTTTCAGAGAGCGATAAAATAACTATTGGATTGACTCATGGTGTTCAAATACATCATCGAGGAGATCGTTCAGCGTTAGAATCTCTCGCTATTGAAAGGAAATATAACGTTTTAATATCAGGACACACGCATAAAGAGGAGATTTCTCTTACTAAGAATGGGATTTTATTAATAAATCCGGGGAGCGTTACTGGAGCTTGGTCTTTTGTATCATCAAAAACCCCTTCATTTTCAGTTACTAAAATAAGTAATTTTTTAAGAGAAATAGAAGTAAGCTTATTCCAATTAAATACAAACTCTAATACGATTAGTGAATCAAAATTTTATTATATTTTCAAGGATAACCGAATTCAATACAGATTTTAAGTAATTTTTGTAAAATGATATCTTCGCTTCTCGTAAACCTTTCAAAGACAAAAATTTTTTATTTATTTGAAGAAGGAAAAAGTTAGAAGTTATTAATCTCCACTTATTCGGAAAAATATTTATTCTATGCTAGTTTAATCTTCAAGAGAAATTATGTTTAACATCCACTTTAATAAAAAAGAAGGCTCTAAATTAAAATTATTTACTCCGGGACCTGTTTATGTGCCAGAGAGAGTTTTAAAAGAACTAGCAAAGCCCAATGACACACACAGATCTAAACCATACGAAGAAATGCATCAGCTTGCTGTTAAAGGTATTCAAAAATTATTGTATACTAAAAACGAGTCTCTAATATTTACATCTTCAGCAACCGGTATTATGGAAGCCTGTGTAAGAAATTTAATTAAGGACGACGAAAAAGCGTTATTTTTCTCAATTGGAGCGTTTGGAGACAGATGGCATCAAGTAGGGGTTGCAAATGGCAAGAATGCCGTGAAAGTAGGTGTGGAATGGGGTAAGCCCATAACTCCTGAAGTCGCACAAGAAGCTCTTTCTACAGATAAATATTCCGTTGTTTTTCTTCAATCTAACGAGACCTCAACGGGTGTGTATAATCCACTTTACGATGTGATTCCCATTATTAAGGATTCCGGGGCTTTGGTATGCGTCGATGCTACATCGTCTATGGCTGGAGTAAAAGTTGAAGTAGATAAATTGGGAATAGATGTGTGTTTAGCATCAGTTCAAAAGTGTCTTGCGTTGCCGCCAGGTTTAGCAGTTTGTTCAATATCGGAAGATGCTATCGAAAAAGCAGGGCAAGTAAGAAATAGAGGTTTTTATTTCGATTTTCTAACCTTATTAAAGAAAAATAAAGTAAATCAAACTCCTACTACACCACCAATTCCACAAATCCGAGGATTAGTTTCTCAATTAGATTATATATTGAACGATGAGGGATTAGAAAACAGATTTCAGAGACATACCCAACTCGGTAAAAGAACTAGAATGTGGGTGCGTGATATCAATTTAGAAATGTTTTCTGCGAAAGGATACGAATCAAATACCGTTTCCACTATCAATAATACCTTCGATATTGACTATGCTGAGATGGTTAATAAAATGTTACAGAAAGGGTTCCGTATTGTAAACGGCTACGGTTCTCTTGTAAATAAAACCTTTAGGATAGGACACATGGGGGATTTAACTTTAAAAGATTTAGAAAACATGTTAAAAGTCTTATCTGATATTATTGCTGAATTAAGATTAAAGAAAATGAGTTAATTGTGTTTAACCTTATTTATATAAATCTAATTTTTTTTACTTAAATCGCATCTAAAAATGAATTATTTACAGCGAATATTTCTTTTAACACTATTGAATTTTAAAAAAGTATTTATCAGATTTATTAGAAAAAAAGTGAAAAAAAACTATACATAATCGTTATTGCGAACTTTCCTTATAGTAGCTAAAAACCTTGTCTGTGAATAACTTTAAAGCATCAAAATATTTACCTACGCCATAGATTTCGACCAAAAAATGCTCAACACCAGCTTTAATGTAATCGTTAATTTGCTCAATGCAATCTTCAGGTGATCCTGCTATAGTCATTGAATCAAGTACATCTTCTGGCACATTATTCGAAGCAAAATCAATTAACTCCTGCCTAACTTTTGTTATTTCAGACATCGTCTTATGTATCATAATGTTATGCAATGTCTTCTCTTCTGGAATTGATATGTTATACTCACCTAAAATTTCAGGATTTAAACTTGTCAACATACCAATAGACCGTCCAAGCTCCTTAGCAAAATCTGGTCTATCATCGCTAATAATTACAAACACTTCAAGAGCTTTTTCAATTTCATCCAATCTCCCTCCCTTTCCCAGAATTTCTAAATTTTTCTTATATAATTTTGGATTATGAGCACCAGGAATCCAACCATCAGCAACTTTCCCAGTGAACTCAATTAATCTGGGACCATTCGCTCCAATCCAGAGCTTCGGAAAATTTTTTATAGGATATTGTAATTTTGCGTTTTTTAACTGAAAAAATTCGCCGTTATAATCAGCTGTTAGCCTTTTTGATTTAGAGGTGTTCCATAATGATTTTATCACTTCTACAGCTTCGATTAATCTTGATGCTGGTTTGTTCCATGAAACTCCAAAATCGTTTAAATTCATTGCCTCCCCTGCACCTAAACCTAAAATAAATCGGTCTTTAGATAGATTCTGCAATGTAAGAGAATCTAATGCTACTTGAGAGGGATGTCTTCTGTGAACATCCATGACGCACGAACCAATTTTTACATTTTTAGTTTGCAACGCCATAGCAGTCAATAATACGGTACAACTCGGTACTTCTGCTTGGATTGGAGTAGAATTTAAATGATCCATAATAAAAGATGATTCGTAACCCGAATCTTCAGTAAATTGTACTGATTTAAGGTAATCTTGGGTTTTCATTCTTAAAAATGCTACATTCGTTCCATTTTGAATTCCAAACTTTACTTTCACAGTTATCACTTACGAGTTTTGAATTTCTAAATAGATAGTGGTTTATACTTACTTACATATAGATGATTAAATATAAATGTTTCTCGAAAATTTTATAGCGAATATTTTTTTTTCTCATAAGTTTTATCGGTAAAAACATAGACTATGTCATTCTCTTTACATTCTTCACGAGATGATCTGATAAATTAAATTGGTTAAGAACAAAATGATTATTTTTTTAAAAAATTAAACTTAATATTGATATGTTAGTTCTTTGAAAAATATTCAATTAGTTAATATCAATTTTTAAAAATTAAATAAGAATAGGTAAATGTTATATGGCAGATGATATTAAAATTAAAGATGGAAAAATTTTCGGAGGTTGGCGAGCACCAGAAAATCTTATTAGAACCAGTACTACATCGATTCATGATGATGGTGTAGCCAAAAAGGTTGGTATGCGTGGTGGAACGATACAAGGAACTATACATTTAAGCATGTTCGCACCTTTGGCGCAGAAAATATTTGGTGATCGTTGGTTTGAGCAGGGGACTGTTAGCATGTATTACAC